>NZ_DATELG010000203.1:0-16791 GCF_035276905.1 Phenylobacterium sp. | reverse complement strand
GCGTCCGCCCTTGCTCAGATTGCAGGGAGCGCAGGCGGTGACGATGTTCTCCCAGGTCGTGCGGCCGCCGCGTGAGCGGGGGATCACGTGGTCGAAGGTCAGGTCCTCTCCAGCCGAGCAGTATTGGCAGGAGAAGGAATCGCGCAGGAAGAGGTTGAAGCGGGTGAAGGCCGGGGGCCGGTCCTGAGCCACGTAATGCTTCAGCGACACCACGCTCGGCAGCTTCATCTCGAAGGAGGGGGAGTGGACCACCTGGTCGTAGGTGGAGATCACGTCGACGCGGTCGAGGAAGACCGCCTTGATCACTTCCTGCCACGGCCAGAGCGACAGGGGGTAGTAGCTGAGGGGCCGGAAGTCCGCGTTCAGCACCAGGGCCGGGCAGCCTGAGGGCGGCTTGCTAAGAACCTGCATGCCAGGCCCTCCTGCAACGCCGTGAGCGCGGCGCGGCCACGCTCGAACACCCGCACGGCGCGCCTTTCTCGTCTGGCCGCGATCTGCGATCCCGTCCGGCGAGGGCGCGGTAAGCACCTATGTCGTACGCTGGTGGACTGAAGACGAAGCCCCCTTCCGCGACGCGCAGGCGGCCGAAACCGCCCTATCGCATTCACTATAGGGAAGATTCGAAGACAGCTCCATGACCAGCGGCCCATCGGGGCGCGATGTGAGGAGCCGCCGGGCCCGCTGGATGGGCCCAAAGGAAAGGGCCCCCTGTTGCAGAGGGCCCTTGGTCGAACGTTCCAGCCGATGGGGGAGGACCTCCGGCCGGGCGATCAACCGCCGACAAGAGCGATGGCGCCGGCGGTGGCGAGGCCCAGCACCAGGAACATGGCCGGGACGACGCGATCGACGATACGTTCGAAGTTGGCGACAGTTGCGAGAGTCATGGCGACACACACCTTTGAGTTGGTCCCCCGAGACGGGGGCTTTTGTTATTTGAACAACGCTAAGATAGGTTGGATCTGATCATTGTCAAGATATCTATACAGTGATTAGATCGCTGCGGTGCAAAACAGCCCCGACTGTGGCGCCGATCACGCACCGGCCAGGGCCATGGCGGCCGCGGAGACCAGGCCGAGCGCCAGGAACATCGCGGGCGCCACACGGTCGATCAGACGTTCGAAACTGGCGACGACGGTCATGGCGGTTTCCCTTCCTTTCTTTGTGCCTCCAGGTCCCGACGGCCGGAACCTGATGAATTTGAACAATGCTAAGATAGGCTCAATCTGAACGACATCAAGATATCTGTGCAGCGTTCAGATCAAGATTTGCCGCAGCGCAGCA
The DNA here is from genome assembly GCF_035276905.1 of Phenylobacterium sp. Taxonomy (GTDB): domain Bacteria; phylum Pseudomonadota; class Alphaproteobacteria; order Caulobacterales; family Caulobacteraceae; genus Phenylobacterium. Next base: position 15,510 of record NZ_DATELG010000203.1, on the reverse strand, counting down.
TGGCCCTGCGCGCCCCTTCCCCGAGCGTAGCGGCGGCGTTTAAGCTTGGCCGTCGCGTCGGGCTGGAGGGCATATGGAGTTTCGCGCAAGGGATCATCGCCTGCGGGCGATCGCGCTGGGGACCGCGGCGCTGCTGCTGCTCGGCGGCCGGGCGCAGGCGCAGAACGCAGGCCAGCTGCGGCCGCTCTGCGCCGACCGGCCCGGCAAGGCTACGCCGCCCTGCATCCTTGACGCCGGCCACGTCCAGCTGGAGGTCGGCCTGGTCGACTTCAGCGAGACGAACGACGCCGGCGACCGCGACCGGACCTTCGCCATCGGCGGGTTCGAGCTGCGCGCCGGCCTGACCCGGCGCTCGGAGGTGGAAGTGGACTGGACGCCGCTGATCCTCGATCGCAACCGCCAGGCGGGCGCCACGACCCGGACGTCGGGCGTCGGCGACCTGATGCTGGGCTTTCGCACGGCGCTGACGGATCCGGACACCCAGGGCGTGATGGTCTCGGTGGAGCCGTTCGTGACCGCGCCGACGGCGACCCACGGCCTGGGCGCCGGCGGCTGGACCGGCGGAGTGATCATGCCCGTCCAGGCGCCCCTGCCCGACCAGCTCTCGCTGACCTTCACGCCGCAACTGGCCAGTGCGCGCAACGCCGACGGCCACGGCGACCACGCTGCGGCCAGCGCCGCGGCGGCCCTGTCGCGGCCGTTCGGTCCGACGACGCTCGGCGCCGAGCTCTGGGGCCTGGTGGACGACGATCCGCAAGGTCGAACCTATGAGGCCAGCTTCGACCTGACCTGCGCCTGGACGCCCGCGGCGGCCCCGGACCTTCAGCTCGACGGCGGCGTCAACGCCGGCCTCAACCGGCGCACGCCGGATGTGGAGGCCTACGTCGGGGTCAGCCGGCGGTTCTGAGCACGCATGGGCCAGCCCCAGGGCGGGCGGCGCGCCAGGAGCCACGCGGCCGATCAGACGTTCGAACCTGGCGACGACAGCGAGAGTCGGATCGGAGCGTCCCGGCGTGGCGGGACTTTATCTGAACGATGTTCAGATAAAGTCCATCTAAGCGCCGTCAAGATGGAACTTTACGACGCTCAGATGGAAAACTAGGGTGGCGGCCGCCATGTCAGAATCGAACGCGCCCGATGCCCGGCCCTATCACCACGGCGATCTGCGCCGGGCCCTGGTGGAGGCCGCGCGTCGATTGCTCGAGACCGAGGGCGCCGCGGCCATGTCGCTGCGGGCGGTAGCGCGGGAGGCCGGCGTCAGCCCGGCCGCGCCCTACCACCATTTCAAGGACAAGGGCGAGCTGATGGCGGCGGTGGCCAGCGAGGGCTGGTCCCTGTTGAGCGCCACCATGTTGCGCATCGCGACGGAAAACCCGGACGACGCATTGGCGGCGGCGGTCACCTACGTCACCTTCGCCCGCAGCCGCCCAGCGCTCTACCGCGTCATGTTCGACTCCGCGCGCCAGCGCGAGTCGCTGCCTTTCGTCGGCATCACCGACCCCAACAGCCCATACGCCTGGGTCCGCGAAGGCCTGGCTCAAGCCCGGCAGGACGGCGGCATGATGGATTTCGAGCTGATGATCGCCGCATCGTGGTGCGCCAGCCACGGCCTGGCCGAGATGGCCGGCTTCAAGCAGTTCGACCATCTGAAGGAGACGCTCGGCGGCGACACGCCGTTCCTGCGGGCGCTGCTCACCCGCATGGGGCTCGAGACCCGCAAGCGCTGAGGCGCTCGCACAGGTCGAGCCCGGCCTGCTAAAGGCTCGGGGTGTCCCGTTTCATCACCCGCTTCGCGCCCTCGCCGACCGGCTATCTGCATCGGGGCCACGCCTTTTCGGCGCTGACCGCGCACGCCGCGGCCCGGACAGCCGGCGGCCGCTTCCTGCTGCGCGTCGAGGACATCGACCTGACGCGCCGCCGGCCGGAGTTCGAGGCGGCGATCTACGAGGACCTCGCCTGGCTGGGCCTAGGCTGGGAGACCCCGGCGCGGCGGCAGTCGGAGCATCTGGCCGATTACGCCGGCGCGCTTGGCGAGCTGGAGGCGCGCGGCCTGATCTACCGCTGCTTTCGCACCCGCAAGGAGATCGCCGAGGAGATCGGCCGCGCTCCGCATGGGGCGATGGAGGTGTTCCGCGGCGGCCCGCTGCCGGCGGCTGAGGAGGCGCGCCGGCTGGAGGCCGGCGAGGCCTTCGCCTGGCGGCTGTCGCTGACCGCCGCCGAGGCGGCGCTGGAAGGCTTCGAGCGCCTGACCTTCGCCGAGGAGGGCGAAGGTCCGAACGGCGAGCATGGCGCGATCCGCGCGCGGCCGGAGCTGGGCGGCGACGTGGTGCTGGCGCGCAAGGACGTGGGCGTCGCCTATCACCTGGCGGTCACCTTCGACGACGCCCTGCAGGGCGTGACCCACGTCATCCGCGGCCAGGACCTGTTCGAGGCGACCCACGTCCAGCGCCTGCTGCAGGCGCTGTTCGGCTGGCCCGCGCCGACCTATCGCCACCATCGGCTGCTGACGGGGCCGGACGGCAAGCGCTACGCCAAGCGCGACCGGGCCGAGACCCTGCGCGAGCTCAAGGCCGGCGGGATGACCGCTGCGGCGCTGCGCCGGGAACTGGGCGTTGACTGAGGCGGCCGCGACACAGGCGCGGGCGATGCACCGCGGGCGCGCCGTGGTGGTCCTGATGGTCGGGGCTTGTATCATCGGCTTCTCGCCGATCCTGGTGCGGTTGACCCAGACCGGGCCGGCGGCGGCCGCGTTCTGGCGGCTGGCCACGGCGCTGCCCCTGCTGGCGCTGGTGGCCCGGCGCACGAACGGAGGCGTCGGACAGCCCTCGGGCCTGGCGCTGGTCGCCGGCTTGATGTTCGCCCTCGACCTCGGGTTCTGGCACTACGGCATCAAGTACACCTCGGTGGCAAACGCCACGGTGCTGTCGAACCTGACGCCGGTGGTGGTCACCGCCTTCGCCTGGATCTTCCTGAAGCAGCGGCCGCGGCCGCTGTTCGTCATGGCGGTGGCTGTGGCGGTCGGCGGCGCCTGGCTGATGGCCAGCCAGCGCGCCGGCGCGCCGGGCCTCGACCCGCCCCTGGGCGATGCGCTCTCGGCCACCACCGCCCTGTGGTACGCCCTCTACATGCTCGCGATCGGCGCCGCACGCCGGCGCGAGAGCACCAGCCGCCTGATGTTCTGGTCCGGGATGGTCGGCGCGCCGCTGGTGCTGGCCGCGGCCCTGCTGCTCGGCGAACGCATCACCCCGCTCGGCGCCTCCGGCTGGGCGGCCTGCATCGGACTGGGCCTGGTCCACGTCGCCGGCCAGGGCTCGATCGCCTGGGCCATGGGCCGGCTGCCGACCCCCACCGCCTCGGTGGTCGTGCTGGTCCAGCCGGTGGTGTCGGCGGCCCTCGGCTGGGCGCTGTTCGGCGAGGTCATGGGGCCGTTGCAGGCCCTCGGCGGTGCGGTGGCGCTGAGCGGCGTGGTGCTGGCGCAGCAGGCGTCGGGGAAGAAGCGCGAGTTGACGTAAAGTCAGCCCTGAGGCGTAAGCCCCCACGCCGCCCTCGCCCGCTCGATCGAGGCCAGCTTGGCCGCGAACCGCGACCAGTCGTCCGCCTCGGTGATCGGCGCCCAGATGGCTTCGATCTCGTCGTAGAGCAGTTCCTCGGGCCCGGGGCGGCCGAAGTAGGGATCGGCGAGCCGCTCGGGCCGGTCGGCCTGATAGTCCGTCAGCAGGCCGCGGAAGGCGCCGAAGGCTTCGCCCGCGTAGAGGCCGGCGCGGGGCCCGCCCAAGGCGCGCGCCTCGTCCTTGCAGAACCAGTCGAAGAAGAACGGCTCCCAACGCAGCGCCGCGCCGCCCTCGGCGAGCGCGCGGAAGGCGGCCTGAACCAGGGCCACGTCCGGCTCCTCGCCGCGCGGCTTCAGGCCCAGCCGCTCCAGCATCGCCGCGACCAGCTCGCGCTGGTAGGCGGGCCCGAAGCCGTTCAGCGCCTCGACCAGCGGATCGCTCCCCGTGACCAGGCTGAAGCAGCCGGCCAGCTGCTGCAGGTTCCAGAACACCGTCTCCGGCTGGCGGCCGAAGGCGTAGAGGCCGGAGTGGTCGAAATAGGCGGCGGTGAAGGCCGGGTCCGACCGCGGCAGGAAGCGGTACGGGCCATAGTCGAAGCTCTCGCCGGTGATGCTCATGTTGTCGGTGTTGAGCACGCCGTGGACGAAGCCTGCGGCCATCCAGCGGGCGACCAGCCTGGCGGAGCGCGCGACCACCACGGTAAGCAGCGCGCTCGCCCGGTCGTCGGCGCCGGCCAGCTCCGGATAGTAGTTGTCGATCACGTGGTCGATCAGCAGCGTGATCCGCTCCGGCGTCTCGAAGAAGGCGTGCCGCTGGAAGCTCCCGAAGCGGATGTGGCTGTGGGACAGCCGGACCAGCACCGAGGAGCGGGTCGGGCTGGGCTCGTCGCCGCGCTCAAGGCCCTCGCCCGTCTCGATCAGCGAGAACGAGCGCGAGGTCGGCACGCCCAGCGCCTCGAGCATGGCGGTCGCCAGCACCTCGCGCACCCCGCCCTTGAGCGTCAGCCGGCCGTCGGCGCCGCGCGACCAGGGCGTCTGGCCCGAGCCCTTGGTGCCGAGGTCGAGCAGACGCCCGCTTCCGGCCTCGCGCAGCTGGGCGAAGAGGAAGCCGCGCCCGTCGCCGAGCTCGGGGTTGTAAACCCGGAACTGGTGGCCGTGGTAACGCATCGCCAGCGGCCGGGAGATGTTGTCCGGCAGCGGCTCGAAGCGGCCGAAGCAGGCGATCCACTCGGCGTCGGTCAGGGCGTCGAGCCCCACCGTCACCGCCGCCCGGTCGTTGCGGAACCGCAGGATCGTCTCCGGGAAGCGCGCGGCCACGACGGGATCTGCGAACTCGGGGCCGAGCTTGGGGACCTGCGGATCAGGGCGATAGGCGGATGAGACCGGCATCATCGCCAGATGGGCGCAAACCGGCCGGCCCACAACCAGTTTCGCCGCGAGCGGTCGATCCGGCGAAGCTTGCATGCTAACGGCACGTCATGGCGCGCCGCATCACGCTCGACTTCCTGAAGACCGAGAGCGCTTCGGGGCTGATCCTGGCGGCGGCGGCGGTCGCGGCCATCGTCATGGCCAACTCGCCGTGGGCCCGCCACTACTTCGGCTTCATCGATGCGCCGCTGACGATCCAGGTCGGCGCCTTCCACGAGACACTGTCGACGCTCGACTGGGTCAAGGAAGGGCTGATGGCGATCTTCTTCTTCGTCGTCGGCCTGGAGATCAAATACGAGATCCTGCGCGGCGAGCTGGCCAATCCGCGGCGGCTGGTGCTGCCGGTGGTGGCGGCGATCGGCGGCATGCTGGTCCCGGCCCTGGTCTACCTGGCGCTGAACGCCGGGCCCGGCGGCGCGCCGCACGGCTGGCCGACGCCGATGGCCACCGACATCGCCTTCGCCGTCGCCGCCCTGGCCATCGCCGGCCCCAAGCTGCCGCCCGCCCTGCGCGTCTTCCTGCTGACGCTGGCGATCGTCGACGACCTGGGCGCGGTGATCGTCATCGGCCTGGTGTTCACGGACGGCCTTGCGCTCGCCGCGCTCGGCGGCGCCCTGGTCTCGCTGGCGCTGATGGCGTTGACGGGCCGCTGGCGCGGCGTGCCCTACTTCTTCTACGTCCTGGGCTTCCTGCTGGTCTGGGCCTTCACCCTGAAGGCCGGGATCTCGACCTCGGTGGCCGGGGTGGCGGCGGCCATGACCGTGCCGATCGAGGCGCGCAAGCCGCACAGCCCGGGCGTGCTGGAGGACTTCATGGAAAGCCTCCACCCCTACGTCGCCTTCCTGATCCTGCCGCTGTTCGCCTTCTGCGCGGCGGGCTTCTCGTTCCGCGGCCTCGCGCTCGAGCATCTGGTAAGCCCCATCACCCTCGGCGTGGCGCTGGGCCTCTTCCTCGGCAAGCAAGCCGGCGTCTTCGGCGCCACCGCCGCGATCATCGGCGCCAAGCTCGCGCGGCGGCCTACCGGCGCCTCGTGGGCCGAGCTCTACGGCGTCTCGCTGCTGTGCGGCGTAGGCTTCACCATGAGCCTGTTCATCGGCGCCCTGGCCTTCACCGACGAGGCCCAGAGCGCCGAGGTCCGCCTCGGCGTGCTGATGGGCACGATCCTCTCCGGCGCTACGGGCATGGCGGTGCTGTCCTGGGCCCAGGGACGGCGGCGTGAAGAAGCATGACTACCCGCCCGTCAGCCTTGACAGGATTTAACCCACTGCGGGCACAAACGCGCAACCACAACTGACGATAGTTATGCGAGGTTAGGAGCTCCTCGCATGAAAACGTTAGCCGTGCTGTCGCGTAAAGGCGGGGCCGGGAAGACCACCGTCTCGCTCAGCGTCGCGCTCGCCGCCCGGCAGGCAGGCCTGAGGGTCGTCGTCGCCGATGTCGACCCGCTGCATTCCGCCGCCGAGGTCATGCGCACGCGGCCGGAGGCGAGCTCGATGCTGTTCGAGACCACCGCCTCGAAGCTGTTCATCGTGCAGGACGCCTGCCGGCAGAACGGCTGCGACCTGCTGGTCATCGACACCCCCGCCGCGCCCGACGCCGACGTGCTGCGCGCGGCCAACGTCGCTGACCTCTGCCTGGCGGTGGCGCGGCCGACCTCGCTGGACGTGGCGGCGGTGCGCGAGTCGATCACCCTGATCCGCAGGGCCGGCCATCCCGGGCTGGTGGTGCTCAACCAGTGCCCGCCGACGCGCGGCGGCGAGGAGTCGGACGTGGTCGTCCAGGCCCTGGAGCGGCTGCGCTTCGGCCACCTGCCGATCGCGTCCACCAAGCTGCGCAGCCGCATCGCCTATCAGCGCGCCTTCGCGCACAACTGCGCGGTGACCGAATGGGACCCGGCGAGCGAAGCCGCCGCCGAGGTGCTGCGGCTGCTGGCCGAGATCAGTGACCAGATGACGCTGGCCCCGGCCGGCCCGGCGCCGCCGCGCGAGGCGCGGAGCGGACCCGGCCCGGTGCACCTGATGCGCGCGGCCTTGAAACGGCTCGCGTGACGGCGCAACCGAGCGGCGCTTGCGGCTGAGGCTGGGTCTCGCTAAAGCCCGATCACAGCCTCGAGGAACCGCCCATGTCCGGCATCTACGCCATCGTCATCTTCATCCTGGTGTTCGCGGCGCTGAACCGCATCGAGTTCGGCCGGTTCGACTGAGCCGTCCGGCAGATGGCAAGCCGCGGCGCCGCGCTCGTAACCGGCGGCGCGCGTCGCATCGGCCGCGCGCTGGCGCAGGCGTGCGCGGAGGCCGGGTTCGACGTCGCCATTCACGTGCGCAACCCCGGCGACGACGCCGACGCGGCGGCGGGCGAGGTGCGCTCGGCCGGACGCCGCGCGGCGATCCTGGCCTGCGACCTGCGCAAGGAATCGGCCTTGGTCGCGCTGGTGGGCGAGGCCGAGGCCGAGCTCGGGCCGGTGACCCTGCTGGTCAACAGCGCCAGCGCCTTCGAGGAGGACGTCTTCGAGACGCTGAACCGCGCGTCCTGGGACCTCCACATGGAGACCAACCTGCGCGCGCCCCTGGTGCTCGCCCAGGCGTTCGCGCGGCGCCTGCCGGCCGACCGCGAAGGCCTGATCGTCAACATCCTCGACCAGCGGGTGTGGCGGCCGACGCCGGAATTCTTCTCCTATTCGTTGAGCAAGGCCGCGCTCTGGGACGCCACGCGGATGCTGGCCCAGGCGCTGGCGCCGCGTGTGCGGGTCAACGCCATCGGGCCCGGCCCCACCCTGCAGTCAGTCCACCAGGACCCCCAGGACTTCGCCGACGAGGCGGCCTCGACGCCGATGCGCCGACCGGTCGCGCCGGCTGAGATTGGCGCGACCCTGCGCTACCTGATCGACGCGCACGCAGTGACCGGCCAGATGATCGCCGTCGATTCCGGCCAGCACCTGGCCTGGCGCTGAGAGGCCGCCCCCGTGACCAAGACGATTGACCCCGCCCTGCCCGCCGGCGAAATCCGCCCGGCGATGACCAGGGTCTTCGTCACCGGCCTGCGCCTTCAGGCCGAGATCGGCGTCCACCGCCACGAGATCGGCAAGCTGCAGCCGCTGCTCGTCGACGTGGAGCTGGACGTGCCCTCGGCCGGCCCCGGCCGGCTCGCCGACACCGTCAACTACGAGACCATCCTCAAGGCCGCGCGCGCGATCGCCGAGGGCGGCCACATCGAGCTGGTCGAGACCTTCGCCGACCGGCTGGCGCGGACCTGCATGGCCGATCCGCGGGTGACCCGCGCCCGCGTGCGGGTGGAGAAGCCGCTGGCCCTGGCCCCCGACGCCGTCGCCGCCGGGGCGGAGATCGTCCTCGAGCGTTAACCGCGCGTCCTTTTCAAGCCCGCCAAAAGGCCCCACCTTCAGGGGCGGACGCGGCCGAAGGGACGGAAACGCCATGACCGAGCGCATGAGCACCTATGGCGGGGTCGAGGACCGCACCATGCCCGCGGTTGTCTACGCCCTCTATCTGCTGGGCCTCGTCAACGGGCTGACCGTGCTGCTAGGCCTGATCCTGGCCTACGCCAACCGCGGCGGAGCCGGCGCGCGGATGCGCAGCCACTATACCTTCCTGATCCGCACCTGCTGGCTGTGGCTGGCCTGGATGATCATCGGCGCCCTGCTTCTGGCCGTCGGCATCCCGCTCAGCTTCGTCCTCGTCGGCATCCCGATGGCCGCGCTCGGCTGGGCGATCGTCGGCCTGGACCATGTCTGGTTCGCGGCGAGGGTGATCCTCGGGGTGATCTACCTGGCCCGCGACGAGCCCTATCCGCGGCCGTATAGCTGGTCTTTCTGAAGCGGCTGAACGCCCCCTCCGTCTCGCTTCGCGCGCCGCCTCCCCCGGTGGAGAAGCTGGCGCCTCGCAGCTCCCCCGCCCAGCCCTACGCCGCCGCCAGCTGGCCGCGGACCAGCCTGGCGTAGTCGTCAGCGAGGCCCAGCGACAGCTTGCCGGGCGTGAAGCTGTACTCGCCGATCTGGCCGACCGGGGTCACCTCGGCGGCGGTGCCGGTGACGAAGCATTCGGTGAAGCCGGACAGCTCCTCCGGCTTGATGTGCCGCTCGATCACCTCGATCTCTTGCGAGCGCGCCAGCTTGATCACCGTCTGGCGCGTGATGCCGTTCAGGAAGCAGTCCGCCTTCGGCGTGTGGATCACCCCATCCTTGACGAAGAAGACGTTGGAGCCGGTCGATTCGGCGATGTAGCCCCGATAGTCGAGCATCATCGCATCGGTGTAGCCGTCCTTCTCCGCGGCGTGCTTGGAGACGGTGCAGATCATATAGAGGCCGGCGGCCTTGGCGTGGACCGGCTCGGTCTCCGGCGACGGGCGCTTGTACTTGGCCCAGGTCATGCGGATGCCCTTGGCCCGCTCCTCCGGCTTGAAGTAGCTCGGCCAGTCCCAGACGGCGATCGCCACGTGGATCCTGGTGTTCTGGGCCGAGACGCCGATCATCTCCGAGCCGCGCCAGGCGATCGGCCGGATGTAAGCGTCGGTCAGGCCGTTCTTGGCGCAGGTGTCCTTGCAGGCCTGATCGATCTCCGCCACCGTGTACGGAATTTCGAAGTCCAGGATCCTCGCCGACTCGAAGAGGCGCTCGGTATGAGCGGTCAGCTCGAAGATCTCGCCCCCGTACATCCGCTCACCTTCGAACACGGACGACGCATAGTGCAGGCCGTGGGTGAGCACGTGCACCTTCGCCTCGCGCCAGGGCACGAACTGACCGTCGAACCAGATCCAGCCGTCGCGATCGTCGAAGGAAACAGTAGACATTTGGGCGATTGCTCCTTTCAGAGGAGCTCCTTGAACCCCTACGGAAGCCTCGCGTCAAACGAAATGGGTTCCGCGCTTTGAACGCCTACGCCGATCCCGCACAGCGAACGCGCCACCTGCTGGTGGTCGATGACGACGACCGCATCCGCGAGCTGCTCAAGGCCTATCTGGCGCGCGCGGGCTTCCGCGTCTCGGCGGCGAACGGGGGTCCGGCCGCCCGCAAGCTGCTCGGCGCGCTCGACTTCGACCTGGCGGTGTTCGACGTGATGATGCCGGGGGAGGACGGATTGTCGCTGACCCGCTGGCTGCGCGACCAGCGTGGGGCGTCTGGTCGCACCCCGGTCCTGATGCTGACCGCCCGCGGCGAAGCGAACGACCGGATCGAGGGGCTGAAGGTCGGCGCCGACGACTACCTGGCCAAGCCGTTCGAGCCGGAGGAGCTCTTGCTGCGCATCGAGGCGATCCTGCGCCGCTCAGCTGACCGGCCGCCGACGGCGGGCCCGCTATCGCTCGGTCGCTGCACCTTCGATCCGGACCGCGGCGAGCTCACCTGCGACGGCGAGCCTGTGCGGCTGACCGAGGCCGAGGTGGCGCTGATGCGCGAGCTGGCCCGCAACCCCCACGAGCCGGTCGACCGGATGGTCCTGGCCAAGGGCGCGAGCGATCCGTCGGGCCGCGCGGTCGACGTCCAGGTCACCCGCCTGCGCCGCAAGATCGAGGACGACCCCAAGGCGCCGCGCTACCTGCAGACTGTCCGCGGGGTGGGCTATAGACTGGCGCCCGACTGATGCCCGACTTCAGCCGCCTTGGCCGATGGATCGGCGTTTGGTTCCGGCGGCAGATGCCGAAGACGCTGTTCGGCCGCTCGCTGCTGATCATCGTCCTGCCGGTGGCGATCATGCAGATCGCCGTCACCTACGTCTTCTTCGACGCCCACTGGCAGACGGTGACCTCGCGCCTCTCCGAGGGGCTGGCGGGCGACATCGCCTGGGCGGTGGAAAGCTACCAGGACGATCCCAGCCCCCAGGCCTTCGCCAAGCTGGCCCGGCGGGGGGAGGACTCGATGGGCCTGTCGATCGCCCTGCAGCCCGGCAAGAAGCTGCCGCAGAACCGGCGCTACTCCTGGTTCGCGCCGATCGACCGGTCGATGCAGGAGGCGCTGAGCAACCGGCTGGACCAACCCTTCTGGTTCGACACCACCCGCTATCCCGCCTACGTCGACGTGCGCGTGGCGGTGAAGGGCGGAGTGATGCGGGTGCTGGCGCCGCGCGACCGGGCCTTCGCCACCAACGGCCACATCTTCGTGCTCTGGATGACGGTGGCGACCGTGCTGCTGACCGCCGTGGCCCTGCTGTTCATCCGCAACCAGGTGCGGGCCATCGAGCGGCTGGCCAGCGCCGCCGAGGCGTTCGGACGCGGCGGAGACGCGCCGGCCTTCAAGCCACACGGCGCCAAGGAGGTGCGCAGCGCCGCGGTCGCCTTCCTGGACATGCGCGCGCGCATCCAGCGCCACATCGACCAGCGCACCACCCTGCTCGCCTCCGTCAGCCACGACCTGCGCACCCCGCTCACCCGGCTGAAGCTGGCGCTGGCGCTGGCCGAGCCCTCCAAGGCCAACGAGGAGATGAAGCGCGACGTGGTCGAGATGGAGCACATGATCGACGAGTACCTCGCCTTCGCCCGCGGCGAGGGGGGCGAGGCGATCGAGACCGTGCGCCTGCGCGACCTGATCGAGCAGGTCAGCGAAGGCGCCGTGCGCGCCGGCGCCCAGGTCAGCGTCTCGGCCGACCCGCAGCTCGAGGCCCCGGTGCGGCCGAACGCCCTGAAGCGCGCGGTCTCCAACCTGGTGATGAACGCCGCGGTGTATGGCGACCGGGTCGAGGTGGCGGTGCAGCCGAGGGCGCAGGGCGGCGTCCAGATCATCGTCGACGACGATGGGCCCGGCATCCCGGCCGAACGTTACGAGGACGCGTTCAAGGCCTTCGGCCGGCTCGACGAGTCGCGCAACCAGAACACCAAGGGGGTGGGCCTGGGGTTGGCGATCGCCCGCGACGTGGCCCGCGGGCACGGCGGCGACATCACGCTCGACCGCTCGCCGCTGGGCGGGCTCCGGGCCGTACTGCAGCTACCCGGCGCGCTGCGCCCGGCGAGCGAACCGAGGAGGATCTGAGATCATGCGCCGTCTGCTTCTGGCCGCCGTCACGCAGGCCCTCGTCGCACTGGGACTCGCCGTCGGGCCCGCGCTGGCCGCCGATCCGGCCGAGGGCGTCTGGCTGGTGCAGGCCAAGGACGCCAAGGTGCGCGTCGGCCCCTGCCCGGCCAAGGCCGATCAGCTGTGCGGCGAGATCGTCTGGTTGAAGACGCCGAACACGCCGGAGGGCCAGCCCAAGCACGACGAACACAATCCCGATCCGAAGCTCCGCAGCCGCCCGATCATCGGCCTGACCATGATCCGCGACTTCCGCGCGGCCGGCGGCGGCCGCTGGGAAGGCGGCACGATCTACGACCCCCACTCCGGCAAGACCTACAAGTCGAAGATGCGGGTGGCCGCCGACGGGACGCTGAAGGTCGACGGCTGCGTGATGATGTTCTGCCAAACCCAGACCTGGACGAGGGCGGGGTAGGCGGTTGCGGCCCTACGCCCCCAGCTCCTTGGAGCGCCGCGCCGCGGCGGTGACTGCGTCGCGCAGCAGGGGGTGCAGGCCGGTTTCGCCCAGCAGGACCTCGAGCGCCGCCTGGGTGGTGCCGCCCGGCGAGGTGACCTGGCGGCGCAGCTCGGCCGGATCCTCGCCGCTCTGCGCGAGCAGGGCCGCCGCGCCGGTGAGCGTCGAGCGGGCCAGGCGGCTGGCGTCCTTGGGCGTTAGGCCGGCCGCGGCGCCGGCGGCCTCCAGCGCCTCGATGAAGGCGTAGAAATAGGCCGGCGCCGAGCCGGAGACGGCGGTCGCGGCGTGCATCAGGTTCTCGTCCGGAAGGTCGACCACCGTGCCCAGGGGCTCGAACAAGGCGTGCGCGCGGGCCAGCGCGGCGGGATCTTCGGCGTAGAGGCTGGCGGCGCCCTGGCCGATGGCCGCGGCGGTCGTCGGCATGACGCGGGCGACGCAGCGGCCGCCAAACTCCTTGCCGATGTCCCCGGCGCGCACGCCGGCGGCGATCGAGACGATGACCGCGTCGGCGGCCAGCCACGGCGAGACCTCGGCGGCGGCCTCGCGCCACATCTGCGGCTTCACCGCCAGCACCACGGTGCGGGCGCGGGCGAGCTCGGCTTCCGGCGGGTTGAGCGTCGCGCCGTCCTGCTCGGCGGCGAGCGCCGCGGGGCCCGGCTGCGGGTCGCGGATGATGAGCTCGGCGGCGGCGAAGACGTTCGCCTTGCGCCAGCCGGCGACCATCGCCCCGCCCATGCGCCCGGCGCCCAGCATCAGTATGGGAGTGATCATGACGGCGGACCCTAGCGACAGCGCTGGCCAGACACAAACGCAGTTGGCAGCCGCGATCGCCGAACGCCCCCTTGCGTCTCGGGTTACGCCTCCCCGACCGTCTCGAACATGCAGGCGGCGACGGCGTCCTCGGGCGACTTGGCGCCGCGGACCAGGAAGTCGTAGGCCGGGAAGAAGCGGTCGGCGGCTTCCACCGCCACGTCGATCATCGCCGCGGCCTGGGCCAGCGTCGGCTGCTCGCCGGTCATCAGCGCCATGCCGTGGCGGAAGATGATCTCGCCGTCCTCCCAAAGCTCGTAATGGCCGAGCCAGACGCGCGGGTTGATCATGGCGATCAGCTCGTGGGCGTCGGCGCGCTGTTCCTTGCTGGCGACGAGGTCCATGGACAGGCAGAGCTGAAGACAGTCGCCCTCCGGCCGCCAGGCGAACCAGAGCTCGTAGTCCTTCCAATCCCCGGCCAGAGTAAAGGCGAGGTCGCCGTCCTCGGTCCGATCGAACGGAAGATTTTCCGCCGCAAGCACATGCTCGACGACGTCGAGCGGATCGTTGGCGAGGAGGACGTTTTCGTCAGACTGGGAGGTGTCCATGAGACCAGCGGTCCTTTCGCAGTGGGCGGGGAGCGGGGCGCCGCCCCCGAATCGCCTGCGATACTGAAAGTAAGCCCGTTCGCGCGCAGAGGTTCACTTGCTTCTGTGACGAGCTTTGCCGCACGCGTGTGTTTCTGTGGATGTTCAGGGCGTGTTCGTCCCCGTCTCTTGGCCAGCCTGTTGCGCGCGCAGCGCCGCGAGCTCGGCGCGAAGCGCCGCCAATTCCGTCCGTAGGGCGTCGAGGTCCTCGCGGCGCACGAGGTCGAACTCGGCGGCGATGCGGTCGGCCTGCGAACGGAGCGCGGCCCTGGCCTCCTCGCCCGCCGCCTGGGCCAGACCCATGGCCGCGGTGGTCAGCTTGGCCATCTCGTCGAAGAAAGGGTTCTGCGTCTGCATTTCACTCAACTGCGCCTGCAAGAATGGCGCCTTCATCCCCTATATGGCGCTGCGGGGGTCGAAAGCGAGGATCTTCTCGTCTAAAGCGAACAGCTCCGTCCCACGCTGGAGCCGCGCGACGTGCCCTTTCCGGACTTCGATCCCGTCCTGATCCATATCGGGCCGTTCGCGATCCGCTGGTATGCGCTGGCCTATGTCGCCGGCATCCTGCTGGGCTGGCGCTACGCGGTGGCGATGTTGCGCCGCCCCGTGCTGTGGACCCGCCGGCCGCCGCCGCTGACCACCGTGCAGCTGGACGACCTGATCCTTTGGATCACCCTGGGCGTCATCGTGGGCGGGCGGATTGGCCACACCCTGTTCTACACGCCGGAGCTGATCTGGCGCGATCCGGCCGAGATCCTGAAGGTCTGGCACGGCGGCATGAGCTTCCACGGCGGAGCGCTCGGCGTCCTGCTGGCCATGGCGGTCTTCTCCTGGCGCAACAAGCTGGACCTCTTGCGGGTCGGCGACGTGGCCGCCGCGGCGACGCCTATCGGCCTGTTCTTCGGCCGCATCGCCAACTTCATCAACGGCGAGCTGTGGGGCCGGCCGACCGATGCGCCGTGGGGCGTCATCTTCCCGGGCGCGGGCCCCCTGCCCCGCCATCCCAGCCAGCTCTACGAGGCGGCGCTGGAGGGGCTTGGCCTCTTCGCCCTGCTCGCCTGGGCGGTGTGGGGCAAGTCCTGGACGAACCGGCGCGGCGTGATCATGGGCCTGTTCATCGCCGGCTACGGCGTCGTGCGGATCAGCCTCGAGAACGTGCGCGAGCCGGACGGCTACATGCCGCATTTCCCGCTCGGCCTGACGATGGGGATGATGCTCTCGGCGCCGATGGTGCTCGTCGGCGCCTGGCTGGTGTGGCGCGGGCTCAAGGAGCCGCCGCCCCCGCCGTTGCCGGCTGGAACAGCCGCCGGGCCTGCGCCCGCACGGAAGGCCGATGAGCCTGCGTGACCGCCTCGAGCGGCAGATCGCCGAAGGCGGCCCGATCACCGTCGCCCAGTACATGACCGCCTGCCTGCACGATCCGGAGGGCGGCTATTACGCCACCCGGCCGGCGCTGGGTCCCGGCGGCGACTTCATCACCGCGCCGCTGATCAGCCAGATGTTCGGCGAGCTGATCGGCGTCTGGGCCGCCGCGGCCTGGGAGCTGATGGGTCGGCCGAAAGCGGTGCGGCTGGTGGAGATGGGGCCGGGCGACGGGACGCTGATGAGCGACGTGCTGCGCGCGGCGCGCATGGCGCCCGACTTCCTGCAGGCGGCCGACATCTGGCCG
>NZ_DATELG010000202.1:0-5857 GCF_035276905.1 Phenylobacterium sp. | reverse complement strand
CCATCATGCGCGATCCACAGCGACGACCGAACAGGGACAAAGCGACAGCTTGATCGGGCGACGCGAACCGGGCCAAGACTGACGCATGGCGCGTGAGATCGTCCTCGACACCGAAACCACCGGCTTCGAGCCGCATCTCGGCCACCGACTGGTCGAACTGGCCTGCCTGGAGATCGAGGACTTCGTCCCGACCGGCCGCAGCTTCCACACCTACATCGACCCCTGCCGCGACATGCCGGTGGAGGCCGAGCGGGTGCACGGCCTGTCCGAGGCCTTCCTGCGCGGCAAGCCGCGTTTCGAGCATCCCGACGTGGTCGACGCCTTCCTCGATTTCGTCGGCGACGCGCCGATCGTGGCGCACAACGCCGGCTTCGACCGCGCCTTCGTCAACTGGGAGCTCAGCTGCATCCACCGGATGCAGATCCCGGAAGATCGTTGGGTCGACACCCTGGCGCTGGCCAAGCAGCGCTTCCCGGGAATGCACAACTCCCTGGACGCGCTTTGCAAGCGCTTCAAGATCTCGCTGTCGGAGCGCGAGAAGCACGGGGCGCTGATCGACGCCAAGCTGCTGGCCGCCGTCTACCTCGAGCTGAAGGGCGGCCGCGAGCGGCGGCTGGAGCTGACTTCGGCGGAGCTGGTCACCGCGGTGGCGGCCGCCAAGCAGAACGAATACGGCGCCCGCCCTCGCCCGCTCGCCCCGCGCTCGACCGACGCCGAGCGCGAGCTGCACGCCGCCTTCATCCGCAACGTGGTGAAGAGCGACGAGCTCTGGAGCAAGTACGGTCTCTGAGGCCAGCCGGCTGTCGATCGATCGACTTGCAAAGTGTAAATCTGTTCGACCTAAGATGGACCCCTCAGGAACGGGGGTCGTCAATGAACTACGTCATCCAAGTCTACCGGAAATATGCGGCGTTCGACGGCCGCGCGCGCCGGCGAGAATACTGGTCTTTCGCCCTATTTTTCTTAGTAATTTTTTTCGCGACGGAAGTTCTCGTCAGCTTCGGGAAAGGAAGCCATAACGTAGCAATACAGATAGGCGGCGCTGCCATGTTGGTGGTGTTTGCTGTTGGATCTCTTGTACCTGGCCTGGCTGTTCGTATTCGGCGCCTTCACGATATCAACAAGAGCGGATTCTGGATACTTATCGCGATCCTTCCGATTATCGGTGAGCTCGTCCTTCTCGTCTTTTCGCTGCTTCCGGGCACAAGGGGCGCCAATCGCTATGGCCCGGATCCGAAGGTTGTCGGCGACGACGTGGCGCGCGTTTTCAGCTGACGGGTGCGTTGACGCGCCCGATTTGGCGCGGGCCCGCCCCTCGCCTATATTCGCCGCTCCTCAGAGCAAGGAATTTCCGACCCTTGGGCGTGACCCTCGACCTTTCGCGCGCGCAGGCCGCGTCCGCCCAGCCGGCGCTTCGGAACCTGACCGGGCTCAGCCGAGCCGAGCTTGCCCAGGCCCTGGTCGAGGCCGAGGTCGTGCGGCCCGACAAGGCGCGGATGCGCGCCTCGCAGCTGTGGCGCTGGATGCACCACTATGGCGTCACCGAGTTTTCGGCCATGACCGACGTGGCCAAGGAGACGCGCGCGGCGCTGGCGGAGAAATTCACGCTCGTCCGTCCGGAGGTCGTCGAGCGCCAGGTCAGCCGCGACGGCACCCGCAAGTGGCTGATCCGCATGGCCCCGGGCGTCGAGGTCGAGACCGTCTACATCCCCGACGTCGGCCGCGCCGGCGCGCTCTGCGTCTCCAGCCAGGTCGGTTGCACGCTGAACTGCACCTTCTGCCACACCGGCACCCAGGCCCTGGTGCGTAACCTGACCGCCGCCGAGATCGTCGCCCAGGTGCAGGTCGCCCGCGACGACCTCGGCGAATGGCCCTCGCCGAAGGAGGACCGCCGGCTCTCGAACATCGTCTTCATGGGCATGGGCGAGCCGCTCTACAACCTCGACAACGTGGCCGCGGCGATCGACGTCATCGCCGACCACGAGGGCATCGCCATCTCCCGTCGGCGGATCACCGTCTCGACCTCGGGCGTGGTCCCCGAGCTTGGACCGCTCGGCGTGAAGACCCAGGCCATGCTGGCGATCTCGCTGCACGCCACGAACGACGAGCTGCGCGACAAGCTGGTGCCGCTGAACAAGAAGTATCCGATCGAGGAGCTGATGGCGGCCATCCGCGCCTACCCGGGCCTGTCGAACGCCAAGCGGGTGACCTTCGAGTACGTCATGCTGAAGGGCGTCAACGACAGCCCAGCCGAGGCCAAGGCCCTCATCAAGCTGCTCAAGGGCGTCCCCGCGAAGATCAACCTGATCCCGTTCAACAAGTGGCCGGGCTCGGACTACGAGTGCTCGGACTGGAAGACGATCGAGGCCTTCGCGGCGGTGCTGAACCGCGCCGGCTACGCCTCGCCGATCCGCACCCCGCGCGGCCGCGACATCCTGGCGGCCTGCGGTCAGCTGAAGAGCGAAAGCGAGAAGATGCGCGCCAGCGAACGCCGCCGGCTCGCCGCCGAATAGGCCGATCCCGCCCAAGCTGCGCCGGGGCCGCGGTTCGTGCTAAGCACCGCGGTTGTTCGCGGGGGGTAAGTGATCCATGCCGACATCACCGGAGATGCAAGCCTTCGCCAGCGGCTTTCCGATCGCCCTGCTGCATATCACCGTCAGCGTGCTGATGCTGCTGGCTGCGGCAGGCGTCTACATCGTGCTGACGCCGCACAAGGAGATCAGCTTGGTCAGGCAGGGCAATGTGGCCGCCGCCGTCGACCTGGGCGGAGCGCTGGTCGGCCTGGCCATTCCGCTGGCCTTCTCGCTGAAGGGCTCGACCAGCTTGGTCGACGTGGCGCTTTGGGGCGTGGCCACGGTCGTCATCCAGCTGCTGGTCTACCGGATGGTCGACCTGGTGCTGCACGGCCTGCCCAAACGCATCCGCGACGGGGAGATGGCGGCGGCGGCCATGCTGGTCGGCGCCAAGCTCGCCACCGCCATGATCGTGGCCGCGGCCGTCGCCGCCTGAGCCGCGCCATGCGCCGCCCGCCCCTTCCCGACTGGCTGATCTACGCCGCGGTGGTCGGCGCCCTGCTGTTCGCAGCTCTCGGCCGGCGCGAGCATGTCGACGCCCCGCCCGCGCC
The DNA here is from genome assembly GCF_035276905.1 of Phenylobacterium sp. Classification (GTDB taxonomy): domain Bacteria; phylum Pseudomonadota; class Alphaproteobacteria; order Caulobacterales; family Caulobacteraceae; genus Phenylobacterium. Next base: position 2,733 of record NZ_DATELG010000202.1, on the reverse strand, counting down.
GCCGCCCGTGCGCAAAGCGGACGGGGCGCTGCTGGCGCCCGCTTCGCCGTTCGACCCCTCGGTGACCGTCGACGTGCCCGACCGCGCCGGCCCCGCCACCGGCACCGCCTTTTCGGTCGCCTCCTCCGGCGTCTGGATCACCGCCCGCCACGTCATCGACGGCTGCCGCCAAACGGCGGTGGTGGTCGGCGACGGCCTGGGCGTGGCGGCGACCGCCGACATCGATCCGCAAGGCGAGGCGGCCGTGCTCAGGACCCGCGGCGGCGCGCCGGCCCTGCCGCTCGACCTGGGGGCGCCGCTGCACGAGGGCGAGCTCGCCTATCACCCGGGCTTTCCCCAGGGCCAGCCGGGCGAGGCCGCCTCGCGGCTCCTGGGGCGGGAGAACCTGGTGGTCCACGGCCGCGGCGCGCGTGTCGAGCCGGTGCTGGTCTGGGCCGAGGTCGGCCGCACCGACGGCCTGAAAGGTAGCCTGGGCGGCCTGTCGGGCGCGCCGGCGCTGGACGCCCAGGGCCGGGTGGTGGGGGTGACGATCGCCGAGGCCCCGCGGCGCGGGCGGATCTACACGACGGCGCCCGAGACCGTGGTCCACCTGATCGCCGAAAGCCGCACCGCCCTGCCCGTCGCACCGACCTCCGGCAAGCTGATCACCCGTGAGAACTACGGCAAGGTGGCCGACTCCCTGCGCCGCGACCTGCGCGTCGCCCAGGTGGTCTGCCTGGCCTAAGCGGCGTTCGCCTTGCGCCGTCCGCGGTCCAGGTGGTGGATCAGCAGGAACAGCAGGATCGGCGGGATCGCCGTCAGGCCCGTGCCGATGAAGGCGACCGCGTAGGCGCCGAGCGGGCCGTAATGCGGCGTCAGCGCCTCGACCGTCACGCCCGAGAAGCCCTTCAGGAACTTGCCCAGCATGGCGTAGGTCGAGGACAGCAGCGCGTACTGGGTGGCGGTATACCCAAGATTGGTGAGGCTCGACATGTAGGCCACCAGCGCCACCCCGGCGAAGGCCTGGGCGAAGCTGTCCAGGGTCATCACCGCGGCGAAAGTCGGCATGTCGTGATGGAGGCTGAGCAGGGCGAAGGCGGCGGTGCCGGCGCCTTCGATCAGCGCCCCCAGCATCAGCGACGGCAGCAGCCCCAGCCGGATCGAGCTCAAGCCGCCGACGGCGATGCCGAGGAAGGTCGCGCCCAGGCCGAAGGAGCCGCGCACCAGGGCCACCGTGTCCTTCGGCACGCCCAGGTCGTGGTAGTAGGGGTTGTACATCGGCCCCATGATGAAGTCGGGCAGCCGGTAGAGGGCGACCGCGGCCAGCATCAACAGGCCCACCGCGCGATGCTGGCTGAAGAACTCGACGAACGGACCGACGAGGGCGTCGAACAGGCCGCGCGGCGACAGGAGCGAGGCCTTGGCCTGCATCACCTCCTCGGCCCGCGCCGGCTCGAAGGCGACGAAGGTGGCGGCGGCGCCCACCGCCATCAGCACGGCCACGCCGACGTAGGACGGCGCCCAGCCGAAGCGGGCGGCGGCGGCGATGATCAGGGCGTCGGTGATCAGCAGCGCGCCGCGGTAGCCGAGCTGGGCGGCCGACGTCAAAAGCCCCATCTCGTCGCTGTCGCCCGCGGCCTCGATCCGCCAGGCGTCGATGACGATGTCCTGGGTGGCCGAAGCGAAGGCTGTCAGCACCGCGAAGGCGCCGATCGCCACCAGCCCCGGCTGGACGCCGACCACCGCCATGCCGACCAGGCCGATCGCGACCAGGATCTGCGACAGCAGCATCCAGCCGCGCCGCCGGCCCAGCCGCCCGAGCAGGGGCACGTCGACCCGGTCGACGATCGGCGACCACAGGAACTTCAGAAAATAGGCGGCGCCGACCCAGGAGATGAAGCCGATCGCCTTCAGGCTCGTGCCCTCGTCGCGCAGCCAGTAGCCGAAGGTGTTGGCGGTAAGGAGGAACGGCAGGCCGGACGAAAAGCCGAGCGCCAGCATCACCGCGACCTTGGGCTGGCGCAACGCCCCCAGCACCTGGAGCGCGCTGCGGCGGTGGTGGTGTGGTTTCGGCGGCGCGGCCGCAATGGCCTTCGCGTCGGCGGTCATCGGCGGACTCTCGGCGGGAGCGCGCCCCCCGCGCCCTTCGTCAGCCGACCTTGGCGCGCGCCGGCTCCCGCGTCCAGCCGGCCTGGCCCCACCGCGACAGCACGGCGCGCAGGGCCTCGGGCAGAAGCGGCTTGACCAGGAAGTCGTCCATGCCGGCCGCAAGGCACGCCGCCCGGTCGTCGTCGAAGACGTTGGCGGTCAGCGCGATGATCGGCGTCGCGACCCCCTGGGCGCGCAGGAGTCTCGCGGTCTGCTCGCCGGAGAGCCCGGGCATGCGCATGTCCATCAGGATGATGTCGTAGGCGCCGACCTTCACCGCCGCCAGCGCCTCCTCCCCGGCGCGGGCGTGATCGACCTCGCAGCCTTCCCGGGTCAGGAGGGCCCGGGCGAGCAGGGCGTTGACCGGGTTGTCTTCGACCAGCAGCACCCGTGCGCCCGGCGCGGCGGCGATGGCGATCCGCTCGTCGTCGGGCGCTCCGGCCCGATCCGACTGGGCGCCGGCGGCGATCTGCACGCGCTCGGCCAGCGAGGCTCGGCGCAGCGGCTTGATCAGGTAGCCGAGGAAGCCGGCGTCGCGGTAGCCGTCGAGCCGGTCGCGTTCCTGGCTGGTCAGCAGGATGATCGACGGGCGCTGCGCCGGCGGCT
>NZ_DATELG010000201.1:0-25158 GCF_035276905.1 Phenylobacterium sp. | reverse complement strand
CGCCAGGCGGCGCGGCGCGACTGGGTCTCCCAGGCTCCGATCCAGGCCACCGCCTCTCCGGCCCCGCGACCGACGCGCACACTGGCGCGGCCGACACCGAGCATCCGGCGTGCGACGTGCACCGCCACCTCGTCATTCTCCAGCGCCTGGACGATCCGGTCGGGCTCGCCCCCTGACGCCGGATCGACGTGGAAGGTGTACTGCGGCATGGCTAGGGAACGCCGATGGCCAAGGTCCGGTTCTCGGCGCCAGCGGTTGCCTTCCGCCGCGGATGATGCGTTTTCTTGCCGTCATCGTGTCGACCCCCATGGCAGACCCGAACGATCTTGCAGGCGACGCCCGATTTCTGCGCGGCGGCGGGGCGACCGGCGCGCTGATCGCCAAGCTTGACTGGGCGCCCACGGCGCTCGGCCCGTTGCGGGACTGGCCCGACGCCCTGAAAGCCGCGACGGCGATGATCCTTCATGCGTCGTTGCCGATGTCCATCCTGGCCGGCGTTGACGGCATCGAGATCTACAACGACGCCTACGCCGAGTTGATCGGCAGGCGCCATCCGAAGGCCCTGGGCGCCCGGGCGCGGGACACCTGGAACAACTCCGACATCATCGCGCAGGCCATCAGCAGCGGGCTCGGCGGGAAGAACCTGACGCTGCGCGACGTCGAACTGACGCTCGACCGCAGGTCCGGCCCCGAACCGGCTTGGCTCAACATCGACTGCTCGCCGATCCTTCACACCGACGGGCGGCCGCTCGGGGTTCTGAGCATCGTCGTCGAGACGACCGACAGGGTGCTGGCCGAGCGCAGGGTGGCGGACGACGCCGTCCGGCAGCGGCGCATGTTTGAGCAAGCCCCCGGCTTCATCTGCATCCTGCAGGGTCCGGATCACGTCTTCGAGTTCGTGAACAACGCTTTCAAGGGGATGTTCGGAAACCGGGCGGTCATCGGCAGGCGCCTGCGCGACGTCTTCCCCAGACTGGGGGAAAAGTTCCCGCCGATCATGGACATGGTCTACCGGCAGGGGGAGCGATATATCGCGCGCGCCGAGCCGATCTGGCTGCGCTCGACGCGCGACGGGCCGCGGGAGGAGCGTTTCGTCGACTTCGTGCTGGAGCCCGTCGTCGGCGAGCGGGGCGACGTCACCGGCGTCTTCTGCATGGGGTTCGAGGTCACGGACCAGGTGCGCGCCCAGGCGGCCGTGCTGGAAAGCGAACGGCGACTGAGCGCGGCGGTCTCCATCGCCCGGCTGGGGGCGTTCGAATGGGACCTTGAAACTCGCGAAGCCACGCTCGACGCCCGCGCACGGGAAATCTTCGGCTTCGGCCCCGACGAGCCGCTCAAGATCGAGGACGTCGCCGCCCGGATCGATTCGCGGGACATGGAGCGCCTGCGCTCGTCTGCGGAGAAGCCCGGCGTACGTCGGGAATTCGAGTACCGCATCAACCTCCCGGACGGCAGCGTCCGCAACATCGTAAGCCTCAGCGACGCCCTGCACGCCGCCGACGGCAGGATGCTGCGGGTCACCGGGGTGTTCGACGACGTCACCGAACGCCGGCGCGCGGAGAAACGGCAGCGGCTGCTGATCAACGAGCTGAACCACCGGGTAAAGAACACGCTGGCCACCGTGCAGTCGATCGCGGCCCAGACCCTGCGCTCGGCGCCGGACCTGCCGCGCGCACGGGAAGCCTTCGAGGCGCGGCTGCTGGCGCTCGCCGCGGCCCACGACCTCCTGACCGCGGAAAGCTGGCACGGCGCCCGGCTGTCCGATGTCGTGGCCTCGGCCATGGCGCCCTTCGAGACGGTGCGGCGGCCGCAGATCAGCCGCTCGGGCCCCGCGGTCTGGCTGACGGCCCAGCGGGCGCTGGCGCTCAGCATGGCCCTGCACGAGCTCGCCACCAATGCGGTGAAATACGGCGCGCTGTCGATCCCTGAAGGCCGGGTGACGATCCGCTGGACGGTTTCGGACCACCATCGCCTGACCCTTTCCTGGGTCGAGAACGACGGGCCGCCGGTGCGGCCCGCGGAGCGATCGGGGTTCGGCACCCGGCTGCTTCAGCGCAGCCTGGCCCGCGAGCTGGGTGGCGACGTGGTATTCACCTTCGCGCCCGAAGGCGTCCGCTGCGAGATCCATTGCACCATCGCCGACACCCGCCCCTCGGCCGCGCCGGAGCCGATCGAGGTGTGACCACCGCACCCGCGAAGCCGCGGGCGGCAAGAGGCTACGCCGGATCGTAGTTGAGGATCGGCGCCAGCCAGCGCTCGGCGGTCGCGAGTTCCCAGCCCTTGCGGCGCGCGTAGTCCTCGACCTGGTCGCGCTCGATCCGGCCGACGCCGAAATAATGCGCCTCCGGATGGGCGAAGTAGAGGCCGGAGACCGCCGCCGGCGGCGTCATCGCCAGGCTCTCGGTCAGCTCCATGCCGGTCTGGGCGGTGGCGTCCAGCAGCCGGAAGAGCGTCGTCTTCTCGGTGTGATCGGGCTGGGCCGGATAGCCGGGCGCCGGGCGGATGCCGCGGTACTGCTCGGAAATCAGCAGGTCGATGTCGAAGGCCTCGTCCGGCGCATAGGCCCAGAGCTCGGTCCGCACGCGCCGGTGCAGCGCCTCGGCGAAGGCCTCGGCCAGGCGATCGGCGACGGCGGTGGAGAGGATCGCCGAATAGTCGTCGCCGGCGTCCTTGAAGCGCTTGGCCAGCTCCAGCTCGCCATGGCCGGCGGTGACGGCGAAGCCGCCGACCCAATCCGGCTTGGTTCCGACGGGCGCCACGAAGTCGGCGAGCGCGACGTTGCGCTGGTCGCCGCTCTTCAGCATCTGCTGGCGAAGCGTGTGCAGACGGGCGAGTTCGGTCCCGCGGTTCTCGTCGGTGTAGAGGACGATGTCGTCGCCGTCGGCGTTGGCCGGCCAGAAGCCGACGACGCCACGCGCCTCCAGGAGGCCTTCCTGGATGATCTTGGCCAGCATCGCCTGGGCGTCTTTGAAGAGGTCGCGCGCGGCCTCGCCGACCTCCTCGTCCTCCAGGATCTGCGGGTAGCGGCCGACCAGCTCCCAGCTGGCGAAGAACGGCGTCCAGTCGATGTGCCGGGCCAGTTCGTTCAGATCATAGGGCGCGAAGGTGCGCGTGCCGGTGAAACACGGCTTCGGCGGATCGTAGGTCGTCCAATCCGGGGTGAAGGCGTTGTCGCGCGCCTCGGCCAGGGCGGCGCGGGCGCGGGCGCCCTGCCCGCGGGCGAACTGCTCGCGAACTTTGTCGTAGTCGGCGACGGTCTCGGCGACGAAGCGGTCGCGCTCGGTCGGCGAGAGCAGGTTGGAGACCACGCCCACCGCGCGGCTGGCGTCCAGCACATAGGTGGTGGCCCCTTGGTAGCGGGGAGCGATCTTCACCGCGGTGTGCGTCTTCGAGGTGGTGGCCCCGCCGATCAGCAGCGGGATCCTGAAGCCGCGGCGCTGCATCTCGGCGGCGACGAAGGCCATCTCGTCCAGGGAGGGCGTGATCAGGCCGGAGAGACCGACGATGTCGACCCTGTGCTTCTCGGCCTCGTCGAGGATGCGGTCGGCCGGCACCATGACCCCGAGGTCGATGACCTCGTAGTTGTTGCACTGCAGGACCACGCCGACGATGTTCTTGCCGATGTCGTGGACGTCGCCCTTGACGGTGGCCATCAGGATGCGGCCGGCGGCCTGACGCTCTCCGCCATCCTTCTCGGCCTCCATGAACGGCATCAGATAGGCGACCGCCTGCTTCATGACGCGGGCGGACTTCACCACCTGAGGCAGGAACATCTTGCCGGCGCCGAACAGGTCGCCGACGACGTCCATGCCGGCCATCAGCGGGCCCTCGATGACGTGCAGCGGACGCTCAGCCGCCAGCCGCGCCTCTTCGACGTCGACCTCGATGAAGTCGCTGACGCCGCGCACCAGGGCGTGCTTCAGCCGCTCGGCGACCGGGGCGTCGCGCCAGGCCAGGTCGGGTCCCTTGGACTCGCTCTTGCCGCCCTTGTAGCGGGGGGCGAGGTCGACCAGGAACTCGGTGGGCGAGGTTCCGTCGGCGCGCTTCCTGTTGAGGATCACGTCCTCGACGGCGTCGCGCAGCTCCTTGGGAATCTCGTCATAGACCGGCAGGTCGCCGGCGTTGACGATGCCCATGTCCATGCCCGCGGCGATGGCGTGGTAGAGGAACACCGAGTGGATCGCCCGGCGCACCGGCTCGTTGCCGCGGAAGCTGAACGAGACGTTGGAGACCCCGCCGGAGATCCGCGCATGGGGCAGGCTCTCCTTGATGCGGCGGGTCGCCTCGACGAAATCGACGGCGTAGTTGTCGTGCTCCTCGATGCCGGTCGCCACGGCGAAGATGTTCGGGTCGAAGATGATGTCCTCGGGCGGGAAGCCGACCTGTTCCACCAGGATCTTGTAGGCCCGCTGGCAGATCTCGACCTTGCGATCGGCGGTGTCGGCCTGGCCGACCTCGTCGAAGGCCATCACCACCACGGCCGCGCCATAGCGCAAACACGCCTTCGCCTGTTCGAGGAACTTCGCCTCGCCTTCCTTCAGGCTGATGGAGTTGACGATGCACTTGCCCTGCACGCACTGCAGGCCGGCCTCGATCACCTCCCACTTGGATGAATCGACCATCACCGGCACGCGGGCGATGTCCGGCTCGGCGGCGACCAGGTTGAGGAAGGTCCGCATGGCCGCGACCGAGTCCAACAGGCCCTCGTCCATGTTGACGTCGATGACCTGGGCGCCCGCCTCGACCTGCTGGCGCGCCACGCTCAGCGCCTCGGGATAGTTTCCCTCGGCGACCAGCTTGCGGAATTTGGCCGAGCCGGTGACGTTGGTCCGCTCGCCGACGTTGATGAAGGTGGGGCGCATCAATCCAAACCTAAATGCTGTTTCCTCTCCCGGCGAGCCGGGAGAGGGGGACCGCGCGCCGCAGAGCGCGTGGTGGAGAGGGAGAGTCGCAGAACTCGGCATATCCGTCGGAAAATCGCTGTCACCAGCGCTCCGCCTGCGGCTCGCCCTCTCCACCGCCCGGTGTTCCCCGGGCGGTCCCCCTCTCCCGCGGCGCGGGAGAGGAATTAGACCAATTCGAACGGCTCCAGCCCCGCCAGCCGCATCGCCTTCGGCCGCTCGGGAACCTGCCGGGGCGTCATCCCGCGGACCTCGTCGGCGACGTGGCGGATGTGGTCCGGCGTGGTGCCGCAGCAGCCGCCGAGGATGTTGACCAGGCCGGCCTCGGCCCACTCGTGCAGTTGGTGGCCGGTCTGGTCCGGGGTCTCGTCGTATTCGCCGAAGGCGTTCGGCAGGCCGGCGTTCGGATAGGCCGAGACCAGGGTGTCGGCGACGCGGGCGAGCTCGGCGATATGCGGCCGCATCAGCTCGGCGCCCAGGGCGCAGTTGAGGCCCACGGCGAACGGCTTGGCGTGCTTCACCGAGTTCCAGAAGGCCTCCACCGTCTGGCCCGACAGGGTGCGGCCAGAGCGGTCGGTGATGGTGCCGCTGATCCAGATCGGCAGCGGCTCATAGCCCTCGTCCTGCAGGTCGAGGATCGCCTTGATCGCGGCCTTGCAGTTCAGCGTGTCGGTGATGGTCTCGATCAGGAAGAGGTCGACGCCGCCCTCGTGCAGGGCGCGGACCTGCTCGACATAGGCCGTATAGACCTGTTCGAAGGTGACCTTGCGCGCGCCGGGATCGTTCACGTCCGAGGACATCGACAGCATCACCGGCAGGGGACCGATCGAGCCCGCCAGGAAGCGCGGCTTGTGCGGCTCCCTGGCGGTCCATTCGTCGGCGACCTTGCGGCCGATGCGGGCGCCTTCGAGGTTGATGTCGCGGACGGCTGCTTCCATGCCGTACTCGGCCTGGCCGATCGAGGTGGCCGAGAAGGTGTTGGTCTCGGAGATGTCCGCGCCGGCGGCGAAATACTGATCGTGCAGGTCGGCGATGATGTCCGGCCGGGTCAGGCACAAGAGGTCGTTGTCGCCCTTCAACTGGCCGGCATGGGCCGTGAACCGGTCGCCGCGGTAGTCCGCCTCGTCCAGGCCGCGCTTCTGGATCATCACGCCCCAGGAGCCGTCGAGGATCAGCACCCGCTCCTTGGCCGCGGCCTTCAGCGCCGCGACGCGCTCGGTTCTCGTCATGCCGCAGCTTCCTCTTCCGCCGGCGCCTCGGGTTCGCGCACCCCCAACACCCGGCAGATGGCGTAGGTCAGGTCGGCGCGGTTCAGGGTGTAGAAGTGGAAGTCCGAGAAGCCTTCTTCCAGCAGCTTGGCGCACATCTCCGTGGCGACCGAGCAGGAGATCAGCCGCCGCGTCTCGGGGTCCTTGTCCAGGCCCTCGAACAGGTTGCCCAGCCAGTCCGGCAGATGGATGCCGATGGGACCTGCCATCTTCTTCAGGGTCTTGAAGTTGGTCACCGGCATGATGCCCGGCGAAACGGGGATGGTGATCCCGGCCTTGCGCACCCGGTCCATGAACCGCAGGAACGCCTCGTGGTCGAAGAAGAACTGGGTGATGGCGCGCGTCGCGCCCTCGTCCACCTTGGCCTTCAGCACCTCGATGTCGTGCTCGATCGACGGGCTTTCCGGGTGGATCTGCGGATAGAGGCCGACGCTGACCTCGAAGGCGCCGATGCCGCGGATCGCACGCGTCAGCTCGGTGGCGTTGTTGTAGCCGTCGGCCCTCGGCGTATAGCGCCCGCCGATCTGGCCGGGCGGATCGCCGCGCAGCGCCACGATGTGGCGCACGCCGGCCTCCCAATATTCGCGGATGACCTCGTCCACCTCCTCGCGCGAGGCCTCGACGCAGGTCAGGTGGGCGGCGGGCTTCAGCGTGGTTTCGCGCAGCATCCTAAGGACGGTGCGGTGGGTGCGGTCGCGGGTCGAGCCGCCGGCGCCGTAGGTCACCGAAACGAAGGTCGGGTCGAGCGGCTCCAGCCTGCGGATGCATTCCCAGAGGCTGGCTTCGGCCTCGGGCGTCTTCGGCGGCGAGAACTCGAACGACACGGTCGGGCGCGAGCGGCCGCTCAGGCCGGCGCGGGCCACGGGCCCGAAGGCGGATTGGGGTCCGCTCATGCGGCGCTCCTTTGACGGTCGCGGCCGCGCTCGGCGGTCCAGATCTTCACGGTGAGGCCTTCCTTCTGGGCAGGCGGCAAGGCGCTGGTCTGGATGGACGGGAAACCCGCCTCCCCCAACCAGCGCTTCATCTCGGTGTCGGAGAAGCCCAGCCGGCGATGCTGATGCTGCTCGCGCAGGAACTCCAGGCCGTGCGGGGCGAAGTCGACGATGATCAGCTTGCCCGGCTCGGCGACGATGCGGCCGGCCTCGCGAACCGCCGCGGCGGGATCGGCCAGGTAGTGCAGCACCTGGTGCACCACCACCAGATCAGCGCTGGCGTCGGGCAGCCGGGTGCCGAAGATGTCGCCGTGGCGCAGCTCGCAGCGCTCCAGCCCCGCCTGGGCCACGTGGTTGCGGGCGATGTTCAGCATCTGCTGCGACAGGTCGAGGCCCAGCGCCTGCTCGACGCGCGGCGCGAGCAGGGTCAGCATCCGCCCGGTTCCGGAACCCAGGTCGATCAGCCGCTTGAACGGCCCCGGCCCCGCCGCCTGCAGGATCGCCTGCTCGACGTCGCTTTCGGCGACATAGAGCGAGCGGATCTCGTCCCAGCGGGCGGCGTTGCGGGCGAAGTATTCGGCGGCGTCGGCGGCGCGCTCCGACCGGACCTGGGCCAGCTGGTCGGCGTCGCGCGCCAGCACCGGATCGGCGGGATCGATGCGCGCCAGGGTCTCGGCGACCAGTTCGGCAGCTTGCCCGGCGGCGGTCAGCCGGTAGAAGACCCAGGCCCCGTCAGGAAACCGCTCGACGAGCCCGGCCTCCGCGAGCAGCTTCAGATGGCGCGAGACCCGGGGCTGGCTCTGGTCGAGCACGCGGCAGAGTTCGAGCACCGCGAGCTCCTCGCGCGCGAGGAGCGCCAGGATGCGCAGGCGCGTCGGCTCGCCCGCGGCGCGGAGCACCTCGACAGCCTGATCCGCGGACAACCTCATATGGGACATAAAGATATCCTTATGTCTTTATGTCAAGTCATCCGATTAGGCTTCGGACGAGACGGGCGTAGCCACCGGCCGGCCGGCGAAGAACAGCCGCAGGTTCTCCATGACGCGCTCCGCCAGGCGCGGCAGGATCTCCCGCGTGGTGCTGCCGCTGTGCGGGGTCATGACGAGGTTCGGAACGTCGCGCCAGCGCTCGGCGGCGGTCGGCTCCTCGGCGAAGACGTCGAGACCTGCATGACCCAGCCGGCCGTCCCGCAGCGCCGTGATCAGGGCGTCCTCGTCGACCAGCGAACCGCGGGCGACGTTGACGATCATCCCGGCGGGGCCGACCGCCTCGATCACCTCGCGCGAGATCATCCCGCGGTTCTCGGCGTTGGCGCGGCTGGCGACCAGCAGGATGTCGCTCCAGGCGGCCAGCTCGATCAGGCCGGCCATCCGCGGCCATGGCGCGGCAGGTTTCGGGCGCGGCCCCCACCAGGCGACCTCGAGGTCGAAGGCGGCCGCGCGCCGGGCGCTCGCCTCGCCGATCGGGCCGAGGCCCACCACGCCGAAGCGGCGGCCCGTCAGGCTGGCGCTGGCGGAGCGCCGGTGGTTCTCGCGCCAGCGGCCTTCGCGGATCATGCGGTCGCCCGCCAGGATGTTGCGCCAGCCGGCGAGCATCAAGCCGATGGCGTGGTCGGCCACGTCGGCGGCGTTCAGGCCCGCGGCGTTGGTGACCTCGATGCCGCGCGCCCGGCACCACGGCACGTCGACGCCGTCGTAGCCCGCGCCGACGCAGGCGATCAGGCCGAGGTCGGGCAGGCGCTCCAGGGCCTCGGTGGGAAGCAGGATGTCGCCGGCATGGACGATGGCCCGCACCCGGCCGCGCTCGGCCTCGGCCAGCTCCCAGGCCCGCGCGATACGCCAGCCCTCCGCCCGCAGCGCCGCTTCGAAGGGCGCGAGCATCGGATCGGAGAGCAGCACCGTCGGCGTCGCAGGCTGGTCCATCACGCCTCCCCTGTCGAACAGGGGCGACTATAGCGCGGCCGCCGGCGGGCGGGCGAGGATCGTGCCAGTTAGGCCTGCGGCCACGCGCCCTCCCCGCGGCCTGCCCCAGGCGAAAGCCGCTCACGGCAGGGCGGACGGGCCGGTTCCGCTGAAAAGAAGCGTCTTCGAAAGTGATCGCATCCATCGCGGGGCGACCAAACTCTCGCCTTAGTCGGCGATCTAGATCCCCGCTCACCACCGACAAAACGTCTTGAGGGAGGCGCTCATGGGCTCGGTCGAAACGCCCCGGCAGGTGATCCAGATCGGCGTGTTCGCCGCACGGGAAGGATGGCTGCTCACCCATCCAAGCGTCCAGGGCCGGTTCGAAGTCCGGGAGGACGCCCTGGCCGCCGCCCGGCGGCTGGCGCATCTGGAGAGCTGGCGTGGCCGCCAGGTGGACATGCTGGTGCAAGAGGCGCTCGACGCCGAGGTGGCCTCGTTCGACCCCCGCGCCTGAGCGTCGCCTCGTCCGCTCAGCCCTCCAGCGAAACCCGCCCGCGGTTGAAGCGGATCGGCGCGGCGAGCAGGGCGCGAAAGGCCTTGTAGCCGACCTCGCCTGCGCGGAAGGCATGCAGGAAGATGTGCCGCCGCCCGTCGGGCGCGAGCGCGACGGACGGATGGCCGGGCCCCCACCACGCGCCCGCCGAGGCCAGGAAGACTTCGGACGACTTGCGATAGGGTCCGGTCGGCCCGTCGGCGACGGCCGCGCCGATGCCGTAGTGCGCGGTGGAAAAGTCGTTGCCGGCGTAGAGCAGGTAGTAGCGGCCGTCGTCGTGGCTGATCCAGACGCCTTCGATGAGGTGGCCTTCCCACGGCAGATCGTTCTGCAGGATCACCGTCGGCTCACCCTGCAGCCGGCGCGCGTCGGCGGACAGCCGCTGGGCGTAGATGCGGGTGCGCAGGGCGTCCAGCGCCTGGCCCATCAGCGCCCGCTCGTCGGTCCGGGCGAGCGCCATGACGTCCGCCAGGCGCAGCTCGAAGGCGGCGAGGTCGGCCGAGGCGGCCTCGATCAGCAGCTGCAGGGCGAAGAACTGCGCCATCGGCTCGAGACCGGCGATCCAGGGCCATAGGGTGAGGGTCAAGGCGGCGGTGCGCCGATCGCGGTCGCCGACGAAGAGGGCCTTGGCCAGCGCCGGACGGCGGTGCAGGAGCGCGCCCAGCACCCGCGGCCAGACCCCGTTGTCGTCGCGCTTCCAGACCAGCCACGGCGCGCCCGCCGCGTCGATCAGAATGTGCGGGTCGATCACCCCGCCGGTGACGATAGGCTCGGGATCCGGGACGAACGGCCCGTCCGGGGAGCCGCCACGCGCGAGGCCTACGGCCAGGCTGCGGTCGGCCAGGCGCGCGGTGAAGCAGACCAGCCATTGCGCGTCCAGACGGTGCAGCTCCGGCGCCCAGAAGTCGCTGACCTCGCGCCCGGTGAGCGCCCAGCCGGGGGCCGCGCCTTGCGGGAAGACGAAGCCGGACAGCCGCCAGTCGACGAGGTTCGGCGAGGCCAGGATCGGAAAGGCGTCCGGCGCGTCGTTGGACGTGACGAGCAGCCGGTAATCGTCCCGCGCGACCCGCACCACGCAGGGATCGCCGTAGCCGTAGAGGATCTTCGGCGAGACCGGGGCGGTGAGGATCGGCGTCAGCGGCGGCCCGTTCCCCGCCGGCGGGGTCTCGCGCGCCTGCGGGCGGCGCAGGCCGAGGTCGCGCGCCAGCGCCTCGAAGAGGTCGAGGAAGGCGCCCTGGTCCAGCGTCGGCAGCGAGTACTCGCGCTCCGGCTCCGCCTCCTCGGCGATCGCCAGCCGGATAGGGGGCCCCGGCGTCAGCCGGATGCGGAACACGGCGGACGCGCCGTCGGGGGTCGCCAGGTCGTGCGAGGCCATGCGGTCACAACGCACGGGGCTGCTCACCGCCCCCACGAACGTCGCCGCTCATCGGCTGGTTTGCGGCCAAGTTTCCGGCGGGCAAGCGCAACAAATGGTCGAGGTGCGGGTTCTAGGGGCGCCGACTGAGACGGCGTTACGTCAGGGAGACGCAATCATGAAGACCATCGTGATGGCCGCCAGCGCGGCGGCCTTGCTGCTGAGCGCAGGCGCAGCCGACGCCGCGGCGAAGCATAGGGGCCACAGCGCCGGCGGCGCCGCGCTGGCGACCCCGCCGCAGCCCATCCCCTACACCCAGCTGGACGCCTATCTGGCGGCCACGCCGAAGCAGCGCGCCACCAATGACTGGTGGGCCGGTACGGTCTTCGCCTCGACCGGGACGAGCGCCAACGCCGCGGCGACGACCAGCACCACCGGCGCAAGCGGCGCGGGTGCGAGCGGCTCGACCGGGACCACCGAGAACACCGGCGCGGCGCCGAGCGCCGCCCCCAGCAGCTCGATGAGCAGCCCGGACAACAGCGCCGGCGGCAGCTCCTCCAGCTCCAGCGGCGCGGGCGCGACCACCAGCCCCGACAATTCCAGCGGCGCGGTCAATCCGCCCGCGAACCCCTCGACCGCCCCGCCCTCGACCACCCCGCAGTAAGCCGGTCCAGGCCGCCCGCCGGCGGCGGGGACGGGATTCCTGATACGACCCCGGCCGGACGACGGTCGGGGTCTACTTTCTGCGCGTGGTCAGATGCTGACCTGGGTCCCCAGCTCGACCACGCGGCCGGGCGGCAGGTGGAAGAAGCTCGTCGGATCGGCGGCGTTCTTCATCATGAAGACGTACAGCTGCCGGCGCCAGGCGGGGAGCTTGGAGGCGGAGCTTGCGACGATCGCCCGGCGGCTGAGGAAGAAGGTCGTCGCCATGATGTCGAACTTCAAGCCCAGCTTGCGGCAGCCGGTCAGCGCCTTCGGGATGTTCGGCGTCTCCATGTAGCCGTAGCGGACGATCAGGTACCAGAAGCCGCCGCCCAGGTCGGTGATCTCCACGCGGTTGTCGGCGTCGACGAACGGCCGGGATTCGTTGACCACCCGCAGCATCACGTTCTTCTCGTGCAGCACCCGGTAGTGCTTCATGCTGTGCATCAGGGCCGCCGGCGTCGTGGCGGGCTCGGAGGTCAGGTAGACCGCCGTGCCGGCGACGCGGCCCGGGGCGCGCTGGCTGATGATCTTCAGGAAGTCGGCCAGCGGCAGGCCTTCCTTGATCAGCTTGGCGCGCAGTTGCCGGGTGCCCTGCACCCAGGTGGCCATGACCAGGCACAGCCCGCCGCCCAGCATCAGCGGCACCCAGCCGCCGGTCAGCACCTTCAGCAGGTTGGCGGTGAAGAAGGTCAGGTCGAGCGCCAGGAGCGGAACCAGCACGGCGAGCGCCAGAGGCAGCTTCCAGTTCCAGCAGCGGCGCACGACGATGAAGGCGAGGCAGGTGGTCACCACCATGGTGCCGGTGACCGAGATCCCATAGGCGTGGGCCAGGGCGTCGGAAGAGCGGAACGACAGCACCAGCAGCACCACGCCGACGAACAGCAGCCAGTTGATCGGCGCGACGTAGATCTGTCCGGCCTCGGTCGCGGAGGTGATCTTGATGTTCATCCGCGGCAGGAGGCCGAGCTGGATCGCCTGCTGGGTCAGCGAGAAGGCGCCGGTGATCACCGCCTGGCTGGCGATGACGGTGGCGACCGCGGCCATGACGACCCAGCCGATCCGGAACTGCGGCGGGGCCATCAGGAAGAACCAGTCCTGCTTGTCGAGCAACTGGTGCATGGCGTGCGCGTGGGCGAGCGCCTTGGAGGCCACCGCCGCCTGGCCGAAGTAGTTCAGGGCCAGGCACGGGAAGACCAGGGCGAACCAGGCCGCCTGGATCGGCAGGCGGCCGAAGTGGCCCATGTCGGCGGTGAGCGCCTCGGCGCCGGTGACCGTCAGGAAGACCGCGCCCAGCACCAGGAAGCCGACAAGCTGGTGCTTCAGCAGGAAGACCACGGCGTAGGTGGGCGAGACCGCCGCCAGGACGCCGGGAGAATCCTTGATGTGCATCAACCCCATGGCGCCCAGCCCCAGGAACCAGATCACCATCACCGGCCCGAACAGCCGGCCGACCTTGGCGGTGCCGTGGCTCTGGTAGGCGAACAGGGCCGTCAGGATCAGGAGGGTGACGATGATCACCTCCTCCGTGCCGAACCAGTGGGAGAAGCCCCGGACGGACTTCATCCCCTCGACGGCCGAGAGGACCGAGATCGCGGGCGTGATCACCCCGTCGCCGTAGAACAGCGCCGCCCCGATGGCCCCCAGGGCGAAGACGCCGACGGTCTGGCTTTTCAAGCCGCGCTGGGCGAGCGCCATCAGCGAGAGCACCCCGCCCTCGCCGTTGTTGTCGGCGCGCATCAAAAAGAGCACGTACTTGGCCGTGACGACCAGGATCAGCGCCCAGAGCGCAAGCGAAAGCACGCCCAGGATGTCGGCCTGCACGAGCCGCTCGGCCGGGATCTCCGCCAGCGCGTCGCGGAAGGCGTAGAGCGGGCTGGTGCCGATGTCGCCGAACACCACGCCGATGCTGCCCAGGACCAACGGCCAGAAGCGCTGAGCGGCGTGACCGTGGGCGGCGTGCTGTTCAGGGGACGGGTGCGCGGCGGGCGGCTCGGACGCAGCGAGAGACGGCTCGCTCGTCATGGGCGGACTTGCTCCAAAACGCCGACCGGGCCGGCGGCGGCCGCCTTACGCCTGAGCTGACGACGCGGCAAGCGGAATCGCGGCGCGCCGTCGCGCTCCGCCTGCGGGATTGCGCCGCGGGGCGAAGGTCCGCATACACATCCGACAACCGCGGTTGGAGAGCATGGCTTCTGTCGCGATCTACAGTCCGAAGGGCGGCGTCGGGAAATCGACCTGTGCGGTGAACCTCGCCTACCTGTCCGCCACGACCTCGAAACGGCGCACCCTGCTCTGGGACATAGACGCCCAGGGCGCGGCGGGCTTCCTGCTGCAGGCGGCGCAGGGGCGCGATACGGCGAACAAGATCTTTTCGAAGGACGCCGATCCGGCCGACCTCGCCCAGCCGACGCCCTACCCGCAGCTGAGCGTCCTGGCGGCGGACGCCTCGCTGCGCCGGCTGGACGTCCAGCTGGTCGAGGAGGATGCGCGCAAGCGGGTCCGCAAGCTGGTCCGCGGCCTCGAGAGACGCTTCGAGCGCATCATCCTCGACTGTCCGCCCGGCGTGACGGAGATCAGCGAGCAGATCTTCCGCGCCGTCGACGTGGTGGTGATCCCGGCCCAGCCTTCGGCGCTCGGCCTGCGCGGGCTCGAGGCGGCGCAGGCCCATGTCCGCGCGCAGCGGCGCAGCGCCCCGGACATCCTGCCGGTGCTGTCGATGGCCGACATGCGGCGCAAGCTGCACCGCGAGACCGCCGCCCAGCACCCGGATTGGGGCGTGATCCCCTACGCCAGCGCCGTCGAGCGGATGTCGGCCGAGCGGGCCCCGCTGAACGCCTTCGCGCCCCGGCATCCGGCCGCGCGGGCCTATGCCGATCTCTGGTCGGAGGTCGAGCGGCGGCTGCTGGCCGCTGAAAGCGCGCCCGGGCGCGACTGAGCCGCGCCCGCCCGCTCTTCCCCGCTTTTCGCCGGGACGAGCGGGTACGGGGCGGCTCGTGAACTCGCCCTAGCGGGCGAACTTCTGGAACTTGATCCGGTGCGGGATGATGCTGTCGGCGCCCATACGGCGCATCTTGTCCTGTTCGTAGGCCTCGAAGTTGCCCTCGAACCACTCGACATGGCTGTCGCCCTCGAAGGCCAGGATGTGCGTCGCCAGGCGGTCGAGGAACCAGCGGTCGTGGCTGATGACCACGGCGCAGCCGGCGAACTCCTCCAGCGCCTCCTCGAGGTTCTGCAGCGTCTCGATGTCGAGGTCGTTGGTCGGCTCGTCGAGCAGGATGACGTTGCCGCCGGCGGTCAGGGTCTTGGCCAGGTGCACGCGGTTGCGCTCACCGCCCGACAGCAGGCCCACCTTCTTCTGCTGGTCGGAGCCGCGGAAGTTGAACGAGCCGACGTAGGAGCGGGTGTTGATGTCGCGCTTGTTGACGGTCAGCACGTCGAGGCCCTGGCTGACCTCCTGCCAGACGGTCTTGTTCGGATCCAGCGCGTCGCGGCTCTGGTCGACGTAGGCGAGCTTCACCGTCTCGCCGAGGCGAAAAGCGCCCTCGTCCGGCTGCTCCTGGCCGGTGATGATCTTGAACAGCGTCGACTTGCCGGCGCCGTTCGGGCCGATGACGCCGACGATGCCGTTGGGCGGCAGCTTGAACGACAGGTCCTTGAACAGGACCTTGTCGCCGAAGGACTTCGAAAGCCCGTCGGCCTCCAGCACGACGTTGCCCAGGCGCGGGCCCGGCGGGATCTGGATGGTGGCGAAGGTCTGCGCCTGCCGGGCGTTCTCCTGCTCGGTGACCATCCGGTCGTAGGCCGCCAGACGGGCCTTCGACTTGGCCTGACGGGCCTTGGCGCCGGAGCGCACCCACTCCAGCTCGCGGGCCATGGCGCGCTGGCGCGCCTCGCTCTCGGACTGCTCCTGGGCGACGCGCTTGGCCTTCTGCTCCAGCCAGGACGAGTAGTTGCCCTCGTAGGGAATGCCCTTGCCGCGGTCGAGCTCGAGCGTCCACTTGGTGACCTGGTCGAGGAAGTAGCGGTCGTGGGTGACCAGGATCACGCAGCCGGGGAAGGCTTCCAGGTGGTGCTGCAGCCAGGCCACGCTCTCGGCGTCGAGGTGGTTGGTCGGCTCGTCGAGCAGCAGCATGTCGGGCTTGGAGAGCAGCAGGCGCGCCAGCGCCACGCGGCGCTTCTCGCCGCCCGACAGCCTGTCGACCGGCCAGTCGTCGGGCGGACAGCGCAGGGCGTCCATCGCCATCTCGATGCGGCTGTCGATGTCCCAGAGGTCGCCGGCGTCGATCTTTTCCTGGAGGGCGGTCATCTCCTCCATCAGCTCGTCGGTGTAGTTCTCCCCGAGTTCGGCGGCGATCTGGTTGTAGCGGTCGACGATCTTCTTCTCGTCGCACCAGGCGATGACGTTGCCCCACACGTTGAGCGCCTCGTCGAGCTGGGGCTCCTGGGCCAGGTAGCCGCGCTTGACGCCGTCGGCCGCCTTGGCCTCGCCGGTGAACTCCTGGTCGAGCCCGGCCATGATCTTGAGCAGCGTCGACTTGCCGGAGCCGTTGACGCCGACCACGCCGATCTTCGCATCCGGGTAGAACGACAGCCAGATGTTCTCGAAGGTCTTCTTCGGGCTTCCGGGGTAGGCCTTGGTCAGGCCCTGCATCTGGAAAATGTATTGCTGCGCCATCGGGGCGTCCGCGTCTTTCTGGAAGGGAGAGGGAATTCGCCGACGCAGATAGCGGCCGCTCGGCGCGGGCGCAATCCGCCGTGGGGCGCGGAACGAGCGCGCGGTTCGGGCGTACTCACCCGGCGGAGGCTCGTAAAGCCCCGGAGTGAGAAGGATTTTTCGGATGCATAAGGACGAGATGAAGGGCGCCGCCAAGCAGGCCAAGGGCGCGATGAAGGAAGCCGCCGGCAAGATGACCGGGAACGACCGCATGCGCGCCGAAGGCGCCGCCGAGAAGGCCGCCGGCAAGGTGCAGAAGGGCGTCGGCGAAGTGAAGCAAACTGGGCGCGACGCGCTCAAGCATTAGGGTCCGAAGCCCGACTCCGAACAGGGCCGCGCCGCAGCGCGGCCCTTTTTGCTGGAATCGGCGCCGCGGGCGAACGGCGGGCCATGGCCAACGCCGCCCCCAGTAACGTTAGCGCCTTGCTTCGGTCGTGATCAAAGCTCATCTCTATGGCTGCGCTTTGGGATGCGCCGCACGCGGAATGGTGACGGCATATAGCGACTGCTGCTAGGAACCAGGGATTCGGTCACGGCTCGGCCGAACGAGAGAGGTCCAGATCCGCCGGTCTCTCCGGCACGCGAGGTCGCCGATCCCATCGGCGCCTCTCCCAGAGAAGGACGACACAGCTGGCCAGGCTCTGGAAGAAGACGGTGACGCGAAGCCGCCCGAAGCCGAGTATGATCGGCCTCGTCAACCGGGATCAATCGGCGCCGGCGTTCGGCGCCGCATCCGCTGGTCTCATGGACAAGAGTGCACGCCAGGTGTTCGACGTCGTCTCCCCGGGATCGGAGAAATTGGTCCGGTTCGATCCTGCCGAAGCGAACCTGGCCCACGGCCCGCTCGCGACCGGTTACCACCTGGTCGACACCACCATGATGTACGCGCCCAACTCCGGGGGCGTGAAGCGCTACCTGACCGTCAAGCACGCCTGGCTGAAGAAGCACCGGCCGGACATCCGCCAGACCCTGGTGGTGCCGGGCGCGCGCACGCGGCGCGACGGCGAGGGCCTGGTCACGGTCGCAGCGACCCGCCTGCCCTTCGCCGACGGCTACCGGATGCCGGCCAGCGTCAGCAAATGGGCCTCGGTGATCCGCACCTGCGACCCCGACATCATCGAGGCCGGCGACGTCCTGGTGCCGGGACACGGCGCGCTGGAAGCCGGCGAGGCGCTGGGCGTGCCGGTGGTCGGCTTCTGCCACACCGACGCCGCGGCGCTCGCGGCCCTGCATCTCGGCGATTGGGCCGAGCAGCCGACCTTCAACCTGTGGGCCCAGGCCTACCAGCGGTTCGACCTGGTGGTCGCGCCCAGCCGCCACACCGCCTCGCGCCTGGCCGAAGCGGGCGTGGAGAAGGTCACGGTGCTGCCCTTCGGCGTCGACACCGAGCTGTTCCACCCGAGCCGCGGCGACCGCGCCAAGCTGTTCAAGAAGCTCGGCCTCGCCCCGGAGGCGCGGCTGCTGGTGTTCGCCGGCCGTCCGGCGCGCGAAAAGAATGTCGAGTCGATGGTCGCGGCGGTGGAGAAGCTGGGCGAGCCCTACCACCTGCTGCTGATCGGCGCCGGCCGCGACACCCGTCCCTCCGACCAGGTGATCTGCATCGACTACGAGCGCGATCCCCAGCGGCTGGCGGGCCTGGTGGCGAGCTGCGACGCCTTCCTGCACGCCAATGAGAACGAGATCTTCGGCCTGGTGGTGCTGGAAGCCATGGCCGCCGGCGTGCCGGTGATCGGCCCGAACAAGGGCGGCGTCGGCGAGCTCATCGACCCGAGCGTCGGCCAGCATGCCGACAACTCCGAGCCGGAGAGTCTGGCCGCGGCGATCGAGGCCCTGTTCGCCCGCGACATCGGCCAGATCGCCCAGGCCGCCCGCCGCCGCGCCGAGACCCGCCACGGCTGGGAACACACCTTCGAAGGCCTGACGCGGCTCTACAGCTCGCTGATCAACCGCGCGGCGCGTCCGCTGGCGCTGAGCGCCTGACGGCGGCGCGAAAACCCGAAGATCGCCCGCTGTGTCTGGCGGCCGGGCGGCGGGGCGGCTAAATCGGATGGATGCGCACTGAAACGCCCCAGCCGATCCGGCTCGACGACTACCGCCCGCCAGCCTTCCTCGTCGACGAGGCGGTCCTCGCCTTCGACCTTGCGCCCAACACCACCCGCGTGAAGGCCAGGCTCGCGGTGCGCCGCAACGGCGCCCACTCGGCCCCGCTGCGCTTCAACGGCGAGCGGCTGAAGCTGATCTCCGTGGCCATCGACGGCCGCCGCCTCGCCGAGGGCGAGCGGACCGTCGACGACGAGTTCCTGACCATTCCCGGCGCGCCCGATGTCTTCACCCTGGAGACCGAGGTCGAGATCGATCCGGAGAACAACAAGGCGCTGGAAGGCCTCTACATGTCCGGCGGCCGCTTCTGCACCCAGTGCGAGGCGGAGGGCTTCCGCAAGATCACCTACTGGCCCGACCGGCCGGACGTGCTGTCGCGGTTCACGGTGCGGGTCGAGGCGGACAAGGCGTTCCGCCACCTGCTGTCGAACGGCAACCTGATCGAGGCCGGCGAGCTTGCCGGCGGCCGCCATTACGCGGTCTGGAACGACCCCTTCCCCAAGCCTTGCTACCTGTTCGCCCTGGTCGCCGGCGAGCTCGACGTGCTGGAAGACAAGCTCGTCACCATGAGCGGGCGCACCGTCGATCTTCGGATCTACGTCGACACCGGCATGGCCGCGCGCGCAGCCTACGCCATGGACGCGCTGAAGCGGTCGATGACCTGGGACGAAGAGGTTTTCGGCCGCGAGTACGACCTCGACCTCTTCATGATCGTGGCGGTGCGCGACTTCAACTTCGGGGCCATGGAGAACAAGGGCCTCAACATCTTCAACTCATCGCTGCTGCTGGCCGACCCGGCGACCGCCACCGACGCCGACTACGAGCGCATCGAGAGCGTCGTGGCGCACGAGTACTTCCACAACTGGACCGGCAATCGGATCACCTGCCGCGACTGGTTCCAGCTGTGCCTGAAGGAAGGCCTGACTGTCTTCCGCGACCAGGCCTTCTCGGCCGACATGCGCGGCCACGCGGTCCAGCGCATCAAGGACGTCAAGGCGCTGCGCGCCCGGCAGTTCGCCGAGGACCAGGGCCCGCTGGCCCATCCGGTGCGCCCGTCGAGCTACCTGAAGATCGACAACTTCTACACCGCGACCATCTACGAGAAGGGCGCCGAGGCGATCCGCATGCTGCGGACCCTGATCGGCGAGCCGGCCTTTCGCGCCGGCATGGACCGTTACTTTGAGCGCTGGGACGGCCACGCCACCACCGTCGAGGAGTTCGTCCGCTGCTTCGCCGAGGCCTCGGGCCGGGACCTGACGCAGTTCTTCGCCTGGTATGAGCAGGCCGGCACGCCGAGGGTGACGCTCAAGCACAGCTATGACCGCGCCGCCCAGACCGTGACGCTGGAGCTTGCGCAGCACACCCCGCCGACGTCCGGCCAGGCCCAGAAGCGGCCCCTGCCGATCCCGGTCGCCATCGGCCTCGTCGACCACGACGGCCGTCCCTTGAGCTTCGAGCGCGACGACGAGACGGTCGAGGAGACCGTGATCGTGCTGACCCAGCCGTCGACGACCGTGACGTTGTCGAAGGTCGCGCGCGAGCCGGCGGTCTCTGCCCTGCGCGGCTTCTCAGCGCCCGTCGTGCTGGAAAGCGACGCCGAGCCGAAGGACAACTACGCCCTGCTGGCCGCCGACCCGGACCTGTTCAACCGTTGGGAGGCGGGCCAGACCCTGGCGCGGGAACTGATCCTGGCGCGGGCGGCCGGACGGCCCGACGAGGTGGGCGAGGAACGCTACGCCGAGGCGCTCGGGCGCGCCTTGTCGGACCAGGCGGCGGAGCCGGCGTTCAAGGCCCTGATGATGGCCCTGCCCTCCGAGCCCGATCTGGCGCTCGTCATGCGGCCCGCCGACCCGGCGGCGATCCACGAGGCGCGCGAGGCGCTGCTCACGCGGCTGTCGGTACACCTGGAGGGCGAGCTTCGCCGGCTGCACACCGGCCTGCAGGACCTGGGCGAGTTCTCGCCCGACGCCGCCGGCGCCGGACGCCGGGCGCTGCGCAACGCCGCGCTCGAGCTGCTCGCCGCCAACCCGCGCTCGGACAATATCGACCTGGCGAGGGGCCACTTCGAGGCGGCGGTGAACATGACCGACGCCATCGGCGGGCTGAACGCGCTGACGCACATGGGCGGCGAAGCCTACGAACAGGCGCTGGCCGCCTTCTACGAGCGCTGGAAGGGCGAGCCGCTGGTCATCGACAAATGGTTCAGCGTCCAGGCGCGCGACCCGAGCCAAGGCGCGCTCGGCCGGGTGATGGGCCTGACGGCGCATCCGGCGTTCGAGCCGAAGAACCCCAACCGGCTGCGGGCGCTGGTCTCGACCTTCGCCAACTTCAACCCGGCGCGGTTCCATGACCCGAGCGGGGCCGGCTATCGCTTCCTGGCCGACCAGATCCTGGCGGTCGACCGCTACAACCCGATGACCGCGTCCAGGCTCATCGACCCGCTCGACGGCTGGCGGCGCTACAAGCCCGAACTCGGCGCTCTCATGAAGGCCGAGCTGGAGCGGATCGCCGGGACCGAGGGCCTGTCGAAGAACGTGCTGGAGAAGGCGACCCGCGCACTGGCCGACGAGGACTGACGACGTCGGTCCTGCTAGCTTCGCGCGCATGGGCTTCGGAGAGAGCATGAGCCTGGGCGCGCGGATGCGGCCCTGCGGACCGGTGATCGACGCCAAGGCCGCGGCGCGCACCCACGAGATCGTCGGCCACGCCACCGCCGTCGACGCCGCCTGGCCGGCGCTGGCGCCGGTCTTCGGCGCCTCGTCTTATCTTTCAGGTCTGGCGCGGCGACATCCGGCAAGGCTCGCAGCGCTGCTGGAGAGCGACCCGGACGCGCGGCTGGAGGAGGTGCTCGATCTCACCGCCGCGGTCGCCGGCGGCGAGATCGCGGCGGCCTCGGCGGCGCTGCGCCGGCTCAAGGCCGAGCTGCATCTTCTGACCGCGCTGGCCGATCTGGGCGGGGTCTGGGGCCTGGACGCGGTGACCGGCGCGCTGACGAAGTTCGCCGATGCGTCGGTGGCCTCGGCCTTGGCGATCGCCGCGCGCGGAGAGCTGGAGGCCGGCCGGCTGACGAGGCTGGGCGAAGGCGCGGAGGGGCCGGTCCCGGGATGGTTCTGCATCGCCATGGGCAAGCAGGGCGCCTTCGAGCTCAACTACTCCAGCGACATCGACGTCTCGGTCTTCTTCGATCCCGACAAGCTGCCGCTGGCCGACGGCGTCGAGGCCCAGCCCTTCGCCGTGCGCCTGACCCAGCGGCTGGCCGAGCTGATGCAGACCAGGACCGACGAAGGCTACGTCTTCCGCATCGACCTGCGGCTGCGTCCGGATCCCTCCTCGACGCCGCCGGCGGTTCCGGTCCCGGCGGCGCTGGATTACTATGAAAGCGTCGGCCAGAACTGGGAGCGGGCGGCCTTCATCAAGGCCCGCGCCTGCGCCGGCGACCTGGACGCCGCAAAGGCCTTCCTCGCCGAGCTGCAGCCCTTCGTCTGGCGCAAGAACCTCGACTTTGCGGCCATCGCCGACATCCATTCGATCAAGCGCCAGATCCACGCCCACAAGGTCGACGAGCGGGTGAGCGCCCGCGGGGTCGACCTGAAGCTCGGCCGCGGCGGGATCCGCGAGATCGAGTTCTACGTCCAGACCCAGCAGCTGATCCTGGGCGGCCGCAACTCGGGCCTGCGCAGCAACCGCACCCTCGACGCCCTGGAGGCCCTGGTCGGCGCCGGCCATGTGGAGCCGCAGACGGCCCAGGAGCTGGCCGAGGCCTATCGGCTGCTGCGCGACGTCGAGCACCGGGTGCAGATGCTGGCCGATGAGCAAACCCACAAGCTGCCGGAGTCCGATCTGGAGCGGCGGCGGGTGGCGGCGCTCTTCGGCTACGATCGCCTGCGCAGCTTCGATGCGACGATCTCGCGGACGCTGAAGACCGTGAACGCGCGCTACGCCGAGCTCTTCCCGGAAGAGGAGACGCTTTCCTCGCGCTTCGGCAGCCTGGTCTTCACCGGGGTCGACGACGACCCGGAGACACTCGCGACGCTTTCGCGCATGGGGTTCTCGAACCCAGCCCAGGTTTCCCAGACCATCCGCCGCTGGCACCACGGGCGCATCTCCGCGACGCGGACCGAGCGCGGTCGCGAACTCTTCACCCGACTGGCGCCGAAGCTGCTGGAAGCGGCGCATGCGACCGGCGCGCCGGACGCGGCCTTCATCCGCTTCGGCGACTTCTTCTCCCGGCTGTCGTCGGGCGTCCAGCTGCAGTCGCTGTTCCTGGCCCAGCCCAGGATGTTCGAACTCGTGGTGCAGGTGATGGCGTTCGCGCCCCGGCTGGCCAACACCCTGGCGCGGCGGCCGTCGGCGATCGACGTCATGCTGGACTCCGCCTTCTTCCAGAAGATCGATTTGGACGAGGACCGGCCGGTGTTCCACGCCGCGGTGGCGAACGCCGGCGGCTTCGAGGCGGCGATGGACGCGGTCCGCCGGCTGCAGGGCGAGCAGGCCTTCCGCGTCGGCGTGCAGGTGATGAGTGGGGCGGCCACCGCGGCCACCGCCGGCAAGGCCTTCGCCGACCTGGCCGACCTCTGCATCCAGGCGCTGGCGCCGGCGGCCCTCGCCGAGGCGGCGCGGCTGGGCGGCGAATTCGCCGGCCAGGTGGCGGTCGTGGCGCTCGGCAAATGCGGCTCGCGCGAGATGAGCGCGACCTCGGACCTCGACCTGATGACCCTCTACCGGGCCGACGCGCCCGGCGCGGCGTCGAGCCTGAAGGGCTGGGACGCGGCCACCTTCTACGGGCGCTTCACCCAGCGGCTGATCGCGGCGCTCTCGACGCCCACCGCCGAGGGCGGCCTCTACGAGGTCGACATGCAGCTGCGCCCGTCCGGCACCGCCGGACCGGTGGCGGTGAGCTTCGCGGCGTTCGAGAACTATTACGAGGCAGGCGGCGAGGCGGAGACTTGGGAGCACCTGGCGCTGACCCGGGCGCGGGTGGTCTGGGCGACCTCTGAAGCCTTCGCCGGCGAAAGCAGCCGGGCGATCGAGCACGCGCTCCGCCAGCCGCGCGACCGGGCGGCGACCGCCCAGGATGTGCGCGAGATGCGCGAGCTCCTGGAGCGGGAGCGGCCGCCGAAGGGCGACTGGGACCTGAAGCTGACGCCGGGCGGGCTGGTGGACATCGAGTTCGCCGCCCAGTTCCTGCAGCTGGCCCACGCCGCCGCGGGCGGGCCGCTGTTCGCCAACACCGCCGAGGCGCTGGCGGCCTTTCACCGCGCGCGGCTGGCGCCAGCCGAGCCGCTGCACGCGCTGGAGACCGCCTGGCGCCTGCAGCAGGACCTGACCCAGCTCTTGAAGGTGGCGCTGGAGGACGGCCACGACCCGGCGAGCGAGCCCAGGGCCTTCCGCGCCCTGCTCGCCCGGGCCGGGCATGCGCGAAGCTTCTCCGCCCTGCGCCAGCGGCTCGACCAGGCGCGATCGGCCGCCCGCGAAGCCTACGCCGCGGTCCTGCGCGGCTGAGCCGGCCAGATCGGTCCGGGGCCGCCGCTAGCGACGGAAGCTTGCATTACGAACGTGTAAGCATCCGAAGGAAGAAGCGGATGTTCATGCGGCGAAGCTGGGGCCATAAGGCTCCTCACAGTCACAGGACCCAGCGCGAGGCGTGGCTTGGTGACGTCGGATCCCGACGAAGAACTGCTGGTGCGGATCGCCGACGGGGACCCCGCTGCGGTGCGCGCGCTCGTCGCCCGCAAGCTGCCGCGCATCCACGGTCTGGCCCAGCGCATGCTGAGCGACCCGGCGGAGGCGGAAGACGTGGCGCAGGAGACCTTCCTGCGGGTCTGGCGGCAGGCCCCGAAGTGGCGGCCCGGCCAGGCCCGGTTCGACACCTGGATGCACCGGGTGGCGCTCAACCTCTGCTACGACCGCCTGCGCCGGCGGCGCGAGATCGTCACCGACGATCCGCCGCAGGTTCCGGACGAGGGCCCGGCGCCCGACCGGGGGCTGGAGGCGTTGGACACCGGACGCCGCGTCAGCCAGGCGCTGGCGAAACTTCCCGACCGGCAGCGCGAGGCCGTGGTGCTGTGTCATTATCAGGAACTTGGCAATATCGAAGCTGCGGCGGTGATGGGCGTGACGGTGGAGGCTCTGGAGAGCCTTTTGTCGCGCGGCCGGCGCGCGCTACGCATGGCGCTGGCCGATCTGGTGGAGCGGTGAGGTGACGAAGGACGAATTCCAGCAGCTGGCGGAAGCCTATGGCGGCGACGTCGCCCGCTGGCCGCTGGGGCTGCGCGAGGACGCGGCCCTGTTCACGGCCCAGGATCCCCTCTCCGCCCAAGCCACGCTGGCGCGCGAGGCCAGCCTTGACGCCGCGCTCGACACCTTGCCGCGCGCCCCTGCGCCCCGCGAACTCTACGACCGCATCATCGCCGACGCCCCGGCCGGACGCCGCCGACGGCGGCTTTGGCGGCTGTGGCTGGCGCCCGCGGGCGTCGGCGCAGCCCTGGCGAGCGTCGCCGCCGCCGGCCTGGTCCTGGGGGCGCAGTTGGGGCAGCAGTCCGCGATCACCGCCGAAGCCTCCGCCCAGGCGGTGGCCGATCTCGACGTCTCGGCGGTCGCGGAGGAGGGTTGATGAGCCGTCGAGGCCTGCTCACCGCGCTGATCGTTTCGCTGGCGGTGAACCTCTTCGTGCTGGGCGGCCTGGCCGGTGCGGCGCTGATGGGCTTTCCGTTGCAGCGGCCGCCGC
>NZ_DATELG010000200.1:0-4004 GCF_035276905.1 Phenylobacterium sp. | reverse complement strand
TGGATTTGGCGCGGCGCAACCAGGGCGAGGAAACCGGATGCTCAGACTCTTCTTCTTCTTGAAGCGGAAGGACGGGATCACCCACGAGCAGTTCCGCCAGCACTTCGAGAACATCCACGTCAAGATCGCCGACAAGTACTTCACAAACAAGATGTTGAAATACAACAGGTATTATATCAGCGACGTGACCGGTAGCCCGCGCACCGGCCTCGGCGCGCGGGAGTTCGACTTCGATTGCATATCGGAGTGGACGCTTCCCGACGAAGAGACCTTCCGCGAGATCAGCGCGATCCTGACGGGCGGCGAATCCGGCCAGGAGTTCTATCGCGACGAGGAGAACTTCCTCAATCGCGAGGCGACCATGGTCATCAAGTGCAGGGAGGGCGACCTGATCCGCCACGTGCGCCCGAGCTAGGGCGCGCCCGGGACCGGGGGTCGGGAAACTTGAGCGGTGGGGTGCTGTCGGCTACGAAACGGCATGCGCCCCCAGACGAGACTTCGGGGGCTTGGCGTGCGCCAGCGGACTCTCGCGATCCTGGAGCTTCTCGAGAAGCTCAGGCGGCCGGCGCGGGTCTCGGAGATCGCCAAGCTGCTGGGGTATCCGCAGTCCAGCACCTCTGTGCTCATCAACAGCCTGAAGCAGCTGGGCTACCTCAACTTCGATCCGGCGACGCACGAGTTAGCGCCGTCCATCAGGGTCGCCCTGGTGGGCGGCTACCTGCGGTTCGGGGGCCGCCACGCCTTCGAGGTCCTGGACCTGCTCTCCGCGGTTCGTGAACGGACCGGCCTGACCGTGATCCTGTCCACGGGCAACGGCGTGCACGTTCAGTACGTCTACACCCTGGCCGCGCCGGGACGCCGCATGATGAAGCTGCGGGCGGGCAGCATGCGGCCGCTGACCCGCGCCGCCTCCGGCATCATCCTGCTCACGGAACTGGGCGACGACGAGATCGGCCGCATCGTGCGGCGGCTGAACGCCCTGCCCGGCGCCGGCGAGCTGGAGCAGCTGGACACGGTGCTGCGCACGGTGCGCGAGGCGCGGGAGCGCGGTTACGCGGCGGTCCTGGGACGGCTGAAGGCCGAACAGGGCGCGGTGGCGGTGAAGCTGCCGTTCCGCGACAGCTTCGGCAAGGCCCTGGCGCTCAGCGTGCACGGGCGCGTCGACGAGATCCGGACGAAGACCGAAGAACTGGTCGCCATCCTGCGCGGGCAGATCGACGACCACTGCCGCGCGACCGCCGACGGCGCGTGACGGTCCTGCCGCAGGTGGCGCGCGGTGAAGCGGTGGTCTAGAAGCGGTGGGTTTCGAGGGATGCGGACGGGCCGGCGGTCGGGTCGTCGTGGGACGAGTATGGAGGCAGGCATGAGCGTCGAGGCGAAGGTGCGGACGAACCTTGGGATCGAGCCTGCGGTGCTGGTGGAGATCTACCGGCAGATGTCTCGGATCCGTGCGGTGGACAAGGCGATCCAGGCGGGTCTTTCGAGCGGCCGTCTTCGGTTCAACTACTGGCCGAGCACGGGCCAGGAAGGCATTCCGGCGGTGATCTCGCAGCTGACGACGCAGCGGGACTACATGGTGACGACCTACCGGGGGATCCACGACCAGGTGGCCAAGGGGGTTCCGCTGGACCGTCTGTTCGCCGAGGCGCTGAGCCGGATCGACGGGGTGAACAAGGGCAAGGGGGGCGCGCCGCACATCTCCGACCCGGCGTCGGGCTCGATGCTGACGACGGCGATCGTGGGGGCCGGCGCGCCGATCGCCAACGGGCTGGCGATGGCGGCGCAGCTGCGCGGCGAGGACCGGGTGACGGTGGTCAACTTCGGCGACGGGGCGACCTCGATCGGGGCGGTGCACGAGGCGATGAACCTGGCCGGGGTGTGGAAGCTGCCGGTGGTCTTCCTGTGCCAGAACAACCAGATCGGCGAGTACACCAAGATCGCCGGCTATACGGCGAGCAAGGACTTCGCCGGCCGGGCGGCGGGCTACGGCTTCACCGGGGTGAAGCTGGACGGCAACGACCCGATCGCCTTCTACAACGGCCTGAAGCCGGTGATCGAGGCGGTGCGGCGCGGCGAGGGCCCGGCGTTCGTCGAGGCGGTGACGCTGAGGCTGGGCCGCCACGCCGGGGTGGGCGACAGCCCGGAGCTGACGCGCGAGGAGCTGAAGGCGGGCAAGGCCGCGGCGCCGGGGGTGACGACGCGCAAGCTGCTGATCGAGACCGGGATCTGCGGCGAGGAGGATCTGGCGAAGATCGACGCGGCGGCGGCCGCGGAGGTGGAGGCGGCGATCGAATGGGCGCTGGGGTGCAAGGTGACGCCGGTGGAAGAGACCCTGGTCGACGTCTACGGCGACATCGAGGTGATCCCGCGGCGCGGCCATTATCCGGCGCGCGCGGCCGAGGCCGCGGCCGCGGCCTCGGGGGAGGATCGCCAGGTGCTGACCTGCGAGGCGATCACCGAGGCCCAGGCGATCGCCCTGGAGCTGGACCCCGGCGTGGTGCTGCTGGGCGAGGACGTGGGCGACCCGCCGGGCGGGGTGTTCAAGACCTCGGTGGGGCTGCAGACCAAGTTCGGCCCGCGGGTGCGGCCGACGCCGATCGCCGAGCAGTCGATCATCGGCGCCGGCACCGGGGCGGCGCTGGTGGGCATGCGGCCGATCTGCGAGATCATGTTCAGCGACTTCACCGCGGTGTGCCTGGACCAGATCGTCAACCACGCGGCCAAGCAGCGCTACATGTCGGGGGCGGCGACCCATGTGCCGATGACCATCCGGATGACCACCGGGGCCGGCCTGGGCGGGTTCGGGGCGCAGCACTCGCAGTCGCTGGAGGCCTGGCTGCTGCACACGCCGGGGCTGAAGGTGGCCTATCCGTCCAATCCGCTGGACGCCAAGGGGCTGCTGCTCAGCTGCATCTTCGACGACGACCCCTGCGTGATGCTGGAATCGATCACCCTGCTGCGCGGCCACCGCGGGCCGCTGCCGGCGGGCGACTACCGCATCCCGCTGGGGGTGGCCAAGGTGGTGCGCCCCGGGCGCGACATCAGCCTCATCACCTACGGCTGGGAGGTGCACCAGTGCCTGGCCGCGGCCGAGGAGCTGGCCAAGGAGGGGATCGAGGCCGAGGTGATCGACCTGCGCTCGCTGATGCCCCTGGACTACCACCGGGTGCTGGACTCGGTGCGGAAGACCCGCCGGGCCCTGGTGGTGCACGCCGCCACCGAGTTCTGCGGCCTGGGCTCGGAGATCGCCTCCACCCTCAACGAGGAGCTGTTCTCCAGCCTCAAGGCCCCGGCCTCGCGGCTGGGCGCCGAATACGCCCCGATCGCCTATTCGCCGGAGATCGAGTTCAACCAGATCCCCTACGCCCCGGCCATCACCCGCCGCGTGCGCGAACTGATCGCCTTCAAGTGACCCGAAGACAACCAGGAACACCGACCAGATGACCACCCTGACGATCCCCCAGCTCGAGATGGCCATGAGCGAGGGCACGCTCGCCGAATGGCTGGAGCCCGACGGCGCCCAGGTCGAGGAGGGCGACCCGATCTACGTCCTGGAGACCGGCAAGGCCACCCAGGACATCTCCGCCCCCAAGAGCGGAAAGCTCACCCACAAGGCCGCCGCCGGCGAGGTCTATCCCGTCGGAACCGAGATCGGCGTCATCGAATAGGCCCGCCGCAACGGCGGGCGGAGGACCGCGCGTGATCGACGACCCGCTCGATCTCGACCCGGAGACGCTGCGTGCGAAATACCGCGCCGAGCGTGACAAGCGCCTGCGCCCGGACGGGAACTCGCAGTACGTCGCCACCGACGGCGACTTCGCCTATCTGCTGAAGGATCCCTACGCCGATCCGGACTTCCGCCGCGCGCCGCTGACCGACCAGGTCGAGGTGCTGATCGTCGGCGGCGGGTACAGCGGCCTGCTGGTGGGCGCCCGGATGCGCCAGGCGGGCGTGCAGAGCCTGCGGATCGTCGAGCGGGGGGCGGGCTT
The DNA here is from genome assembly GCF_035276905.1 of Phenylobacterium sp. GTDB lineage: Bacteria > Pseudomonadota > Alphaproteobacteria > Caulobacterales > Caulobacteraceae > Phenylobacterium. The sequence goes on along the minus strand of NZ_DATELG010000200.1, from coordinate 15 downwards.
CGGCGGCGTCTGGTA
>NZ_DATELG010000199.1:0-5113 GCF_035276905.1 Phenylobacterium sp. | reverse complement strand
TCGACAGCGGATCGCGCGGCTCGCCAATATAGCGGCCGGTAAAGGCTGCAGGCTGGCCCCACGCGCCAGGCCAGCGGTAGAAGATGTGCTGGCCGATCTGCGCCACCTTGGCGAGCAAGGGCGCCCAGCGCGGAGCGACGTAGTCGGCGTGGTAGTGGGTCGCGGCCCCGACCTGCCTCATCACGTAGCCGTGCAGCGCCGCGACGGCGACCTTGCGCGCCCGGTCCCAGCCATCCTGCGTCGGCGGGTGGTCCAGGGCGCCGTCGCAGGTAAAGGTGAACTGGCAGCCGGCGCCCTTGGCGCCCTGGAAGACCACGTCGCAGACGGTCTTCGGAAACTGTGGGTCGCGCAGCCGGTTGAGCACGACCTGGGCCACCGCCCTCTGGCCGTCCGCGCTTTCCTGGCCGGCCTCGTAGTAGACGGCGGCGGTCATGCAGTCGGTGGCGCGGGCTTCGTCGAGCGCGCTCGCCGCTTCGAGCTGAAACGGTTGCGCCGCCGGATTGGGCGCATCGGAAATCGGGACCGCAGCGTTCCGCAGCCGCGCCGCCTGCGGCGAGAGGGCTTCGGGCGCCGCCTCCGGCAGGCCCTGCGCGGACGGCCGGGTCGACATGCTGGCGGCCAGGGCTGCGAGCCGGCGCGCGAAGAGCGACGGCTCGGCGGCGCGCGGTCTCGCTTCGGGCGTCGGAGCGCCGGTTGAGGCCAGGGCGGAAACGACGTGCGGGCCGGCGGCGACGCAGACCAAGGCGCCGACGGCCTCGAGCGCAAAACGCCAGCGCCGGTTTGCGCGCACTCGCGGCAGCATGCTCTGGCTCCGTCCAACTCCCGGAAGCCGCCTCAGTGATCGCCTCCCGCGCCGAAAGGCTATCGTTTATGGCGCCGGAGGCGCGATCCCCGGCCTTAAGCCCTGGGCCGGGCATTTCGATGCTCAAGCCGTGAACACCTCGCCGTCCCGCACCTCGATCGGCCAGGACGCCAGCTGCGCGCCGCTGCAAGGGCCGGCGACGCAGGCGCCGTCGGCCAGCGCGAACAGCGCCCCGTGGCCCGAGCAGAGGATGTGCTCGCCGCTCCGCGTCAGGAACCGCTCGTCCAGCGCCGCGAGCGGCCAGCCGGCGTGTGGGCAGCGGTCGACGTAGCCGGCGACCAGCGCGCCGCGGCGCACGACGAAGCCGGCGAACAGGGCCTCGCCGACCCGGAAGCGGAAACCCTTGGCGCCCGGATCGGCGATCTCGGCCAGGGCGCAGAGCCTGGCCCCCGCCGCCGGGCGCGCGGGGTCAGAGGCCGCCAAGGGTGAGCTTGAACGGCCGAAGCTCGACCTTTTCGAAGAGGCCCGCGAGCGCATAGGGGTCGGCCGCGGCGAAGGCCTGGGCCGCGGCCAGGTCCTCGGCCTCGATCAGCAGCATCGAACCCGCCATCCCGCCGGCGTCGTCGAGCAGCGGGCCGGCGATCTTCACCAGGCCGGAGTCCCGCACATAGTCGATATGCGCCTGGCGGGTCGCCACCCGCAGCTCGAGGGCGTTCGGCTTGTCGGTGGCGATCAGGATGAAAAGCGGCACCTTGGACTCCTGGCTGTTCAGCGTTCGTCGCGCAGCGGGCGCGACAGCAATTCCCCGATCGCCGCATCGACGCCCGCCTCGCCGGCGAGAATGGCGGCCACGGCCCGGCAGATCGGCATCTCGACGCCGAGCTTGGCGGCGAGCTGGCGCACCGCCGGGGCCGAGGCCACGCCCTCCGCCACCGAAAGCTTGCCGGCGAGCGCCTGCTCCAAGCTCTGGCCGCCGCCCAGCGCCATGCCGACGCTCATGTTGCGCGACTGCGGGCTGGAACAGGTGAGCACCAGGTCCCCCAGGCCGCACAGCCCCGCCAGCGTCTCGGCCTGGGCGCCCAGCGCCACCGCCAGCCGGGTCATCTCGGCGAAGCCGCGCGTGATCAGGGCGGCGTGGGCGCTGCGGCCGAGGCCGCGGCCCTCGACGATCCCGCAGGCGATGGCCAGCACGTTCTTCACCGCCCCGCCGGCCTCGGCGCCGACCATGTCCTGGACGACGTAGGGCCGGAAGGTCGGGGTGGCGATCGCCTGGGCGAGCTTCCAGCCCAGCTCCTCGTCCGGGCAGGCGAGCGTCACCGCCGTCGGCAGGCCGCGCGCGACCTCCCCCGCGAAGCTGGGCCCGGAGAGCACGGCCGGCGCGGCGCCAGGCGCAGCCTCGGCCAGCACCTCGGTCATCATCTTCAGCGAGCCCTGCTCGAAGCCCTTGGCGCAGAGCACCACCGGCGCGCCGGCCCCAAGCTGGGGCGCAAGGCCCTGCAGCGTCGAGCGCAGGTGCTGGGCCGGGGCGACCGCCAGGATCAGGTCGCTGCGCGCCAGATCGACGAAATCGGCGCTGGCCCGGACCGCGGAGTCCAACGTCACGCCCGGGAGGAAGAGGGCGTTCTCGTGGGCCGCATTGACGCCCTCGACCACCTCGCGCTCCCGCGCCCAGAGCACCGTCTCCAGGCCGGCCCGGGCGCAGACCTGGGCCAGCGCCGTCCCCCAGGCGCCGCCGCCGACCACTCCTGCGCGCTTCATGCCTTGGCTCCCTTGCGGCCCGCCTGGTGCGTGGGGTTGGCCAGAGCCGCGGCCTCGTCCAACGGCCAGCGCGGCCTGGCCGGCGCGTCCAGCGGATGGGCCTCGCCCAGCGCCAGCCGCTCGGCGCCGGCGAGCGCGATCATGGCGGCGTTGTCGGTGCAATAGGCGAGCGGCGGAGCGGTGAAGGTGAAGCCGCGCCTGGCCGCCGTCGCCTCCAGCACGGCGCGCACGGCCTTGTTCGCGGCCACCCCGCCAGCCACCACGAAACGTAAGGATCGCCCGTCGTGCGCCTGGGCGTAGGCGGCCATGGCGCGGTCGCTGCGTTCGGCCAGCTGGCGGGCGATCGCCGCCTGGACCGAGGCCGCAAGGTCGCGGCGGTCGGCCTCCTCGCTGAGCCCTTCGGCGAGCCGGGCGGCGGCGGTCTTCAGGCCCGAGAAGGAGAAGTCGCAGTCCTTGCGGCCCAGCAGCATGCGCGGCAGCTCGTAGCGGGAGGCCTCGCCCCCCTCGGCCAGCTTCTCCAGCGCCGGACCGCCGGGATAGGGCAGGCCCAGGGTCTTGGCGATCTTGTCGAAGGCCTCGCCGGCCGCATCGTCGATGGTCGAGCCCAGCCGGCGACAGGCGCCGACTCCGTCCACCGCGAGGAGCTGGCAGTGCCCCCCCGAGACCAGCAGCAGCAGGAAGGGATAGGGAATGTGCGCGCCCAGCCGCGCCGAGACCGCATGGCCCTCCAGGTGGTTGACGGCGATCAGCGGCAGGCCGCGGGCGAGCGCGACGGCCTTGCCGAAGGAGAGGCCGACCATCACCCCGCCGACCAGGCCGGGGCCGGCCGTCGCGGCCACGCCGGTCAGACTGTCGTAGCCCAGCCCGGCGTCCTTGAGCGCCTGGGCGGCGATCCCGTCGATCCGCTCGACGTGAGCGCGGGCGGCAATTTCCGGCACCACCCCGCCGTAGGGCGCGTGCGCGGCGATCTGGCTGGCCACCACCGAGGACAGCACCTGCGCGCCCCCGCCCGCGTCCAGGCGCACCACCGCCGCGGCGGTCTCGTCGCAGCTGGTCTCGAGGCCTAGGACGGTCTGTGGGCGGATGGCGGGGCTCATCGGTTGCCGGGGGCGGCCTGCTCCTGTAGCAGGCCTTCTGTCGTTCGCGCTTCGAGGTAGACCGCCCGCCGTGCCCACGCAACCGCTCGTCCGGATCGGCGCCCGCGGCTCGAAGCTGTCGCGCGCCCAGTCGGGCCAGATTCAGCGCCGCATCGCCGCCAGCCTGGGCGTGCCGCCCGAGGAGGCCGAGACCGCCTGCCCGCTGGTGATCATCTCCACCACCGGCGACCGCGTCCAGGACCGCCGGCTGCAGGAGATCGGCGGCAAGGGCCTCTTCACCAAGGAGATCGAGGAGGCGCTGCTCGACGGCCGCATCGACTGCGCGGTGCATTCGATGAAAGACATGCCGGCGCTGCTCCCGGCGGGGCTGTGCATCGCCGCCGTGCCCGAGCGCGAGGATCCGCGCGACGCCTTTCTGAGCCTGACGGCCGAGCGGCTGGAGGACCTGGCCCAGGGCGCCAGGCTCGGCACCGCCAGCCTGCGGCGCCAGGCCCAGTCGCTGCACCGCCGGCCGGACCTCGACGTGGAGATGCTGCGCGGCAACGTCGACACGCGCATCGCCAAGCTGGAAGCCGGCGAGGTGGACGCCATCCTGCTGGCCTGCTCGGGGCTGAAGCGGCTGGGCTTAAGCCACCTGCCGAAGAGCCTGATCGATCCGGTCGAGTGCCCGCCGGCCCCCGGCCAGGGCGCGCTCGCCATCGAGACCCGCGAGGGCGATTGCGAGCTGCCCTGGGTCAAGGCGCTGCAGCACGCGCCGACGATGATCACGGTCGCGGCCGAGCGCGGCGCGCTGACCGCGCTCGAAGCCTCCTGCAAGACCGCCGTCGGCGCCCACGCCTGGATGCAGAACGGGACGCTGAAGCTGGTCGTCGAGGCGCTGTCCTCGGACGGACGCCAGCGCTTCCGCCACGCCGCCGAGACCGAGCTTTCCCAGCTCGCCCAGCCGGAGGCGTCGGCGCGCGACCTCGGCCTGTCGCTGGGCTATGCGGTGAAGGCCGCCGCCGGCGACGCGATCGGCCATTAGGGACGTTAGACCTCGTTAGGGGCTGGTAAGCCGGGCCCCTGGTGTTCAAAGCTTAAGGTTCGCCTCCTTAGTGAGCCTCGATGCCCGTCCGTCGGAAGAAGATCTGGATCACCCGCGCCCAGCCGGCCGCCGCCGCCACCGCCGAGCGGGTGCGCGGCCTGGGCCATGACGCGCTGGTGGCCCCCCTCCTGGCCGTGCACGACGTGGAGGACGTCGAGATCGACCTCGCCGGCGTCGCCGCGCTCGCCTTCACCTCGGCCAACGGCGTGCGCGCCTTCGCCGCGCGCAGCGGCGAGCGGGGCCTGCAGGTCTTCGCGGTCGGCGGGGCGACCGCCCAGGCCGCGCGCCAGGCCGGCTTCGGCTCGGTGCTGTCCAGCGACGGCGACGTCGCGGTCCTGGACCGGGGGATCGCCGCGCGCAGGGGCGAGCTGA
>NZ_DATELG010000198.1:0-7211 GCF_035276905.1 Phenylobacterium sp. | reverse complement strand
AGATCGGCGAACCATGTTCAGTAATCGGGGGCGTTCTACATGATCAGTCGTCGCGACATGCTGCGGCGCGCCGCGCGCCTTGGCGGCTACGCGGCGGGATTCCTGTCGCTGCAGGCGCTGGGCTTCCTGCCGACCCATGCGGCCGCCGACGCGCCGCAGCTGCCGGCGAGCCTGGGCCAGGGCCGCCGCGTCGTGGTTCTGGGCGCGGGAATCTCGGGCCTGGTCGCCGCCTATCGGCTCGAGCGCGCCGGCTTCGACGTCGTCCTGCTGGAAGCCCGCGACCGAGTCGGCGGGCGCAACTGGACGATTCGGGACGGCAGCCGCATCGAGCAGCTCGGCCAGCCCGACCAGGTCGCCCGGCTCTCGCCGGGGCTTTATTTCAACGCCGGACCGGCCCGCATCCCGAGCCACCACCAGGGCCTGCTCGGCTACTGCCGCGAACTCGGCGTGCCTCTGGAGGTCGAGGTCAACTCCAGCCGCAGCGCGCGGCTGCAGTCGGACGGCGCCTTCGGCGCGCGGCCGATCGAACAGCGCCAGGCGGTCACCGACCTTCGCGGCGGCCTGTCAGAGCTGCTCGCCAAGGCAGTAGGCCGCGGCTCTCTGGACCAGGAATTGAGCGCGGCCGACAAGGAGCGGCTGGTGAGCTTCCTGCGCGGCTATGGCGACCTCGCACCGGATCTCGTCTATCGCGGCTCGGAACGGGCGGGCTACGTGCGCACCCCGGGCGCCGCCGACCAGACCGGGATCGCGCGCCCACCGCTCGCCCTGCGTGACCTGCTGGGCGACCCGGCCCTGCCGAACATCCTTTTCGAGGACAACGTCCTCATGCAGGCGACCATGCTGGAGCCGGTGGGCGGGATGGACCAGATCCCGCGCGCGCTCGCCGCGGCGTTGCGCAGGCCGCCGCGGCTGGGCGCAGAGGTGCGCGCCATCCGCCAGTCGCACGGCGGCGTCGAGGTCGCCTGGCGCGACCGGACCAGCGGCGCGGGCGCCGTGGAGCGCGGGGACTTCGTCGTCGTCACCCTGCCGCTGAAGATCCTGGCGCAGATCCCCACCGACCTGCCCGCGCCGGTGCGCAAGGCGGTCGCCGCGGCCGTCTACGACCATGCCGCCAAGGTCGCGTTCGACGCGCCGCGATTCTGGGAGGCCGAACAGATCTACGGCGGCCTGTCGTTTCCGGACGGCGGGACCGGCGTCGTCTGGTATCCGTCGAGCGGCTTCCATTCGCCGCGGGGGCTCCTGGTCGCGGCCTATCTCGCGGGGCCCCCGGCCGCGGCGTTCGAGGCGCGGCCGCTGGGCGAGCAGGCCGGACTGGCCCGCGCCGCGGTCGAGCGGCTGCATCCCGGCCACGGCGCCGACCTGGCGAACCCGGTCGTGGTCGACTGGAGCCGGCAGGCCTTCAACCTCGGTCCCTGGATGCACTGGGAGACCGACGGCAACGACGCCGCCGCCTACCGGCTGCTGAACCAGCCGCAGGGGCGCATCTACCTCAGCGGCGCGCATCTCAGCCAACTGCCCAGCTGGCAGGAAGGCGCCGTCGCCGCGGCCCACCGCACCGTCGGCCTGATCGCCGAGCGGGTGCGGGCCGAGCCTTCCGCCGCCCGATAGCCCCATCCACCGACCCTCCGGAGCATGCTCATGCCACGCCTCGCCGCGGCCCTCGCCGCCGCCTTCGTCATCGCCGCCCCGCCGACCGTCCAGGCGGCGGAGATCCTTCGCGTCCCCGCCCCGCCCGGCGCCCCGCCGATCGCCTCGGCCGTGGTGGTGCCGGCCGGCGCGAGGCTCGTCTTCCTCAGCGGCGCCCTGGCCGCGCCCGAGGCGCAGAACGGCCCGACGGAGACCCAGGCGGCCTCCGCCCTCGCCCGTCTCGACGCCGTCCTGCACGCACAGGGGCTCAGCCTCGGCGACGTCGTGTCGGCGACGGTGTTCCTCGTCGGCGATCCGCAGAAGGGCGGCGCGATCGACTTCGCCGGCCTGAACGCGGCCTGGGGGCGCGCCTTCGGAACCGCCGCCCAGCCCAACAAGCCTGCCCGCACCACGGTCAAGGTCGCCGGCCTGGTGGCGCCGGGCGCGCTGGTCGAGATCGACGTCACGGCGGCGCGGGCCGACTAGCAAACCCTTTCCAAAACTGGAGCCGAACATGAAAACCACAACGCCCGCCGTCTCGGCGGCGGCGATCGCCCTCGCCTGGGCGGCGGGTCCCGCGGCCGCTCAGGCGGTCTCCACCGCGAACGCCTCGAGCACCGCGGCGGCGACCTCCATCGACGAACTCATCGTCACCGGCACCCGCCTGACCGGCGTGCGCGCCCAGGACAGCGCCGCGCCCATCGTGGTCGTCGACAGCGGCAGTCTCGTGCGCACCGGCCGCACGGAGATCAGCGAGGCGCTCGCCCGCCTGGCGCCGTCGTTCAACACCCAGCCTTTCGGCGGCGACGCCGGCAACCTGACCCTCTCGGCGCGGCTGCGCGGCTTGAGCCCCAACCAGACGCTGGTGCTGGTGGACGGCAAGCGCCGGCACCCCACGGCCAACCTCGCGGTGGTGGGCGGACCGTTCCAAGGCTCGGCGACGGCGGACCTGAACTTCATCCCGCTGTCGGCCGTGGAGCGGATCGAGGTGCTGACCGACGGCGCCGCCGCGCAATACGGCACCGACGCCATCGCCGGGGTGATCAACATCATCCTGAAGAAGGACGCCCACGGCGGCGAGCTCGCCGCCACCGGCGGCAAATACTATGCCGGCGACGGCAAGACCGGCGCGGTCACCGGCAATATCGGCCTGGCCCCCTCGGCCGACAGCTACCTGAACCTCACGGCCGAGACCCGCTACCACGACTTCAGCGACCGCGGCCGCGCAGACCAGCGGCTGCTCAACCCCAGCCTGATCGCCGCCAACCCGAGCTGGATCCAGATCCCCGGCTTCCCGCATCTCAACCCGATCTTCGGCGACGCGCGCTATGCGCTCACCAACTTCGCGGCCAACGGCGGCTATCGGTTCGGCGAGAGCCTGGAGGCCTACGGCTTCGCCACCTACGGCCACAAGTACGCCGCCTCGCACGAGAACTATCGCCTGCCGAACCGCATCCCCAGCGTCTGGCCGCAGGGCTTCACGCCGGACCTGACGAGCAAGGAAGACGACCTCTCGGTCACCGGCGGGCTGCGCGGCAAGCTGCCCGGCGACTGGAATTTCGACCTCAGCACCACCTACGGCCGCGACGACGTGGCCTTGAACGTCACCAACTCCGCCAACCTGTCGCTCTTCGCCGACACCGGCTTCACCCCCACCGCCTTCCACAACGGCGACTTCATCGCGACGCAGTGGACCAGCAACCTCGACATCAGCCGCGGGTTCGACGTCGGGCTGGCCAGCCCGCTCACGGTGGCCGTCGGGCTCGAGCAACGCCACGAGAGCTATGAGATCCGCGCCGGCGACGCCGCTTCGCGCTACAAGGCCGGCTCGCAGTCCTATCCGGGCTTCGCGCTCACCGACGCGGGCCGCCACAGCCGCGACAACTGGGCGGGCTACGTCGACCTGGCGGTGAAGCCGGTCGAGCAGCTGCAGCTCGAAGCCGCCGGGCGCTACGAGCACTTCAGCGACTTCGGCGACACCAGCATCGGCAAGCTCACCAGCCGCTATGACTTCAGCGACGCTTTCGCGCTGCGCGGCAACGTTTCGTCCGGCTTCCGGGCGCCGACGCTGGCCGAGGAGTTCTATTCGGCGACCAACGTCTCGCCGACCACCGCCGTGGTGCAACTGCCGCCGAACGCCGCCGCGGCCAGGCTGCTGGGGATCGCGCCGCTCAAGCCAGAGAAGTCGACGAACTTCTCCGTCGGCTTCGTGACCCGGCCCCTGCCCAACCTGACCGCCAGCCTCGACCTCTATCAGATCGAGCTGAAGAACCGGATCGTCGGCTCCGGCACGATCTTCGGCCTGTTGGGCGGAGCCGTGCGTTCCCCTGCGGTGACCGCCGCGATCAGCGCCAACGGCAACACCCTCGATCCGACCGTCGCGACGACGGGGATCAGCATTTTCTCGAACGCCGTGGACACCCGCACGCGCGGCGCCGAGCTCGTGCTGGCCTATCCGACCAGTCTCGGCGACTTGGGCCATATCGACTGGTCGCTGACGGGCGCCTACACCGACAACAAGGTGACCAAGGTCAAGGCGCCGCCTCCGCAGATCGCCGCCTCCGGCCAGAGCCTGCTGAACCTCGGGGCCCGCTCGGCCCTGGAGAGCTCCTCGCCGAAGTACAAGATCGCGCTCGGCGGCCTCTACACCAACGGCCCCTGGAGCCTGAACCTCGTCGGCACGGTCTATGGCGAAAGCTCCCAGCTGCGCGACCCCGGCAACGGCGTGTTCTTCAACCAGAAGATCGGAGTCACGCCGATCTTCGACACGGAGCTGGCCTACCGGACGACCAATGGGATCCGCGTGGCGATCGGGGCGAACAACCTGTTCAACCTCCACCCGAACCGCGTGAGCGACGCCTATCTCGCCGCCGAGGTGGCCTCCGGCTCGTCCGCGATCGACATCTACCCGACCTGGTCGCCGTTCGGCTTCAACGGAGGCTACTACTACACGCGTCTCAGCTACGACTTCTGACGCTCGCTCCGGCGCGACGCCGCCTGGACCATTCGCCGCCGAAGTGGAGGCCGGTTCGGCGCAGCGAATGGTCTAACTTCAGAAACTTGTGAGCGTTCGGCGGTTCATTCGAACCGCCGGACGCTCTACGCGTCGCGCCTTCAGCGCCGGCAATGTCGGCCTTGAGGACTCTTCGTTATTCGGCCGCATCATGTCCGATTATTTAGGCGGGGACCCTCAGGAGCCCCTAATGACCCAATCCCCGGCTCGGCAGCTCAAGCTCGGCGCAATTCTCACCGGCGTAGGCACGGACCAACTGACCTGGCGCGATCCGCAGGTGCCGGGGACCGCCAGCATCGACATCGACTGGTACGTCGAGAACGCGCGCCTCGCCGAGGCCAGCAAGTTCGACCTCGTCTTCATCGTCGACAGCCCGTTCATCACGCCGGACAGCGCGCCGCACTTTCTCAACCGCCTGGAGCCCTTGACCCTGCTCTCGGCCGTGGCCGCCTCGACGAGGAAGATCGGCCTGGTGGCCACCCTCACCACCTCCTACTGGGAGCCGTACAACGTCGCCCGCCAGTTCGCCTCGCTCGACAATATCAGCCGCGGCCGCGCCGGCTGGAACGTCGTCACGACGGGGCTCGAGGGGGCGGCGCGCAACTACGGCCGCGAGGCGCACTTCGACCACGAGGTCCGCTACGCCCGCGCCCGCGAGTTCGTCGAGGTGGTGCAGGGCCTGTGGGACAGCTACGAGGACGACGCCTTCCCGCGCGACAAGGCCGGCGGAGTCTTCCTCGACAAGCCGAAGCAGCACGCCCTCAACCACCGCGGCGAGTTCTTCTCCGTCGCAGGCCCGCTGGCGCTGAGCCGCTCGCGGCAGGGCCAGCCGGTGATCTTCCAGGCCGGCGACAGCGACGAGGGCCGCAATCTCGGCGCCCATATCGCCGAGGGGACCTTCACCAACGCCGAGAGCTTCGAGACCGCTCAGGCCTATTACCGGGACCTCAAGGCGCGCGCCGCGGCGCTGGGCCGTGACCCGGGCCAGATCACCGTCCTGCCCGGCCTGTTCCCTGTGATCGCCGAGACCGACGCCGAAGCCGAGACCCTCGCCGAGGCCCAGCAGGGCGAGCAGCAAGTCGACAAGCTGCTGGTCGAGCTCGGCCGCGCCTTTGGCTACCATGACTTCAGCCGCTATCCGCTTGACGGCCCGTTCCCCGACGTCAGCGAGCTCAGCCTGAACAGCTACAAGGGCCGCGCCGAACGGATCGTGCGCACGGCCCAGGCCGAGGGCCTGACGCTTCGACAGACGGCCTATCGCTTCGGCCGGCTGGGCACGCCCTTCGTCGGCTCGCCCGAGACGATCGCCGCGGAGATCGAGCGCTGGTTCGTGGAGGGGGCCGCCGACGGCTTCCTGCTGCGCGTCGGGCGTCCGAAGGAGTTCGCCCTCTTCCGCGAGCGGGTCGTGCCGCTGCTGCAGGCGCGCGGCCTGTTCCGCACCGAATACGCCCACGACACCCTGCGCGGCCACCTCGGCCTGCCGGTTCCCGAGAATCGCTGGGCCCAGGCGCGCGGCGCTTTGCAGGCGGCGGAATAGGCGGGGCGCAAGCCCACGCGCCAGGCCGCCAACTGATCCGATGCTCGAACTCGCCGCACCTTTGGACGCCGCGCCGGGAGTGATCGACTACTGAGCCGCCACCGCCTGGCCGCTGTCCTCGAAGAAGCGGTTCGGCGGGCGCGCCAGGCCGAGGTTCTCGCGCAGCGTCGTCCCCTCGTATTCGCGGCGGAACAGGTCGCGCCGCTGCAGCTCGGGGATCAGCTTGTCGACCACGTCGTCGAGCCCCTGCGGCACGAACGGGAAGACCACGTTGAAGCCGTCCGAGCCCTCCTCGAACAGCCAGCGCTCCATCTCGTCGGCGATCGACTGCGGCGTGCCGACGAAGGACAGGCCGGCGTAGCCGCCGGCGCGCTGCGCGAGTTGGCGGATGCTGAGGCGCTCCCGCCTCGCCAGCGACAAGATCCGCTGCCGCGCGCTATGGCTGGCGTTGGTCGGCGGAAGCTCGGGCAGCGGCCCGTCCGGATCGAAACCCGAGACGTCGAAGTCGAGCATGGAATTCAGCGAACCGATCCCGCTCTCGTAGTGCACCAGGCCGTCGAGCCGGGCGAGCTTGGCGCGCGCCTCCTCCACGCTGTCGGCGACCACCACCATGGCGCCGGGCAGGATCTTGATCCCGTCCGGATCGCGGCCGAGGGCGCGGGCGCGGCCCTTGATGTCGGCGTAGAAGGACTTGCCCCCTTCCAGCGATCCCGGGGCGGCGAAGATCACCTCGGCGGTCTCCGCCGCCAGCTGGCGGCCGGCCTCCGAGGCGCCGGCCTGGACGATCACCGGCCAGCCCTGGATCGGGCGGGCGATGTTCAACGGCCCTCTGACCGAGAGGTGCTTGCCCTTGTGGCCGAGCACGTGCATCCGCGCCGGATCGAAGTAGAGACCGCTTTCCATCTGTGGACGCCCCCTTCAGCGCAAGTCCGGAGTGGAGAGGTTTTGGTCGCGTAGTCGGATGCTGCCATCTGTCCGGCCTGTAGTGCCCCGCCGTGGCGGCGCTGGCCTGTATGGGAGTCGCGGATCGGGTCC
>NZ_DATELG010000197.1:0-3533 GCF_035276905.1 Phenylobacterium sp. | reverse complement strand
TCTTCAGGAAGCGATCAGGATTGTCGGCCACTGTGACGACATGCCCGCCGCCTTCATGCTTTGCGACCTGGCGCTCTTGCCTACCACCGTGCCGGAATCCTTCGGCCGCGCGGCCGTCGAGCCGCAGGCGATGGGGCGTCCGGTGATCGCCGCGGCGCACGGCGGGACCATGGAGACGGTGGTCGACGGGGAGACCGGCTGGCTGGCGCCTCCCGGCGACGCCGAGGCCTGGGCCGCGGCCCTCGCCCGGGCCATCGACCTGGGGCCCCAGGGCCGCGCCCGGATGGGCCAGGCCGCCATGGCCCGCGCCCGCGCGCTCTACCGCGTCGAGGCCATGTGCGACGCCACGCTCAAGGCCTATGAACGGGTTCTGGAGGCCCGCGCCTGATGTCGCCCCGCAAGGTCGAGAAGATCCTGGTCATCAAGCTGTCCGCGCTCGGCGACTTCGTCCTGGCGCTGGCGGCGATGAAGAAGATCCGCGAGGCGCACCGCAAGGCGCACATCACCCTGCTCACCACCCCCCCCTTCGCGGCGCTCGCCAAGACCTGCCCCTACTTCAACGCCGTCGAGACCGACGGCCGGCCGGAGAACTTCGGCCAATGGATGGCGCTGCGCCGGCGGATCAGGCAGGCCGACTACGCCCGGGTCTACGACCTGCAGACCTCGGCCCATTCGGGGCGGATCTTCCAGGCGCTGCGGCCCAACCCGCCGGCCTGGTCGGGCATCGCCTTCGGCTGCTCGCTGCCGCACAGGAACCCGTTGCGCAACTCCATGCACACCCTGGAGCGCCAGGCCGACCAGCTGATGTACGCCGGCATCTGGCCCGACGCGCCGACCGCGCCGGGCGCGGCGCCGCCGCCGGACCTGTCGTGGATCTGGAAGGACCAGCCGGCGGACCGCCCGGTCCCCGGCGCGGTGAAGCCCAGGCCCTATGTGATGTTCGTGCCCGGCGGTTCGGCGCATCGGCCGGAGAAGCGCTGGCCGGTCGAGAAGTACGCCGAGCTCGCCCGCATCCTCTATTCCAAGGGCTACGACATCGTCATCATCGGCGGCCCGCAGGAGACCCCCCTGGCCCACGCCATGCAGCGCGAGGTTCCGCGCGCCCGCGACCTGACCGGCCGCACCGACTTCGCCCGCATCGCCGTCCTGGGCGCCAAGGCCGCGCTGGCGATCGGCAACGACACCGGCCCGCTGCACCTGGCCGCCGCCGCCGGCGCGCCGACGCTGGTGCTGTTCTCCAGCGCCTCGGACCCGGCGCTCTCGGCGCCGCGCGGCAAGGTGGCGGTGCTCAGGGCGGAGCGGCTCTCCGATCTGCCGGTCGCAACTGTGGCGCAAAGAGCGCAATCTTTGATCGGCGCGACCACCGGCGCGGCTTGATACCGCCGTAACCCTCACGCATATAGTTGCCCATCGTCCGGTTCGCTGCCGAAGCGCGCCGGCGTTTGCGTATCAACAACCCGGAGCCAACCCCTATTCGCCGCCCCATGCAGGCGCCTCCCGTCAAGGACGGGCCGCGCATCAACGATGAAATCCGCGTTCCCCGTGTGCTGCTCATTGACCAGCACGGCGAGAAGCAGGGCGTGATGCCCACCTCCTCCGCCCTCGAAGCGGCTGAAGAAGCCGGCCTCGACCTGGTCGAGATCGTTCCGAACGCGGAACCGCCCGTTTGCAAGATCCTGGACTACGGCAAGTTCAAGTTCCAGGAGCAGAAGAAGAAGAACGAGGCGCGCAAGCGGCAGAAGGTGGTGGAGATCAAGGAGATCAAGCTCCGCCCGAACATCGACAAGCACGACTACGAAGTGAAGCAACGGGCGATGACCCGCTTCTTCGAAGAAGGCGACAAGGTGAAGGTCACCCTGCGCTTCCGCGGCCGTGAGCTGGCCCACCCGGAACTGGGCATGAAGCTGCTGCAGCAGGTGAAGGCCGACTTCGAGCCGGTGGCCAAGGTCGAGTACGAGCCGCGCATGGAAGGCCGGCAGATGATCATGATCCTGGCGCCGCGGTGAGGCCGCACCGCCAGACCTGACGCGCGGCCGCCGCCGGGCGGCCGTTTTCGTTTTCCGAAGCGCCTTCCTCTCCCGGCCAAGCCGGGAGAGGGGGACCGCTCGCCGAGCGCAGCGGAGAGCGAGCGGTGGAGAGGGCAAGCCGCCGCAGGGACTTTGCCAGGAGGGGCGCTGAGCTGCTCCACCGCCCGGTGTTCCTCCCGCGAGCGGGAGAGGAAGAGCGAGGCCCCAGCCTTGCATTCCCCCGGCCTTTCGCGTATCAGCCACGCCCTTCGGAACCGCCTGGCCACCAAGGCATGCCAGGGCGGCTCGTAAACACGCCAAGAGGACGGGGCCCTTAAAGGCTCCGACGTGAAATGCCGAAACTGAAGACGAAGTCAGGCGCGAAAAAGCGCTTCAAGATGACGGCGTCGGGCAAGCTGAAGGCCGGCGTCGCCGGCAAGCGGCACCGCCTGATCAGCCACAACGCCAAGTACATCCGTCAGAACCGCGGGACCAAGGTGATGAGCGAAGCCGACGCTCAGATCATCAAGAAGTTCCTGCCCTACGGCCTCTAAGAAGGAGCTCTGACCGATGGCTCGCGTGAAGAGGGGCGTGACCGCCCACGCCAAGCACAAGAAAGTCCTGGAGCAGGCCAAGGGCTTCTACGGGCGCCGCAAGAACACCATCCGCACCGCCAAGGCGGCCGTGGACAGGGCCGGCCAGTACTCGTACCGCGACCGCAAGGTCCGCAAGCGCAGCTTCCGCTCGCTGTGGATCCAGCGGATCAACGCCGCGGCGCGCCTGGAAGGCTTCACCTATTCGCAGTTCATCCACGGCCTGGACAAGGCCGGCATCGAGATGGACCGCAAGGTTCTGGCCGACGTCGCCGGCAAGGATCCGGTCGGCTTCAAGGCGATCGCCGACAAGGTCCGCGCCGCCCTGGCCTAAGAGACAAGGGAGCAATCCCCGTCTTTCGAAGAGCCCTCCGGCGCAAGCCGGAGGGTTTTTTGTTCTCGCTCCCCCCGTCCTGCTCTAGAGCAAGCGCCGTCATGACCGATCTTTCGCACCTGGAAGCCGAGATCAGCGGGCGCATCGGCGCCGCGGGCGATCTCGCCGAACTCGACGCCGTGCGCGTGGCCGCGCTGGGCAAGTCCGGCTCGATCTCCGAGCTGCTCAAGACCCTGGGCCAGATGAGCCCCGACGAGCGGCGCGAGCGCGGCCCGCAGATCAACGGCCTGCGCGACCGGGTCGGCGGGGCGATCGCCGCCCGCAAGGCCGAGCTGGAGGCCGCCGCGCTCGACGCCCGCCTCGCCGCCGAGCGCGTCGACCTGTCGCTGCCCGCTCCGCCCGAGCGCCGCGGCCGGGTGCATCCGACCATGCAGGTCCTGGACGAGATGATCGCCATCTTCGGCGAGATGGGCTTCGGCCTGGCGGAAGGTCCCGACATCGAGGACGACTTCCACAACTTCGAGGCCCTGAACATTCCGAAGGACCATCCGGCGCGCCAGATGCAGGACACGTTCTACCTGCCGGCCAAAGAAGACGGCG
>NZ_DATELG010000196.1:0-7421 GCF_035276905.1 Phenylobacterium sp. | reverse complement strand
GCCGGCGATCGGCGGCATGCGCGGGAACGGCACGAAGAGCGGCGAGACCGGCATGGCCTTGCCGCCCCCGGCCGCGGGCGGCGACGCCGCGGCCGGCTCGGCGAACTGCCGCGCCTGCTTGTCGGCGCGCTTCAAGGCCGCGCGCTTCAGCGCGCTGGTCAGCGGGTCGAAGGCGCGCTCCAGGGTCTGGCCCACCACCTCGACGGGCGTCGCGGCCGCGGGCTTCTTGCTCGGGGTGCGGGTCATGAGCGGCCCTCTTGGACTTGGGGTGGGACGCGGCCCCTGCCGCGCCGCCCGTCCCTAGCGATATAAGGCGCCAAGTGCAAAGGTTGTGGACCCGCCCCGGCGCGGTTTCGTCGGTCTAGCCGCGATAGGCGTGGAACTCCGTCCTCGTCCAGTCCGCGACCGTCCTTGCAGCGTCCCGCAGCCAGTCCGCCTTCCGGCTGTGGAGATCGGCGAAGATCGCCTCGCCGTGGGCGCCGTCGCCCAGGTGGATCGCGGCCAGATCGGCGGCCATGACGCGGACGAAGGGGATGGCGTCGCGCTCCTTCAGGTCGGCGAACTTGATCTTGCGGCTGTTCGGGGCGAGCCGGCGATGCACCAGGGCCGGCCCATAATTGAGGTGCGGGTCCGGAGAGCGCCAGCGGCCGGCCGCCATGCGCGACGGCAGGCCGGGGTCCTGCGCGCCGCCCCAGCAGGACGGCGCCCGCCCCTTCACTTCGCGTGCGACAGGCCCGCCGCGCATCAGTCCGCAGGCCACGAACCGCGGCCGGCCGAGGCTGCCGACGCCGGCGACGCGGGGCGCGATCTTCAGGTGCTCGACGGGACCGAGGTCCGCCTTCAGCTCGGCCTCGTAGCCGGGCGGCGGCGTTTCGGGCTCGGCCCGCTCGAGCTCGGCCCAGAATTCCTCCCGCGAGTCGTCCTTGGAGGCGAAGGCGCCGCGCAGCCACAGGTTCTCCCGCTCGAGGACGAAGGCGCGCGGGGCCTGCAGCGCGGCGCGATAGGCCTCGAGCAGCGGATCGGCGACCTCCGCCGCGCTCAGCCGCTCGTTCGCCACCATGAAGCTCGTGCACAGCCGCACCAGGTCAAGGGCGTAAGGCAGGACCGCCGCCTCGTCGAAGTCGTTGACGCCCCAGACCAGCCGGCCCTCGGCGTCGCGCCAGAGGCCGAAGTTGCCGGCGTGCGCGTCGCCGACCGAGGCGGCCTTCGGCGCGGTCATCAGCTCGCGGCACAGCTCCGGCGCGCCCTCGGCCCAGCGCCAGCAGGTCCCGCGGAGGAAGAGGAACGGATCCTCCTTCATCCGCTCATGCTTGTGCTTGAGGTCGTGCTCGCGGAACGCCGGTCCGAACAGCCGGCGAAGCCCCGCCTCGTAGGCGGCGATGGACGCGCTGAAGGAGATCATGTCGCAGCTCCTGCCTTTGGGGCGCATTCGCTCCGCGACAATGGCCGCCCGATCCGCGGTTCGTGCAAGGTGCTTCAGTCCTGATCGCGCGAAGCGCAACACCTGAGCCGGCGTAGCCGAACGTGATCCCGCGCGAGGTCCCGCCGCGTTGACACTTGCAGGGGCGCTGCTTAAGTCTCGGCCGCCCTGAATAGAGCGTTCTTCCCGGCAGGCGACGGGCCGAAAGGCGCATGGCCGCGCCGGGCCCGCAATCGACCGGACCTTCCTCCTTGAGCATCTTCCAACGGTTCTTCGGCTCCTCCAACGACCGCAAGGTCAAGGCCATGTCGGCCCGGGTGAGCAAGATCAACGCCTTCGAGCCGAAGCTCGCGGCGCTCTCCGACGCCGAGCTGCGCGCCAAGACGGACGAGTTCAAGGCCAGGCTGGCCTCCGGCGCCTCGCTCGACGACGTCCTGGAAGAAGCCTTCGCCGTCGTGCGCGAGGCCTCCAGGCGGGTCATCGGCCTGCGCCACTTTGACGTGCAGATGGTCGGCGGCATGGTGCTGCACCAGGGCGGCATCGCCGAGATGCGGACCGGCGAAGGCAAGACGCTGGTCGGCACCGCCCCGGTCTACCTGAACGCGCTCGCCGGCAAGGGCGTGCACGTCATCACCGTCAACGACTACCTGGCCCAACGCGACGCCGAGTGGATGGGCCAGATCTATCGCTTCCTGGGCATGAGCGTGGGCGTCATCGTCCATGGCCTGAGCCAGAACCAGCGTCAGGACGCCTACCGCTCCGATATCACCTATGGCACGAACAACGAGTTCGGCTTCGACTACCTGCGCGACAACCTGGTCTACGATCCCGCCGAGATGGTCCAGCGCGGCCACAACTTCGCGATCGTCGACGAGGTGGACTCGATCCTGATCGACGAGGCGCGCACGCCGCTGATCATCTCCGGGCCGACCGAGGACCGCAGCGAGTTCTACAAGGTCATCGACCTGGTCATCAAAGACCTGATCAAGGACGCCTCGACCTATGAGCACGACGAGAAGCAGCGCCAGGTCATCCTGACCGAGGAAGGCGCCGAGAAGGTCGAGGAGATCCTCGCCGCGGGCGGCCACCTGGCCGAGGACTCCGCCGGCCTCTACGACGCCGCCAACGTCTCGGTCGTGCACCACGTCAACCAGGCGCTACGGGCCAACGTGCTCTACACCCGCGACAAGGACTACATCGTCCGCGCCGGCGAGGTGATCCTGATCGACGAGTTCACCGGCCGCATGATGCAGGGCCGGCGCCTGTCGGAAGGCCTGCACCAAGCGATCGAGGCCAAGGAAGCCGTCGTCGTCCAGCCCGAGAACCAGACGCTGGCCTCGGTCACCATCCAGAACTACTTCCGCCTCTACGAGAAGCTCTCGGGCATGACCGGCACCGCCGCGACCGAGGCCCAGGAATTCCACGACATCTACAAGATGGAAGTGGTCGAGATCCCGACCAACCGGCCGATCGCCCGGATCGACGAGGACGACGAGGTCTACCGCACCGCGGCGGAGAAGAACCGGGCGATCATCGCCCAGATCGAGGACTGCTATAAGCGCGGCCAGCCGATCCTGGTGGGCACCGTCTCGATCGAGAAGTCCGAGCAGCTGTCGGAGCTCTTGAAGGCGCACAAGTTCGAGGTCGACGGCAAGGCCCTGAAGGGCGTCCCGCACAACGTACTGAACGCCCGCTACCACGAGCAGGAAGCCCTGATCGTCGCCGACGCCGGCGTGCCGGGCGCGGTGACCATCGCCACCAACATGGCGGGCCGCGGCACCGACATCCAGCTGGGCGGCAACGTCGACATGAAGGTCGCCCGCTGGCGCGAGGAACAGCGCGATTTGGGCGTCGAGGCGACGCCGGAGATGGCCGCCCACCGCAAAGCCGAGATCGAGGCCGAGATCGCCGGCCTGAAGACCCAGGCCCTGGCCGCCGGCGGCCTCTTCGTGCTCGGCACCGAGCGCCACGAGAGCCGGCGGATCGACAACCAGCTGCGCGGCCGGACCGGCCGCCAGGGCGACCCGGGCCACTCGAAGTTCTTCCTCTCCTGCGAGGACGACCTTTTGCGCATCTTCGCCGGCGAGCGGCTGGATTCGATCATGCGCACCTTCGGCGTCCAGGACGGCGAGGCGATCACCCACAAGTGGCTGAACTCGGCCATCGCCACCGCCCAGAAGCGCGTCGAGCAGCGCAACTACGAGATCCGCAAGAACCTGCTGAAATACGACGACGTCGTGAACGACCAGCGCAAGGCCGTCTTCGAGCAGCGCGCCGAGTTCATGAGCTCGCCCGACATCTCCGACGTGGTCGCCGAGATGCGCCGCGACACCATCGCCGACCTGGTGGGCCGCCACCTGCCGCCGAAGGCCTACGCCGAGCAATGGGACATCGAGGGCCTCGACGCCCACGTCCAGGAATACCTCGGCCTGCAGCTGCCGGTGCGCGACTGGGCCGCCGAGGACGGCATCGCCAACGAGGAGATCGAGGAGCGGATCGACGCCGCGGCGAACGCCCGCGTCGCCGAGCGCGAGGGCATCGTGGGCGAGCACATGCGCTCGCTCGAGAAGAGTTTCCTGCTGCAGCAGATCGACCTGCAGTGGCGCGAGCACCTGATGCACCTCGACCACCTGCGCAACGTCATCGGCCTGCGCGGTTACGGCCAGCGCGACCCTCTGCAGGAATACAAGACCGAGGCCTTCACCCTGTTCGAGAAGCTGCTGGTCGACGTGCGCCAGAACGTCACCCGCTGGCTGATGACGGTGGAGTTCCAGTTCGAGGAGCCGCCGCAGCCGCCGCCCGGCCAGATGTTCGAGATCCACGTCGATCCGCTGACCGGCGAGAACGCCGCCCAGATGGGCCTCCTGCCGGACGGCCTGCCGGTCGACCAGCGCGCGGCTCTGCCGGTCAGCGCGCTCCCCGACGGCTGGGAAGCCACCGGCCGCAACTCCCCCTGCCCCTGCGGCTCGGGCAAGAAGTTCAAGCACTGCCACGGGGCGCTGGTTTAGGCCGTGCAAAATTCACCGTCATCCCGGCCGTAGCGCAGCGAAGAGCCGGGACCCAGGGGCGGTGCGCACGGCCCCTGGGTCCCGGATCGGCCTATCGGCCGTCCGGGATGACGATATTGGTGGGTGCGGCTAAGCTCGGTACGTGGAGCGCAATTTTTACGTCTACATCCTCGCCAGCCAGCGGAACGGCACGCTCTACACTGGCGTAACCAATAATCTCTCTCGCCGCGTCTACGAGCATCGCGAAGGTCTCATCCAGGGGTTCACCGCCGATTACGGCGTCAAGATGCTGGTCTGGTACGAAGCGTTCCCGACCGCCCTCGAAGCCATCGCAGCCGAGAAGCGCATCAAGCGCTGGCGTCGGCAATGGAAGCTGGAGTTGATCGAGCGCGACAATCCCCAATGGCGCGATCTGTATCTTGAATTCTAAAGGCTCCGGCATGATGACGCCCCGCTACGACTTCGCCTCGGACAACACCGCCCCCGCCGCGCCGGAGGCGATGGCGGCGATCGTCGAGGCCAATGCGGGCTTCGCCGCCGGCTACGGGACCGACCACGTCACCGCCCAGGCGGCCGATCTGGTGCGTGGCCTGCTCGACGTCGACGCCGAGGTGCGGTTCGTGGCGTCGGGCACGGCGGCCAACGCCCTCTCGACCGCCGCGCTGGCCCGGCCGTTCGAAGCGGTGCTGGCGCACGAGCACGCCCACATCTGCACTGACGAGACCGGCGCCCCGGGCTTCTTCGGCCAGGGCGTGGGGCTGATCCGCCTGCCGGGCGCCTCGGGCCGCATCGAGCCCGCCGCATTGGACGCCGCCCTCGCCCAGCCGGACGTCTCCTACCGCCAGCCGGCCGCGGCGCTGTCGCTGACCAACGCCACCGAGTACGGCACGGTCTATTCCGCCGACGAGCTGCAGCGGCTGATCGCGCCCGCCAAAGAGCGCGGCTGCGGCGTCCACCTGGACGGGGCGCGGATCGCCAACGCCGCGGCGGCGGGCTTCGAGCTGAAGCGTGTCGCAGCCCTCGGCGTCGACCTCTTCGTGCTCGGCGGGGCCAAGGCCGGCATGCCGCCGACCGAGGCCCTGGTGATCCTCGACCCGGCGCTGGCCCGGCGGATCGATCCGCGACTGAAGCAGGCCGGCCAGCTGCCGTCCAAGGGCCGGTTCTACGCCGCCCCCTTCGTCGGCATGCTCCAGGGCGGCGCGATGCTGCGCCACGCCGCCCACGCCAACGCCATGGCCGCGAGGCTCGCCAAGGCCATGCCGTTCAAGGTGCTGCACCCGGTCGAGGCCAACACCGTCTTCGTCGAGATGGACGAGCCGACCCTTGAGCGCCTGCACGCGGCGGGCTGGTTCGTCCACCGCTTCCTCGACGGCAGCGTGCGCTTCGTCTGCTCCTGGGCCACCACCGCCGAGGCGGTCGACGAACTCGCCCAGACGCTGCAGCGCCTCGCCTAGGCCATTCGCGCGGGGCGCGGTATCCTGCCAACGGTCAAGACAGGCGGGACGGGTGCGGAATGACTGACGGCGTGGGCGCGAGCCCCCTCTTCGATCCGGTCGCCTGGCTGAGGGCGTGGTACGGGGCGCCGACCGCCACGGGCGCCTTCGTCCAGCCGATCCTGCCGGGCTGGACCTTCGGCAACCTGGTCGTCAACGACACCAACTCCAGCGCGCCGGCGACCGAGGCCGCAATCGTCGCCCGCGAGAGCTACGGCCGCCAGCTCGGTAAGCTGATGGACGCGGTGTTCGAGCTGATCGAGCGCCAGGGCGGCCCCGACGGCGTGCCGGCCTTTCAGGATCTGGTCAAGCTTCGCGCGCGGATCGACGGCATCAAGGCGGCCACGATCACCGACCACCTGAAGGTGATCGAGCAGGACCTGACGCACCTGAAGGCCCACGACAGGGACGCCTACAAAGCCGCCGTGAAGACCCTGCGGGCGATGCTGCCGAAGGAGTAGGCGCTACTGCGGCGCCAATTACTGCAGGGATCGGCCGATGGCGTAGAAGCGCTCGGCGCGGCGCTTGCGCAGCTCGTCGGCGGACAGGTCGTCCAGCGCCGCCAGCTCCTGCTCCAGCGCCTCGGCGACCATCGCCATGGTCTCCGCGCGGTCGGCGTGCGCCCCGCCGATCGGCTCGGGCACGATCCGGTCGACGATCTTCATCGCCAGCAGCTCCTGGGCGGAGATCTTCATCGCCCGGGCCGCGTCGGCGCCCGATCGCGCGCCGCGCCAGAGGATGGAGTTGGCGCCTTCGGGGGCGATCACCGAATAGATGGCGTGCTCCAGGATCAGCACGCGATTGGCGCCGGCGATCGCGATCGCCCCGCCCGAGCCGCCCTCGCCGGTAATGATCGCGATGTTGGGCGTGCCCAGCATCAGGCACTTCTCGGTCGAGCGCGCGATGGCCTCGGCCACGCCGCGTTCCTCAGAGGCGATGCCGGGATAGGCGCCGGCGGTGTCGACGAAGCTCAGCACCGGCAGGCCGAAGCGCTCGGCCAGCTCCATCAGCCGCACCGCCTTGCGGTAGCCCTCGGGCCGGGCGTAGCCGAAATTGTGCTTCACGCGGCTGGCGGTGTCGCGGCCCTTCTCGTGGCCCATGACCACCACCGGCCGGCCGCGGAACCGGCCGAGGCCGCCGATCAGCGCCTGGTCGTCGCCGAACACCCGGTCGCCATGCAGCTCGACGAAGTCGTCGATCAGGTCCGCCACATAGTCCACGAAATGCGGCCGGTCGGGGTGGCGGGCGACCTGGGTCTTCTGCCAGGCGTCGAGCTTGGCGTAGGCGTCGCGCCGCATCTTCTGGGCGCGCGCGCGCAGGCTCTCGATTTCCGCCTCGAAGGCCCCGGGGCCCGCGGTCTCCGAGAGCTTCGAAAGCTCCTCGATCTTGGCTTCGAGCTCGGCGATCGGCCGCTCGAACTCGAGATATTGCAGGGCCATCCGAGGGCGTCGCTCCCAAGCGCTTGCGCGAAGCGGCGGAAATTAGGCGGGAAGGCTCAAG
>NZ_DATELG010000195.1:0-3704 GCF_035276905.1 Phenylobacterium sp. | reverse complement strand
CCGGCCGGACTACGGCGCCTACCACGCGGGGTTCGAAGCGCCGGGCGGGCGGCCGTGCGGCGAGGCGACGCCGATCTACCTCTACTGGCCGAACGCGCTGGAGCGGATAGCCGCCTACAACCCGGCCATGCGGCTGGTCGTGACCCTGCGCGATCCGGTGGAGCGCGCCTGGTCGCACTGGCGCATGGAGTACGCCCGCGGCGCCGAGCTCCAGCCCTTCGCCTGGTGCATCCGCCAGGGCCGCCAGCGGCTGTTCGCCTCCGAACCGTGGGGCTTTCACCGCGAGTTCTCCTACGTCGAGCGCGGCTTCTACGCCGAGCAGCTGGCGCGGCTGTTCGAGATCTTTCCGCGCGAGCAGGCGCTGGTGATCCGCGCCGAGGACCTGCGCGCCGAGCCTGGGCCGGTGCTGAACCGGGTGCGGCGGTTCATCGGCCTCCCCGAGGCGCCGCCCCCGCCGGCGCGCGAGGTCCACGTCGGCCGGGACATCGACTACGGCGCCGAGCTCACGGCGCAGGACGTGGCCTGGCTGCGGCGGGTCTACGCCCGCGACCAGGCGCGGCTGAAGGGGCTGGTGGGGTTCGCTTACGGGTGAGGCTCAGAACTGGGTGTTCTCGCGCAGGAAGGTGTTCAGCACATTGGTCGGTCGGATGCCGTAACGCACCGTGGCGCGCTCGACACGTCCGTGCGGCGCCTCGCGGAGCGCGGCGAAGAAGTTCCGGTCTGAGGTCACGCCGGGCCCCTCTGACCAGCGCCCGAAGGCGCGAGCGGCGGCGAGCTTGTCGACCAGTAGGCAATTGGGGTCGACCAGTCCGCCCTGTGCAGCGAAACGACCCGCGTTCGGCCCGACCGAATCCCAGCGGTCCACGGCCAGCTCGCGTCCATTCGTCTCGTCGATCAGCATGCGTAGCGAGTAGGCCCAGACCTTGCCCTGGATCGCCTGCACGACGCCGCTCAGGTGGTCCGGCTCCCAGCTGTTGTCGTCGTCGAGGTAGGCCACGTAGCGGCTGTTGGCCATGAAGCTGAGAATGGCCCGAAGCGAGCCGCCGTCGGTGGCCGGATGCACCCCGCCATGGCGGATCGAAGTCGAATAGGGAAGCGCCAGCACCAGAGCCGACACGTGGTCCGGCCGCTGCTCGAGGGCCGCCTCCAGATGCGTCGGCGCTTCGGCCGCCTTATCCACGCCGATCAGCAGCTGAATGCGCCCAGCAAAGTTCTGCCGGAACACCGACTCCACGGCGACCGCCACGCACGGCCGAAGAATCGTCGGCATGACGACCGCCACCTCGACGGGCGCCTGCGGATCACCAGCGTCGGGATAATGGCGGCCGATGGGCGCGGACGGTGGGCTCACGAGCTAAGCTTCCGGATATAGAGCTGATAGAGCGGCGCGCCGACCACCGAGATCTTGCGCTGGTAGATGTTGACGAAGGCGTCGATCGCCGGCTTCGGCAGCTGGTAGAAGTCCTGCTTCCCCGCCCCGTCCATCGACCAGAGATAGTCATCGAAGACCAGCAGCCCGCCGGGCCGCAGCAGCATGAAGGCCAGCACGGCGTCGGACAGCACGTCCGGAGCCTGATGTGAGCCGTCGACGTAGATCAGGTCGAAGCTTTCGTGCCGTTCTTCGGCCAACAGCTTGACCAGGGCGGCCGACGACAGCGACTTGTGCTTGTGAAAATTCACCGCATGCGGCGCGCCGTCGCGAGCTATCGCAATGTTGCGGTCGAACCGCTGCTCGACAAGCGGCATTGCATCAGTGTCGTGCTCGACCCCGCCCTCCCAGGTGTCGATGCAATGCAGCTCGATATCGCGCTCTGCGGCGCAGGTCTGGATCAGGAAGCAGGCCGCACGACCTTCGTACGAGCCGATCTCCAGGATGCGGGACGGCGGAAAGCGCTTCAGCAATTCCGTCCAGACCGATGCGAAGCGGCTGAACCAATCCGTCGTGAACTCATAGTTGTCCGCCAATTCGCCCTCCTCGGCTCACGCGGCACTGATAGGGGCGGCCAGTTCGTATGACCAGGGCCGGACAGCGCCGCGGCCCTGACGCTGGACGCCGAACTATGGCTCGACAGCCCAAGGCTGAAATCCAGGCGCTGCTCGCTGTAAGTTGAAGAGCGCCCGACGCCATTGCGCTTTGCCGAACTGTCACTTTCGGTTAAGCTTTGACGTCAGCCTAGCTCTCCATGGCTGTGTCGCTTTGGCCGGGCGGTGAACTGTGAGGTTCGCCGCCCGGTCTTTGCTTTCTGGGGCCGGCGCTCAGTCGTCGGGCGTGAGCACCAGCGCGCCGAAGCGCGCCATCCACAACAGGCCGCGCTGCATGAAGGCCCGGTCGCCGGGGCCGTAGGGCGCCACCGCCTGCGCCACGGTGACGGGGCCGGACTGCTCGAGCCGCTGGAACAGCGCGCCCAGCGCCTCGAGGTTCGGCCGGTGCAGATTGGAATAGGCCGCAAGCGGCGAGGTAAGCACCGCGGAGGCGTCCGCCCAGGTCATGCCGGGCGGCACGCCGACCCGCCAGGCCGGCTGCAGGCGCCGCGTCGGATAGCTGGCGAACAGGGTAAAGGGATCGGGCCGGAACGGATTGCCGGCGCCCGCCGCGACGACCGGGGCGGCGCGGCGGCGGGCGTCCTGCTCGGCCCAGAGCGCCTGGTATTGCGGGATGATCGCCGACCAGTCGAAGACCTGCTCGGCGCGGCCCCGGGCGGCCGCCCCCATGCGGCGGCGCAGGTCGGGGTTCTCGGCGAGGTCGACGATCGCCTGGGCCGCGGCGGCGAGGTCGATCGCCGTGTACTGCGCCGCCCCCCCGACATAGGCCTCGTAGTTGATGGCGTTGTCGGCGAAGGCGTAGGCGATGTCGCCGCCGTCGCCCGGCCGCGGGGCGTAGGTGGGAATGCGGAACCCATCGACGCCATGGCGCACGGTGTCGCGGTAACCATCCCAGTCGGTGACCACGCAAGGCAGGCCCGCAGCCATGGCCTCGATCGGCGTGAGGCCGAATGTCTCCTGGATGTTGTCGGAGAAGCTGATGAAGACGTCGGCGACCGACCAGATCGAGAAGCGGACGTCGGCGGGACGGCCGTCGACGTGGCGGTAGAGGACCGACGGGCAGAGCGCGCTCGACCAGTTATGGTGATCCTCCTCCGCCCGCTCCGAGCCGCTCCAGCCGGAGTTGACCCAGCAGATCGGCCGCGAGGTGCGCTTGGCCGCCTGTTCCAAGGCCAGCGCCATCAGCGCCGGGTTCATCTTGGCGCGGGCGTTGAAGCGGCCGACATAGAGCGCGACGACCGCGTCGTCGGGGATCTCCAGCCGCTCGCGCCAAGCCTTGCGGCTGGCCTCGTTCACCGCGAAATCCGCGACGTTGATGCCGAGCGGGATCGTCACCCGCTGCGGCTCCGGCCGGCGGCGGGGGCCGTATTCCTGGGCGAGGTAGGCCCGGACGCCGTCGAGCTGCACCTCGACCGAGGCGCGGACCGCCTCGGAGGTGCAGATCAGGGCGTCGTAGTCATGCAGCGGCGCGAGCAGCAGCTCGGACATGCTCTGCATGACCGCGGCCGAGGCCGTGGTGTGGGTCAGGCCGGAGATGGCGTAGGCCTGCTCGCCGACCGCCCGGCGCAGCCAGGCTTCGCCGCCGATGCCCGGCACCGGCAGGCTCAGCACGCCGATCTCACCGATTCGGCGGCGGCTTGGGTGCCAGGCGAGCGGTTTGG
>NZ_DATELG010000194.1:0-9137 GCF_035276905.1 Phenylobacterium sp. | reverse complement strand
CGGACGGGCGCGGACGATCACCGTGGCCTCCTTGGCGAGCTGGCTGCTCCAGCCCTTCGCCGCGCGGTCGGCGGCGATGACGCCGAGCGCGGTCACGCAGGCCAGGAAGCAGAGCACGGCGACCACGAAGACCAGCGACCCGTCACGGATCTCGCGCTCCGGCAGGAAGGCCGCCGGCCGCCAGCGGGCCGGATCGAACATCTCGCTCATGAGAGCGCCGGCCCCTGCGGCGCACGCAAGCCGAGCCGGCCGCCTTCGAGGTGCAGCGACGGCCGGCCCGAGCGGGCCACCAGGTCCTGGTCGTGGGTGGCGATCAGCACTGTCGTGCCCAGCCGGTTCAGCTCGACGAACAGGCGGTAGATTCGCAGCGCCATCTCGTGGTCGACGTTGCTGGTGGGCTCGTCGGCCAGCAGGATCTGCGGGCGGTTGACCACCGCGCGGGCGATCGCCAGGCGCTGCTTCTCGCCTCCTGCCAAAGTCGCGGGCAGGGCGTGCATCCGGGCGCCCAATCCCACCCAGGTCAGCAGCTCGGCGACGTCGTCGCGGTACTCCTGGGGCCTGGCGCCGCCGATCCTGAGCGGCAGGGCGGCGTTGTCGAAGGCGGTCATGTGTTCGAGCAGCAGCAGGTCCTGGAACACCACCCCGATCCGCCGCCGAAGCTGCGGCCGGTCGCCCGGGTCGGCGTGGGCGATGTCGTGGCCGAACAGGTGGATCAGGCCCTTCGACGGCCGCGCGGCAAGGTAGATCAGCTTCAGCAGCGAACTCTTGCCGGCGCCCGACGGGCCGGTGAGGAAGTGGAAGGACCCGGGCGAGAGGCTGAACGACAGGTCGCGCAGCACCTCCGGGCCCCGCCCGTAGCGCATCGAGACGTCGTCGAAACGAACCACCTCGTCAGGATCGGTCGCCGCACCGGCGCTAGGGTTTCTGGACATGAGGGCCGAAATCGGCGACCTCGAAGGAGGTTGCTGGAGCGTCCGATTCGGCTGTCATGATACTGACCTGTCCTGAGTGCGCCACCAGCTATTTCGTCGACGATGCGCGCATCCCGGCCCAGGGGCGGCGGGTCAGGTGCTCGAGCTGCGCCCACCGCTGGCTGGCGGGGCCCGACGGGCCGATCCCGGAGCCCGGCCTCGCGCCGGAGCCAGCCCCCCAGATGGCGGAGCCCGAAGCCGAGGCCGCGCCCGTCGCCGACGAGGTCGTTGCGATCGAGCGCGAGCCGGCGCCGGCATTTCGGCCGCTGCCGCTGCCCCGGACGCCGCCGCCGCGCCAGGAGCGGCGCGGAGCCGCCCTGGTCTGGGCGGGCGTGGCCGGCCTCGTCGTCGCCCTGATCGCCGGCGTCATCGTCTTCCGCGAGCAGGTGGTGCGGCTGTGGCCGGCGAGCTCGGCGGCCTATGCGGGCCTGGGCTTCCAGGTCGCCGGTGGCGGGCTGGTGCTGGAGCAGGTGCGGGTGCAGCCCGCCTTCCTGGCCGGGCGTCCGGTGCTGTCGATCTCCGGGGCGATCCGCAACATCCGCGACGTGCCGGTCGAGGCTCCGCCGGTGCGCCTGACCCTGCTCAACCGCGCCGGTCAGCCGGTGGCGGCCAAGATCGCCCGGCCCGACGACGCCACCATCCCGGCCGGGGCCCGCAAGCGCTTCACCGTCACCATGCTCGATCCGCCGGCCACCGCCCGCGACCTCGAGGTCAGGTTCGACACCCCTGGCGGCAAGGCCGGGGCGCGGCCGGCCGAGGCGGTGCTGACGCCTGCGCCGGCGCTTCCCCAGCCCGCGGTCGCCGCGCCGCCGACGACCCCGGCGGCGGCGACCCCGGCCGAGGCCGTGCCCTCGCCCGGCGAGCGGGGCCAGCTCACGCCTGCGGAGGCCACCGAACATGGCTGAGACGATCGGAACCGTGATGCTCACCGAGGCGGAGGTCGCCGCCCGCGTGGAAGGCTTGGCGCGCGCCATTGCGCCCAGGATCGACGACGAGACCGT
This sequence comes from Phenylobacterium sp., assembly GCF_035276905.1. Lineage (GTDB taxonomy): Bacteria > Pseudomonadota > Alphaproteobacteria > Caulobacterales > Caulobacteraceae > Phenylobacterium. Next base: position 7,165 of record NZ_DATELG010000194.1, on the reverse strand, counting down.
CGCGGTCTGCCTGCTGACCGGCGGCCTGTGGTTCTGCTCGGACCTGATGCAGGCGTTGGCGCGCGCCGGCCGCTACGTCCGCTTCGACGCCCTGTGGCTGGCCTCCTACAAGGACGAGCGGGTGTCGATGGGCCGCTGCGAGGTGCGCGCGGACCTGCAGCGGCCGCTGGTCGGGCGCAAGGCGCTGGTGGTCGACGACGTCTTCGACACCGGCTTGTCGCTCAGCGAGGCCCACCGCCTGGTCAAGGACGCCGGCGCCGCCCAGGTGCTGACCGCCGTCTTCGCCCGCAAGCCCTGGCCGGAGAAGCGCGCCATGGAACCCGACTTCGTCGGCTGGGAGGCCCCCGCCCGCTATCTCGTCGGCTACGGCATGGACGCCGCCGGCCTCTACCGCGGCCTGCCGTATATCAGCGCGCTGGACTGAAAGATGCTCCCTCAAAAGGGGGGCATCTAAAGCCACGGCGCGGGCCGTTCGCGCTCCAGCATCTCGGCATAGGTCGGGCGCGGGCGCACCACGGCCCACTGGTCGCCGCGGACCAGGACCTCGGGAACCAGCGGGCGGCTGTTGTACTCGCTGGCCATGGCCGCGCCGTAGGCGCCGGCGCTCATGAAGGCGATCAGGTCGCCGGCTTCCATCGGCGACAGCGCGCGGTCGCGGGTGAAGGTGTCGCCGGTCTCGCAGACCGGCCCCACCACGTCGTAGACCACCGGCTCGCCGGGACGAGGATTCAGCGGGCGGATGTCGTGGTAGGCGTCGTACATCGCCGGCCGCACCAGGTCGTTCATCGCCGCGTCCAGCACCACGAAGCGGCGGCCTTCGGGGCGCACGTGGATGTGCTGCACCCGGGCCACCAGCACGCCGGCGTTGGCGGCGATCACCCGGCCGGGCTCGAAGGCCAGCTGGACGCCCAGGCCCTCGGTCACGCGGCCGACCATCCGGGCGTACTCCTCCGGGCCGGGCGGCTCGGGCTGGTTGAAATAGGGCACGCCCAGGCCGCCGCCCAGGTCGAGACGCTCGATGTGAAGGCCCTCGGCGTGCAGCCGCTCGACCAGGCCGCGCATCTTGCGGAAGGCGGCCTCCATGGGGCCCAGGTCGGTGATCTGGCTGCCGATGTGGCAGGCGACGCCCACGGGCTTGAGGCCGGCCATGTTCGAGGCGTTGGCGTAGAGCCGCTCGGCCTCGGCGAAGGAGACGCCGAACTTGTTCTCCGCCTTGCCGGTGGAGATCTTGGCGTGGCCGCCGGCCTCAACGTCGGGATTGACACGGATGGCCACCGTCGCGCGCTTGCCGAGCCGCTGGCCGACCTGGTCGATCAGCCGAAGCTCGGGTTCGGACTCGACGTTGATCTCGGCCACCCCGGTCTCCAGGGCGAAGGCGATCTCGGCCTCGGTCTTGCCGACGCCGGAGAAGACGATGCGCTCGGGCGCGACGCCCGCGGCCAGCGCCCGGCGGATCTCGCCTTCGGAGACGACGTCAGCGCCCGCGCCCAGATTGGCCAGGGTCTTCAGCACCGCGACGTTGGAGTTCGCCTTCACTGCGAAGGCGATCAGCGGGTCCTTGAGGCCGGCCGCCAGCAGCGCGTCGCGCAGCACCGTGTAGTGCCGCTCCAGGGTGGCGGAGGAATAGACATAGACGGGAGAGCCCACCGCCTCGGCGATCTTCGCCAGCGGCACGCCCTCGCAAAACAGCTGGCCGTCCTGCAGCTCGAAATGGTTCATTGGCTTGGTGCGGCGTCGGGAGCGGGGGAGGCGGTCGAGTTGGGGCTGGTCCCCTGGATCGGACTGCTGCGCGACGCGCCTGGATTGATCGCCTCGTCCCGCGGGTCGACCGTGTTGATCGGACGCGAGGGATCATAGGTCCCGCGGCCCTGCTCGGCGGGCGCGCGCGCGGGCCCGAACAGCGGCGGAGGCCGCTGCAGCTCGCCCGTCTTGCCGCAGCCCGCGAGGGCCATGGCGACGGCCGCGAGGCTGGCGAGGCTGAGCGCGCGCGCCGGGGTGGGACGGCTCATTGGAGGACTTCCTTCCATCGCTTGATCTGCGCACGGACCTGCACGGGCGCGGTCCCGCCGTAGCTTTTGCGGCTGGCGACCGAGGCTTCGGGCGTCAGCACCTCGTACACGCGATCGGTGATTCGCGACTCCAGCGCCTGCAGCTCGGCCAGCGGCAGGCCGGGCAGGTCGCAGCCCAGCTCTTCGGCGCGCTTCACCGCCGCGCCGGTGACGTGGTGGGCGTCGCGGAACGGCAGGTTCAGCTCCCGCACCAGCCAGTCGGCCAGGTCGGTGGCGGTGGAGAAACCGGCGCCGGCGGCCGCGGCCATGCGCTCGGCGTTCGGCTCGAGGTCGGCGACCATGCCGGTCATCGCCCGCAGGGAGAGCTCGAGCGCGTCGAAGGCCTCGAAGGTCGGGACCTTGTCCTCCTGCATGTCCTTCGAATAGGCCAGCGGCAGGCCCTTCATCACGACGGACAGCTGCTGGAACGAGCCCAGCGCCTTGCCGGCCTTGGCCCGGACCAGCTCGGCCGCGTCCGGGTTCTTCTTCTGCGGCATGATCGACGAGCCGGTGGTGAAGGCGTCGGTCAGGCGGACGAAGCCGAACTGCGGCGTCATCCAGACGACGATCTCCTCGGCCAGGCGCGAGAGATGAAGAGCGCAGATCGAGCCGGCGGCCAGGGCCTCCAGCGCGAAGTCGCGGTCGGACACGCTGTCCAGCGAATTGGCCGTCGGCCGCTCGAAGCCCAGGGCCTGCGCGGTCATGTGGCGGTCGATCGGGAAGGGGGAGCCGGCCAGCGCCGCGGCGCCCAGCGGGCTCTCGTTCATCCGCGCCCGGGCGTCGGCGAAGCGGCCCGCGTCGCGGCCGAACATCTCCACATAGGCCATCAGGTGGTGGCCGAAGGTCACCGGCTGGGCGGGCTGCAGGTGGGTGAAGCCCGGCATCAGGGTCTCGGCGTGCGCCTCGGCCTTGGCGAGCAGGGCCCGCTGGAGCGCCTGCACCAGGCCCGCCGTGCGCTCGCAGGCTTCGCGCACCCACATGCGAAAGTCGAGCGCCACCTGGTCGTTGCGCGAGCGGGCGGTGTGCAGGCGTCCGGCGGAGGGCCCGATCAACTCGCGCAGCCGGGCCTCCACGTTCATGTGGATGTCCTCGTACTCTTCCCGGAAGGGGAAGGTCCCGGCGGCGATTTCCTCGCCGATCTGGGCCAGGCCCTGCTGTATGGCGGCCTCGTCCTCGCTTGAAATGACGCCCGCCTTGCGCAACATCGCCGCGTGCGCTCGGGACCCCGCCAGGTCCTGCGGCGCCAGCCTGCGATCGAAGCCGATCGAGACATTGATCGCCTGCATCAGTTCCGCGGGTTTGTCGGAGAAACGGCCGCCCCACATCGCCTGTCCGGCGGGCGTGGTCTGCGGGGCGTCAGAGGAGTCGTTTGTCATATGAGCGATCATTCCGGGGCGAAGCCCAGTGGCGGGTTCCTGAAGTGGGCCCTCTGGGGCGTCGCCCTCTTCGGCGTCGCGGCGGTTGTCTACATCATCGTCCAGGCTTCCATCAAACCTGAGCAGGACACCGGCCTCAAAGCCGTGGCCCACGGCCAGATGAAAAAGCTGGTGAGCCCGGCGGAAGCGACGAGCGGCCCGCCCAACATCTTCTACGACGCCGCCGGAAAGCCGCTGAAGGTGGCCGACTTCAAGGGCAAGGTCCTGGTGCTGAACCTCTGGGCCACCTGGTGCGCGCCGTGCGTGGCGGAGATGCCGACGCTCGCGAAGCTGGCGGGCGAATACGCCGGCAAGCCGGTCGCGGTCGTGCCGGTCAGCGTCGACACCCCGTCCGATGTCGACAAGGCCAGGCAGTTCATCGCCCAGCACGCGCCCTTGAGCTTCTACAGCGATCCGCAGATGAAGCTGCCGTTCGCGCTCAAGCCGGCCGCCGCCGGCATGCCGACGACGGTGATCTACGGCGCCGATGGGCTGGAGCGGGCGCGCCTTTCCGGGGGCGCGGACTGGTCGGGCGCCGACGCCCGCGCAGTCATCGACCATGTGCTCGCCGACCGCTAGTACACTAGCGGCCGGCGGCTTCTACACCAGCGCCGGCGCCTTCGTCGCCCCAGGCGCATTCGCCTCGGCCGCCAGGGTCCGCATCAGGCCCAAGAGGCTGCTGCGGGTCTCCGGGCTCAGGCGCTCGAAGGCCGACAGGAGCTCAAGCGCCCCTGGGGTGCGCATGCGGCTGAGGATGTCCAGGTCGCCGGGGCTGCCCCCGTCCGGCGCGTCCAGGACGTCCATCAGGTCCACGACCCGGCACTGAAGGGCGCGGGCGATCTGCACCAGGCGGGAGAACGAGATCCGGTTGGCGCCGTTCTCGTACTTTTGAATCTGCTGGAAGCTGACGCCGCACTGCTCGGCGAGCGCTTCCTGCGAGATTCCCAGGCTCCGACGTCTGATGCGCACCGCCGCGCCGAGCGCGATGTCCATGGGATCCGGTGCTTTTGTCGATAGCTCGCTCACAGACTGTTCCTCCACGCGACAGCAGACTCATCGGTTGGTTCGCGTGCCGCCGATCAACTTAGAGGCATTATTTCGAGATTGAAAAGGGGGTCTTCACGATGGGCGCAACCGTAGCCTTGGGTTGTGGGTTCGTATGCATATGCGGCCACGTAGAAGCCCAGCCATCCTTGATAAGGATCAAACGCCGGCCAGGGACGGAACGCGGATCGGCGCGGTCTTGGGCGCGAGCACGGCGGCCCTGATCTCGGTGGGCCTGGCCTACTGGATCGGCGGCGGCGGGGATCGCACCCTCACCCGCTTCGACCATGCGCCGCCGCCCGCCTACGCCCCGTCGCAGGCCGATCCGGGCCAGGTGGTCCGCGCCTACGAGCAGTTGAAGCAGGTCTACGCCGACCGGGGCGCGGCCGGCGTCGCCGACTTCGCGCATGGCTGCGGCCAGTCGCTGGCGTCGAATCCGCGTGCGCTCGACTTCTGCCTCGCCTTCGACGTCTACGCCGCCTCTCTGATGGGCGATGACGAGATCGCCCGCGCCTGGCGGTCCAATGCGGCCGAGCGCCAGCTCGCGCTGGCCCGTGTCGCGCTCCCGCCGACCGAGGACCCCGTGGCCCGGGTCGCCCGGGTCCGCACGCTCGCGCGCCAGACCAGCCTGCAGGATCCGGATCTGGCCATGCGCCCGCAGAAGGCCAAGGCGGCGCCGCATCGCGCCAAGCCGCGTTACGCCAAGCCGCGTCACGCCAAGGCGGTGGCCGCGGCGACGGAAGCTTCCGCCCCCCAGGTCGAGCGGGCGGCCGCGCAACCGGCCGACCAGCCCGCAGCCCAGCCCGCCGTCTCGCCATCGGCGACGACGGTCGCCGAGGCCAAGCCTCGCGCCAGGCCGGCGGCGGTGAAGCGGGCTTCGGTCAAGCGTGCGCGGACGCCGGCGACGGATGCGTGCCGGCGCAAGTCCACAGCGGGCGAACGCACGGTCTGCGCCAGCCCGGCGCTGCGCCAGGCGGACGCCCAGCTGCAGGCCGCCTATCGCAGGGCGGTCGCCGCCGGCGCCGATCCCAAAGGCCTGGCGCGCGACCAGGCCCGCTTCCGACGGGCGGTCAACGCCGCCGCCCCCGACCGGGTCGCGGTGGAGCGGCTCTACTATCAACGCACGCGAACCTTGGAGGGGCTGTCCGAGAGCCCCTGACGCGCCGCGGGTTAAGCTTCTGGTCACCGAAGCAAGGCCGAATCGACCGCTCGACCGTCAACGATCGGAAGCCATGCGAGCCAGTCGTTCCCATCCGCACTTCGACCACGGGGCCGCCCTGCGGGTGCCTCCGCCGCACGACGCCAAGAACTGGCGGACCTTGTGGATGTGGCTCGGAGAGGACGCCCACATGATCCTCGAAGGCGGGGCCGTTCAGGTGCGCACGCCGGAAGGGCCGGTGGTCGCCCACAGCGGCGACTGGATCGTGCTGTCGCACTCGGGCGTGTTCCATGTCGCCCACGCGGTCCGGACCTGCGACGCCTGACCGCGCGCGGCGACGGATTCGGGTTTCGCCGCCGCCTGCCGGCGCTGTCCCCAAGCTGCGCGCGTGGCGCGAACTGTCGCGGCCACGCGGTCCGCGCGACCGCCGTTAACAAGCGTAACCATTTGGAAAGGTGAGTCTGGTCTAGGTACGGAGCGCTAGTCGCACTCTCGGGGACCGTGCGCCCCGGGTTTCTCACTACCTGACCGACAGAATGTCGGCCAGTTCGACCAGGATGGTGTCATGTCGATCTCGATGCTCTCGGCCGCGCAGATCAGCACTCTGTCGGTTACGGCGATCCAGAGCCTCACTACGACCGATATCGCGTCGCTGAACGCGACGCAGATCGGCGCCATCAACACGACCGACATCGCGGCCCTGACCAGCACCCAGGTCGGCGCGATCACCTCGGCGCAGGCCAAGGGCCTCACCGCCACCCAGATCCCCTTCTTCCAGAGCTCGGTGATCTTCGACACCACCCAGCTGGCGGTGTTCAGCGGCGCCCAGGCCGGCGCGCTGACCTCGACCCAGCTGTCGAACCTGGACACCACGCATCTCGGCTCCCTGAGCTCGGCGGCCCTCGGCGGCCTGACCTCGGCCAACTTCTCCAGCCTCGACAGCACCCAGGTGCAATCGCTGAGCGGCGCTCAGCTGAAGGGCCTGAGCGCCAACCAGCTCGGCGGCCTCAGCACGACCGACGTCGGCGAGTTCACCTCGACCCAGATCGGCCAGCTCTCCGCCACCCAGCTGAACGCGCTGACCACGACCGACGCCGCGGCGCTGACCACGACCCAGCTGTCGGGCCTGACCTCGACCCAGGTCGGCCAGCTGTCGAGCGCCAACCTTTCGGCGCTGACCTCGACCCAGGTCGGCTCGCTGAGCACCACCCAGACGGCGGGCCTGACGGCCAACCAGATCAAGGGCCTGTCGACCACCGACTTCGGCGACTTCTCGACGACCCAGGTCGCCGCCTTCTCGTCGGCCCAGCTCGGCGCGCTGTCGAGCGACAACTTGTCCTCGCTCAACTCGACGGTGGTGCAGACGCTGAGCTCGACCCAGCTCGGCGGCCTGGCGGCGACGCAGTTCAAGGGCCTCTCGGCGGCCGACGTCGGCGAGTTCACCTCGACCCAGATCGGCCAGCTGACCTCGGCCCAGCTCGGCGGCCTCAGCACCACGG
>NZ_DATELG010000193.1:0-20736 GCF_035276905.1 Phenylobacterium sp. | reverse complement strand
CAGCCGTTGATCTTCACGTCCGACTGCTTGAAGGGCAGCTTTTCGCCGGCGGCGGAGCGGATCATGAGCTCGACCAGGTCGACGCCGGTGATCAGCTCGGTCACCGGATGCTCGACCTGCAGGCGGGTGTTCATCTCCAGGAAGAAGAAGCTGCGGTCCTGGCCGGCGACGAACTCGACGGTGCCGGCGCTGTCGTAGCCGACCGCCTTGGCGAGCGCGACCGCCTGCTCGCCCATCGCCATGCGGGTGGCCTCGTCGAGCAGCGGGCTCGGGGCCTCTTCGATGACCTTCTGGTTGCGGCGCTGGATCGAGCACTCGCGCTCGAACAGGTGCACCACGGCGCCGTGCTTGTCGCCCAGCACCTGGATCTCGATGTGGCGCGGGCTTTCGATGAACTTTTCGATGAAGATCCGGTCGTCGCCGAAGCTGGCCTTGGCCTCGGCGCGCACCGCCGGGAAGCCTTCCTCGACGTCCTGGCGGTTCCAGGCCACGCGGATGCCCTTGCCGCCGCCGCCGGCGGAGGCCTTGATCATCACCGGATAGCCGATGTCCTCGGCGATCTTGATGGCGTGCTTGGTGTCTTCGATCTCGCCGACATGGCCGGGCACGGTCGAGACGCCGGCCTTGGCGGCGAACTTCTTCGACTCGATCTTGTCGCCCATCGCCTCGATGGCGCCGGGGTTGGGGCCGATGAAGACGATGCCCTCCGCGGCCAGCCGCTTGGCGAAGCCGGCGTTCTCCGACAGGAAGCCGAAGCCCGGGTGGACCGCCTCGGCGCCGGTCTGACGGCAGGCGGCGACGATCTTGTCGGCGACCAGATAGCTCTCGGCGGCGGGCGCCGGGCCGATGAACACCGTCTCGTCGGCCATCTCGACGGCCATCGAGTCCGCGTCGGCCTCGGAATAGACGACGACGGTCTTAATGCCGAGCTTGCGGCAGGTCTTGATGATGCGGACCGCGATCTCCCCGCGGTTGGCGATCAGGATCTTGGAGAACATGGCTTGAGCCCGGCGTCCCGTATTTGAGTTTTCGTTTTGAGCCCGGCCCTTAGAGCGGGATGTTATCGTGCTTCTTCCAGGGGTTGGCGAGTTCCTTGCCCTTGAGGCTCTTCAGCGCCCGGACCAGCCTGCGCCGCGTGCCGTGTGGCATGATCACGTCGTCGATATAGCCGCGCTGGGCGGCCACGAACGGATTGGCGAACTTCTCCTTGTAGTCCGCCTCGCGCCTGGCGATCGCCTCGGGATCGCCGATCTCGGAGCGGAAGATGATCTCCACCGCGCCCTTCGAGCCCATCACCGCGATCTCGGCGGTCGGCCAGGCATAGTTGACGTCGCCGCGCAGGTGCTTCGAGCTCATGACGTCATAGGCGCCGCCGTAGGCCTTGCGCGTGATCACCGTGAGCTTCGGCACGGTGGCCTCGGCGTAGGCGAACAAGAGCTTGGCGCCGTGACGGATCAGGCCGCCCTGCTCCTGCCGCGTGCCCGGCATGAAGCCCGGCACGTCGACGAAGGTCACCAGCGCAATGCCGAAGGCGTCGCAGAAGCGCACGAAGCGCGCGGCCTTGCGGCTCGAGTCGATGTCGAGCACGCCGGCCAGCGTCTGCGGCTGGTTGGCGACGATCCCGACCGGCTGGCCGTCGAGGCGGGCGAAGCCGACCACGATGTTCTTGGCGTAGTCGGGGCTGATCTCGAAGAAGTCGGCCTCGTCCACGACCTTCAGGATCAGTTCCTTGATGTCGTAGGGCTTGTTCGGGTTGGCCGGCACCAGGGTGTCGAGGCTGGCCTCGTCGCGGCTCGGGTCGTCGAAGCTCTCGCGGACCGGCGGCTTCTCGCGGTTGGAGAGCGGCAGGAAGTCGATCAGCCGGCGGACCTGGGTCAGCGCCTCCAGGTCGTTCTCGAAGGCGCCGTCGACGACGCCGGACTTCTGGGCGTGGACCCGGTAGCCGCCCAGCTCGTCGTGGGTGACGTCCTCGTGGGTGACCGTCTTCACCACGTCGGGGCCGGTCACGTACATGTAGCTCGTGTCCTTCACCATGAAGATGAAGTCGGTGATCGCCGGCGAATAGACGTCGCCGCCGGCGCACGGCCCCATGATGACGGAGATCTGCGGGATGACGCCCGAGGCCAGGGTGTTCTCGAGGAAGATGTCGGCGTAACCGGCGAGGCTGTCGACCCCTTCCTGGATGCGCGCGCCGCCGGCGTCGAACAGGCCGATGATCGGCGCGCCGACTTTCATCGCCTGGCGCTGGACCTTGACGATCTTCTGGGCGTGCGTGGCCGACAGCGAGCCGCCGAACACCGTGAAGTCCTTGGAGAAGACGAAGACGACGCGGCCGTTGATCGTGCCCCAGCCGGTGATCACGCCGTCGCCGGGAATCTTCTGCTCGCCGGTGTCGAAGTCGTTGGTCCTGGGCTCGACGAACATGTCGAACTCTTCGAACGAACCTTCGTCCAGCAAGAGGTCGATGCGCTCGCGCGCGGTCAGCTTGCCCTTCTTGTGCTGATTGGCGATCCGCCGCTCGCCGCCGCCCAGCCGGGCCTCGGCCCGACGCCGCTCCAGTTCTTCCAGGATGTGCTTCACGCCCGCTCCTTCGACATCTTCCGGGGAGCGCATATTGGCCTCGCGGCTCAGCGGCAAGCCTTCCTTGCGAGAAATAGCGAAGATGCCGCTCCAGCGACGTGCGAAGACCCGCCAGATCATTGTCTTCATGGGGCTCTTTGGGGCAGAAACCGAGGGATGATCCTCACCCTTTCCTGCCCGACCGGCGGGGAATCGTGGAGGGCCGCGACATCGAGCGCCGCGTGATGTGGGAATGACATTGAACGACCAGCCGCGCGACTCCGGGACCTATGATTACGTCATCGCCGGCGCGGGCTCCGCCGGCTGCCTGCTGGCCAACCGGCTCTCGGCCGATCCCAGGAGCCGGGTGCTGGTGCTGGAGGCCGGCGGCCAGGACGACTGGATCTGGTTCCACATCCCCGTCGGCTACCTCTTCGCCATCGGCGATCCGCGCGCCGACTGGATGTTCGAGACCGAGCCGGAGGAAGGCCTCGGCGGGCGAAGGCTCGCCTACCCGCGCGGCAAGGTGATCGGCGGCTGCTCGGCGATCAACGCGATGATCTACATGCGCGGCCAGGCCGCCGATTACGACGGCTGGCGACAGCTCGACCTGATCGGCTGGGGCTGGGACGACGTCCTACCCTATTTCCTGCGCCACGAGGACCACATCGCCCCCGAAGGCGACCACCACCGCGCCGGCGGCGAATGGCGGGTCGAGCACCCGCGCGTGCGGTGGGACGTCCTGGACGCGATCCGCGAGGCCGGCGCAGCCGCCGGCATCGCCCCGGTCGGCGACTTCAACTGCGGCGACAACGCCGGGTCGTCGTACTTCCAGGTCAACCAGCGCGCCGGCCGCCGGGTCAGCGCGGCCCGCGCCTTCCTGAAGCCCGCGCTGAGCCGGCCGAACCTGCGGCTGGAGACCGGCGTCGAGGTCGAGCGCGTCGCGGTCGACGGCAGGCGCGCCACGGGCGTGGTCTTCCGCCGCGGGAGCGAGCGGTTCGTCGCCCGCGCCCGCGGCGAGGTGATCCTGGCGACCGGCGCGGTCGCCTCGCCGAAGCTCTTGATGCTCTCCGGCGTCGGCGAGGCCGAGGCGTTGCGCGCGCTGGACATCCCCGTGGTCCACGACCTTCCGGGCGTCGGCGCCAACCTGCAGGACCACCTGCAGATCCGCCCGATCTTCAAGGTCAGCGGCGTGCGCACGCTGAACACCGACTACGCCAACCTTCTGCGGCGCGCGGGCATGGGACTGGAGTACGCCCTCTTCCGGCGCGGGCCGCTGACCATGGCGCCCTCGCAGCTGGGCATGTTCGCCAGGTCCTCATCCGAGTACGCCACGCCCAACCTGCAGTTCCACTTCCAGCCGCTGTCGCTCGACAAGTGGGGCGACGGCCTGCACCCATTCGGCGCCTTCACCGCCAGCGTCTGCAACCTGCGTCCGACCAGCCGCGGCCGGGTGGGCCTGGCCAGCGGCGACCCCGCCGCGCCGCCGAGGATCGCCCCCTGCTACCTCTCCACCGACGAGGACCGGCGCGTGGCGGTCGCCGCCCTGCGGCTGGTCCGCAGGATCGTCGGCCAGGCGCCGCTCGCCCGCTTCCATCCCCAGGAGTTCCGCCCCGGCGCGCAGGCCGAGAGCGACGAGGACCTGCTGCAGGCCGCGGCCGAAATCGCCACCACCATCTTCCACCCCGTCGGCACGGCGGCGATGGGGCCCGCGTCGGATCCCCGCGCGGTGCTCGACGCGCGCCTGCGGGTGCGCGGGATGGAAGGCCTGCGGGTGATCGACGCCTCGGCCATGCCGAGGATCACCTCCGGCAACACCAACTCCCCCACCCTCATGATCGCCGAGAAGGGGGCGGCGATGGTGCTGGAGGACGCGTAGGCCGGGCCGCTCCACCGCACCCGGACACCGTCAGAATCACCCTAGCCTCCCCTCATGAAGCGGCTGGTGTTCGACCTCGACGGGACGCTGACCCACGATGATCCGTCGGTGGGCTACGCCGAGCGCCAGCCGAACGCGGCGGTGGTGGACAAGCTGCGGGCCTACCGGGCCCAGGGCTTCGAGATCGTCATCTGCTCGGCGCGCAACATGCGCACCTATGACGGCCAGATCGGCAAGATCAACGCCACCACCCTGCCGGGGATCCTCGACTGGCTGGCCCGCCACGAGATCCCCTTCGACGAGGTCCACGTCGGCAAGCCCTGGTGCGGGACCGAGGGCTTCTACGTCGACGACAAGGCGGTGAGGCCGAGCGAGTTCCTGGCCCTCAGCCATGAGGAGATCCAGGCGCTGTTGGCGAGGGAGGGGCTTGGTTGAAGTCCCCGACGCCTCAACGCCCCCTCCGTCTTGCTGCGCGAGCCACCTCCCCCGCTACGCGGTGGAGGATCTCAGGCGCCAAGATGCTCCACCGCGTAGCGGGGGAGCTTTCGGCGAAGCCGACTGAGGGGGCGTGCGGCGCTGCAGTTCTGAGAGCCGAATGACCGTCCGCCTGATCATGTCCGGCGCCCTGGTGGGCCAGGAGCTGGCGGCCGAGTTCGGCCCCTTGCCGCCGGCCTTCCTGCCGGTCGGCGTCCAGCGGCTCTACGAGCTGCAGATGCAGGCGCTGGAGGGCGCAGGTCCCGTGCACCTCGTCCTGCCCGAGACCTTCGCCGTGCCCGAACACGACGCGGTCCGGCTCGCCGCCCTGGGCGCCGAGATCGTGCCGGCGCCCGAGGGCCTGAGCCTCGGCGAGGCGGTGGTCTATGCGCTGAACACCATCGGCGCCGGCGACGAGCCGGTGCACCTGCTGCACGGCGACACCCTGATCGCCGCACCGCCGCTGCACGCCCACGACGTGATCGTCGCCGGTCCGCGCTCCACCGAATACGCCTGGGCGGAGATGGAGACCGCGCCCGACGGCCGCGTGCTGGCCCTGGTCAACACTCCGGCCGGCGAGGATGGGCACGAGGGCCGGCCGATCGCCGCCGGCTATTTCGCCTTCGCCTCGGGCCTGGACCTGCTGCGGGCGCTCGCCCGGCGCCGCGGCGATTTCATCGCGGCGATCAACCACTACCTCGCCGATCGCCCGGTGCGCGCCGCCGAAGCCGACGACTGGCTCGACTTCGGCCACCTGACGACCTTCTTCCAGTCGCGGATGGCGGTGACCACCGCGCGCGCCTTCAACACCGTGCGCATCGACGGGCTGACGGCGCGCAAGTCGAGCGCCGACACCGCCAAGATGCGCGCCGAGGCCCACTGGCTGCAGGCCGCCCCGCCGGCCGTGCAGATCTACTGCGCGCGCCTGCTGGGCTTCGGGCTGGAGCAGGGCCGCGCCTTCTACGACACCGAGTACGAGTTCCTGCCGGTGCTCTCGGAGCTGTTCGTCTACGGCGCGGTCGGCAGGAAGCCGTGGCTGAGGATCCTGGCGTCCTGCGAGGACCTGCTGCGGACCCTGGCCGCGACCCGCGGCGACATCTGCGGCGACCAGGCGCTGAGGACGCTGGCGGCGGACAAGACCCTCGTCCGGCTGGAAGCCTTCGCCCGCGACGGCGAAACCCGCATCACCGAGCCCTTGAGCTACGAGGGCCGGCCGTGCCCGTCGCTGCTCCAGATCGCCGAACGGCTGGTCGGCGCCATGGACCTGACCAGCGGCCGGATCGGCTGCGCCATGCACGGCGACCTGTGCTTCTCGAACCTGCTCTACGACAGCCGCAACCGGCGCATCAAAGCCATCGACCCGCGCGGCTCGGTGGACCGGACGCCCAGCCTGTGGGGCGATCTGCGCTACGACCTCGCCAAGCTCGGGCACTCGATCGTCGGCCGCTATGACCAGATCGTCGCCGGCCGCTGCTCGCTTGCGCGCCACGGCTCGGACTACGCGCTGGCGTTCGCGCCGGTGTCCTGCCAGCCGTGGCTCGCCGAGGCGCTCAAAGACCTCGAGGTCGACGGGGTCGGCGGGCTCTCGCAGGCCGTGCGCGCGGTGAGCGTCAGCCTGTTCCTCTCCATGTTGCCGCTGCACGCCGACCGCCCCGACCGCCAGCAGGCCTTCATCGCCAATGCGCTGCGGCTCTGGCGCGAGCTCGACGCATGATCGTGATCCCCATGGCGGGCCGCTCGCAGCGGTTCCGGGACGCCGGCTACGACCGGCCGAAGCACCGGCTGGAACTCGCCGGCCGCAGCGTCTTCGCCCATGCGGTGGCAAGCTTCGAGGCCGACTTCGCCACGACGCCGTTCCTGTTCGTAGCGGCCGCCGAGGCCGAGGCCTTCGTCCGCGAGGAAGCCCGGGCCCTGGGCCTTGCCCGGTTCGAGGTGGTCGGCCTGTCCGAGGTCACCGCCGGCCAGGCCGAGACGGTCGAGCGCGGGCTGGACGCGGCCGGCTGGGACGGACCGCTGACCATCTTCAACATCGACACCTTCCGCCCGGGCTTCGCCTTCCCCGGCGAGCCGCTCGCCTCCGCCGACGGCTGGCTGGAGGTGTTCAGGGGCTCAGGCGAGAACTGGTCCTATGTCAGGCCCGCGCCCGGCCCCGAGCCCTGGGCCGCCGAGACCGCCGAGAAGCGACCGATCTCCGATCTCTGCTGCACCGGCCTCTATCACTTCGCCAGCGCCGGCGCCTTTCGCGCCGCGCTCGCCGCCGAGCGCGCCGCGCCTCAGGCCCGCGAGCTCTATGTCGCCCCGCTCTACAACCACCTGATCGCCAAGGGCGCGCGCATCGGCTGGCGGCTGATCGCGCGCTCGCAGGTGGTGTTCTGCGGAACGCCGGCGGAATACGAGGCTCTCAGGCCTCCTCCGCCACCTCCGCCACGTCCGTGATCCCCGCCGCCTTCAGCGCCGCGATCAGCTCGCGCACGGTCGCCTCCAGCTCGGCCGCGTCGCGGCTGCGCAGCACCAGGTTCGAGCCGAAGCACCCCGGGGCGAAGAACGGATAGCTGCCGAGCGACATCGTCGGATGCGCCTTGGCCACGGTCTCCAGCGGCGCTGCGATCACCCCTTCGCCGGAGCCGGCGACCCGCACCGTGCGCGACAGCGTCACCGCCCCGCCCTTCAGCCGGTGGCCCACGTCCTGCAGCATGCCGCGCATGATCGAGGGCACCCCGGCCAGGACGAAGACGTTGCCGATGGTGAAGCCCGGCGGGCCCTGCACTGGGTTGCGCACCAGCCCGCCGCCCGCCGGAATCCGCGCCATGCGCCGACGGGCCGGCGTCACCTCCCACTTGCCCTGCATCTCGGCGATGATCCCCGGGTCCTCGTAGAGCTCGACGCCGAAGGCGGCGGCCACCGCGTCGGCGGTGATGTCGTCGTGGGTCGGGCCGATGCCGCCGGTGGTGACGACGTAGTCGTACTTCGCCCGCAACTGGTTCAGCGCGCCGGCGATCTCCTCGATCACGTCGGGAACGATCCGCACCTCCGAGACGTCCACGCCATGGACGCCGAGATAGCGGGCGATGTCGCGCAGATTGGTGTCCTGGGTGCGGCCGGAGAGGATCTCGTCGCCGATGATCAGCACCGCGGCGGTGACTACCGCTCCTTGCCCGCTCGCCATCGGCCGATCCCTCGCCTAAATGCCTGCGCTGCCCTACGGACTAAAGCCAACGATGGACTTCCCGCAACCGCTGACGCGTGGCCGCCTCAAGCAACGCTACAAGCGCTTCTTCGCCGACGTCGAGCTGGAGGACGGCGGCGAGGTCACCGCCCACTGTCCGAACCCCGGCGCCATGCTGGGGCTGAACGCGCCCGGCCAGGCCTGCTGGCTGTCGCGGTCGGACGATCCGAAGCGCAAGCTCGCCCACACCCTGGAGCTGGTCGAGGCCGAGGGCGCGCCCACGGTCGTCAACACCCTGCTGCCCAACCGGCTGGTCGCCGAGGCCCTGGCGGCGGACGCCATCCCCGAGCTCGCCGGCTACGCCGTCCACCGCCGCGAAGTGAAATACGGCGCCGCCAGCCGCGTCGACTTCCTGCTGACGGGGCCCGACCGGCCGCCGGCCTGGGTCGAGGTCAAGGGCGTGACCCTCCACCGGGGCGCAGGCCCGGCGGAATGGCCGGACTGCGTCTCCGCCCGCGGCGCCCGGCACATGGCCGAGCTGGGCGAGATGGGCCGACTGGGCGATCGCGCCGTGGTGCTGTTCGTCATCCTGCGCGCCGACTGCGACCGGTTCAGCGTCGCGCGCGACCTCGACCCGGCCTTCGCCGCGGCCTTCGATCGCGTCTGCGCGCAGGGCGTCGAGCCGCTGGCCTACGCCTGCGAGGTCAGCGCCGAGCGGATCGCCATCGGCCGCCGCATCTGACCGTCGTCAGGCCAGCCGCGCCCCGCCGTCGATCGGATAGACGCCGCCGGTCTGGAAACCGGCCTCGTCGCTGAGCAGATAGGCGACGAGGCCGGCTACCTCCTGAGGCCGGGCGAACCGGGGCATCGGGAAGCGCGCGCAGACCTCCGCCTCGTGCTCGGCGTGCGAGGGCGGCAGGATCGGCGTCGCCGTCAGGCCCGGGCAGATGGCGTTGACGCGGATGTTGTCGCGGCCGTGCTCCTGGGCGGCGACTTCGGTCAGGATGATGATCCCGGCTTTCGAGGTCGCGTAGCCGGCGCAGTTCGCCGGCGGGCGCAGCGCGCCCTTGGACGAGGTGTTGACGATCGCCCCGCCCTCGCCCTGCTCGACCATGCGCCGCAGCACCGCCTTCAGCCCCAGGAACACCCCGCGCAGGTTCACCGTCATCACGTGGTCGAAGTCGGCCGCCGGCAGGTCGACGATCCGCGTCAGCCGCCCGAGGACGCCGGCGTTGTTGAGGAACAGCTGCACGCCGCCGAACCGTGCGACGGCCGCCTCGACATAGGCCGCGACGCCCGCCTCGGTGGAGACGTCGGCCTCCATCGCCAGGAAGCGGTCGGAGCCCACCTGACCACAGGCGCGCCGGATCGCGTCCGCGTGGAGGTCGACCGCCACCACCTTGCAGCCCTCGTCGAGCAGCCGCTTCGCGGCGGCCGAGCCGATTCCGCCCGCCGCCCCGGTGATGATCACGGTCTTGCCGCTCAAGCCGGACAGCGCCATCGCGCCCTCCTCTCTTTGCTCCTTGGCCGAACGCCTTGATCCAATGGGGCCACGAGGCTGCGGCAGGGATCAAGCCGCTGCGTTGTACGTTCGCTCAAACCTCGGTTTCCATGCCTCGCCGAGCACGCGCCGTTCAAGGCGCGGGGGGTGCGATGAGCGTTCCCGTTGAACTTCGGCTCCAGGATTGCGACATAGGCGCTTCCACATTTGCGATCCGGCCTCGATAGGCGAACTTGTCCCGGCGATCCCGGGCGGCCGATCGCGGAGCCCGACCGATGCAGAACGAAATCCTCGACGCCGAATACCGCACCGGCCAGATCAAGCTGCACACGGCGGAGGACTTCGAAAGCATGCGCCGGGCCGGCCGGCTGGTGGCCGAATGTCTGGACATGCTGGTCCCCTATGTCGTCCCGGGCGTCGTCACCGACGACCTCGACAAGCTGGCGCGCGAGTTCACCCTCGACAACGGCGGCCTGCCCGCCTGCCTCGGCTACCGCGGCTACACCAAAACGCTGTGCATCAGCCCCAACCACGTCGTCTGCCACGGCATCCCCGGCGACCGCACCCTGCGCGAAGGCGACATCGTCAACATCGACCACACGGTGGTGGTCGACGGCTGGTACGGCGACTCCTCGCGGATGTTCGGCGTGGGCGAGATCGCGCCCAGGGCCAAGCGGCTGATCGACGTCACCTACGAGTCGCTGCAGCGGGGCCTGGCGGCGGTGAAGCCCGGGGCGCGGACCGGCGACATCGGCCACGCGATCCAGACCTATGTGGAAAGCATGAGGTGCTCCGTGGTGAGGGACTTCTGCGGCCATGGCCTTGGCCGGGTGTTCCACGATGCGCCCAACATCCTGCACTTCGGCCAGCCGGGCACGGGCGAGATCCTGCAACCGGGCATGTTCTTCACCATCGAGCCGATGGTGAACCTGGGCAAGCCGCCGGTGAAGCTGCTCGCCGACGGCTGGACCGCGGTCACCCGCGACAAGTCGCTTTCCGCCCAGTGCGAGCATTCGGTCGGCGTCACCGAGACCGGGATCGAGATCTTCACCCTTTCGCCGGCCGGCCTGTTCCAACCGCCCGTGCAGGGCGGCTGACCAGCAGGGGGCGCAGCGGAGGCGACGGCTGGCGCCCGGCGGGGCTTGCGCCGACCGAACAAATACGGAACATTGCCGACATGGACCGTCGGCCCGCCCTCGAGGACGCCTCGCCCCAGCCCGACCTGTGGGCCGAGGCGCAGCGCGCGCCTGCGCCCGCCAAGCCGCACTACGCCGGCCACCGCGAGCGGCTGCGCGAGCGGGCCAGCGCCGGGGGCCTCGCCGCCCTGCCGGACTATGAGGTGCTGGAGCTTCTGCTGTTCCGCTCGATCCCGCGCGGCGACGTCAAGCCGCTCGCCAAGCAGTTGATCGCCCGCTTCGGCTCGCTGGGCGCGGTGCTGGGCGCCGACGCCGAGGCGCTGAAGACGGTCCGCGGCGTGGGCGAGGCCCTGGCCCTGGACCTTCGGCTGGTGCAGGAGGCCGCGCTCCGGGCCGCGCGCGAACAGGCCGCGCGGCGCACGGTGATCTCCTCCTGGTCGGCGCTGCTCGCCTATGTGAAGACCGCGCTCGCCCACGAGCCGCGCGAACAGGTCCGGGTGCTGTTCCTCGACAAGAAGAACAGCTTGATTGCGGATGAGGCTTTAGGGCACGGGACCGTCGATCACGCACCGGTCTATCCGCGTGAGGTGGTGCGTCGCGCCTTGGAGTTGTCGGCCAGCGCGCTGATCTTGGTGCACAACCATCCCTCGGGCGATCCCACCCCCTCCTCCGCCGACATAGAGATCACCCGCCAGATCATCGAGGCCGCCCGGACCATGCGTATTGCGGTCCACGACCACCTCGTCGTCGGCCGCGATGGAATCGCGAGCTTCAAAGCCCTCGGCCTGCTCTGAGCCTCATCGCTCAAAGAGATCACTTAGACGGCAGTACCTCGCGGTAGAATCCAAGATGGCTCGGACCGGCATTAAGCCAAATGCGATCTCGATGCGGGGCCGCCGTCGCAAAGGCCAGCCGGTTTGCGGATACGAGGCGGGCGATCTATGTGTATAAGTCCAGACATCGGTACACATCCATGCGCACCAACATTGAGATCGACGACAAGCTGATGGCCGACGCCCTGCAAGCGACGGGACTGAAGACGAAGCGCGAGGCCGTGGAGCTGGGACTCAAGACGCTGCTTCGGCTACGCCGGCAGGAGGAATTCCGCGCCTTCCGCGGCAAGCTGGAGTGGACCGGAGACCTCGAGGCCATGCGGCTAGACAAATGACCACCTTCGTCGATTCAAGCGTGTGGATCGACTACTTCCGGGGGACGGCCTCCGCGCAGACGGATCACCTCGACGCCCTGCTCGGCCGCGAGCCAGTGGTTATCGGCGACCTCGTCCTGGCGGAGGTCCTGCAGGGGTTCACGAGCGAGCGCGACTTCAACCAGGCGCTTCGTCTTTTCGGATCGCTCGACGTGATCGAGGTCGCAGGCCGCGACGCAGCGATCCTCGCCGCCCGCAACTTCCGGCGGCTGCGCGAGCTCGGCGCGACCGTCCGCAAGGCGATCGACATCCTCATCGCCACGCGGTGCATCGAAGACGGCCTGCCGCTGCTTTACGGCGATCGGGACTTCGACCCGTTCGTCCAGCACCTCGGCCTTACATCCGCGCTCTCGCGCACCTGACCGCGACTGGCCCGCCCCAGGGAGCCGACCTTGGCTCCGCGCCCATTTTCGGCCTCTCGGCTGCCAGCGGCTCCGCTAGCGTCCAGCTACGCCACTTCGGGGGCCTCGCGCACGGCGGAGCCAGATCGACGGGTCGCGAAAAAATTCCCTTCCCCAGCTTCAGCTCCGATGGTGGTGCAGGCGGCGCCACTTGACCGCCCGATCAGGGATCTGCGTGTAGTTCCGGTCTGCAGCGAACCGCATGGCTGCAGCTCAAGGACGGACTGGGCGCCCATCCGGTCATCACCGAACTGCTCCGTCGCGCCGATGTTCCACCGGGATCGAACCTCGGCGAGCCCCGGCGCCACATCCGCGCTACGACCGGACCAATTCGCTTCGTTCGACACCGCCCTCCTCGATGCGAACACCGAGGAAGCGCATGTCACCGCCCGCGAAGCTGATATCCGAAATCGCGAGGCTGGGGTCGCGCTTGAGAAGGCTTGCATCTCCGAGCGTGAGGCGGAGCCTCATGTCCTCACAGGCGAAGCCGTCCGCCACAGCTTGTTCGATCTCAGCGCGGAACCGTACCGCAGGGGACTTGCGGGCGGCTGGCTTCACCGACCGTCTCATGGCGCAGCGTAAAATCCAGTCTCGCCGCTCACGCGCACTTGGCACGGCCGACCGGCATCCTGCACTTCTCGGGCGCGGCGGTGGGCGGCCGCCTTAGAGATCTCTCTGTCCCGGGAATGGCCGAACAATTCCCCATCGAGCTCGACGGCCCATGCGCCCTCGTGGCGCAAAACGGTGAGCACTGCTCTGTCAGTCTTGGTTTGCATGTTGTGCCGTAACACATTTGACAGCCTGGGAACGCTTTTTTCGAGATATCCGTTGCGCCCCCGTGGATCTCACCCCATTATTTCTGCGTCGAATTTCGTTTTGGCTCGGCAGCCATCCGAGAGAAATCCCAGATTTCAACTTCGGGACCGCCACACGACCCTCTCCGAAAATTTGATCTCAAGCCCCATCCTGGGTGTGAGAATTCGTGTCCGGAAAGGGACAATCATGCAAATCGGCACCGTTAAGTGGTTCAACGCGACCAAGGGCTTCGGCTTCATCCAACCCGATGACGGCGGGAACGACGTTTTCGTTCACATCAGCGCGGTCGAGCGCGCCGGCCTGGCGTCGCTGCACGAGGGGCAGAAGCTCAGCTTCGAACTCGAGCGCGATCGGCGCAGCGGCAAGACCTCCGCAGGCAACCTGCAAGCCGCTTGAGGCTCGTCGCGCGGAACGGTCCGCACGCCGTGGACCGAACCGCGCCGGGTTTGCCGGAGGCCGACGCCAATATCGGCGCCGCCGGCCACCGCAGCTTGGTCACGGCGCTTCGGGTGCGGCCAGCGCCCCACAACCGTGACCCGGCGGTCTTTCGACGCCGCGGCGAGCTTCCGACCGGGCTTCGTCGGGCGCCGCATCTTGGTTCGGCTTGAGCTTCCACCATTGCCTGGGCCCGGCCACAGCGCGCCTTAAGACGCGCCTCGATGCCCGCCCACCAGCAACCGCAGCGCACGCGGGGCGGGCGGGTCGGGTACTCTGGACAGCGCCCGCCCCCGCCGATATTCTAAGCATGAAATAATTTACGAGCTCATCGACGCGTGCGTGGGCGACCACGGAGTCCGCCCGCTCAACATAAGCATCGGCAACAGCGGGGGGCGCTTTCTCGCCGTGCCAGACTAGGGCGCCATCTCGTGCTGGATGGAGGTGGCATGCGACGCCCGCCGCAAGCTGGCGCGCCGTGGCGCGCGATAATTCGACAGAAGTCTGGTGAATGAACGGAAGCAGACCGATGAACGATCGTGTGGTCACCCGTGAGATCCACGGGCAAGTGCTTGTGCTGACGGCGGACTTTCCGCCCGTGAATGCGCTTGGCCATCCGGTCCGAGCGGGGCTGCTCGCCGCCGTCGAAGACGCTGCGAACGATGACGCCGTCGATGCGGTCGTCCTGATTTGCGCGGGAAGGACCTTCTTCGCCGGCGCCGACATTTCAGAATTTGGAAAGCCGCGCGCAGAGCCGACGCTGTCGCGCGTCTGCGCGGCCATCGAGGCGTGCCCGAAACCGGTGGTCGCGGCCATGCATGGCACGGCGTTGGGCGGCGGACTGGAGATCGCCCTCGCATGCCATTACCGCATCGCCGTCCCGTCGGCCCGCTTCGGCCTTCCGGAGGTGAAGATCGGCTTGCTGCCCGGAGCCGGCGGAACCCAGAGGCTTCCACGACTGATCGGCGTTGCGACTGCGATCGAGCTTATCGTGTCCGCCGAGCAAATCGGTGAAAACCGGGCGGCGTCGATCGGTTTGATCGATCGGACGGCGGATGAAGGCAAGCTGCTTCAAGGGGCGATCGATCTTGCGTCCGAGAAGGCTTACGTCCGTCCAATTCCCCGCATCTGCGAGCGCGCCAATCCGACGGACGGCGGCGCGATAGAGCGATTCGTCGCGGCCAACGGGCGGAAGATCCGCGGCCTTGACGCGCCTAACGCGGCGCTGCGCGCCGTCCGGGCCGCGACGGAATTGGAATTCGGAGACGGCCTCCTGCTCGAACGGCGGCTCTTCACGGAATTGGAGGCGGGCGAGCAGTCGGGCGCGTTGCGTTATTTTTTCAATGCAGAGCGGGGCGCCGGACGCGTAGACGATCTGGCCCAAGGCGCGGCTGCGCTGCCGGTGCGAAAGATCGGCATTGTCGGCGCGGGCACAATGGGGGCCGGCATCGCGACGGCGTTCCTGTCGAGCGGCTTTCCGGTGGTGCTCTATGAGCTCAATCGGGATGCGCTCGATCGCGGCCTCCAGGTCGTTCGCGGCAATCTCTCCCGCGCCGCGGCCAGCAGCAGGCTGGGAGAGCACGAGACCGAAGCCGCCCTCGCCGCCGTGACGCCGGTTCTGGAGCCGGAAGCGCTCGGCGACTGCGATGTTGTGATTGAGGCGGCTTTCGAGCTGATGGAGATCAAGCGCAAGATCTTCGGCATGCTGGACCGGGTCGCGAAGCCGGAAGCGATCCTGGCCACGAACACCAGCTATCTGGACATCGATGAGATCGCTGCGGCGACCACGCGCCCCGCCCGCGTGATGGGCCTGCATTTCTTTTCACCGGCTCACATCATGAAATTGCTCGAAGTCGTCCGCGGGGCGCGAACCTCGAGCAGCGCGCTCCTCACCGCCATGGCGCTGGCCAAGCGCATCGGCAAGACCGCCGTCATCGCCGGCAATGGATACGGCTTCATCGGCAACCGAATCCTCGCTCGGCGTCGGACAGAAGCGCTGAACCTCCTGATGGAGGGGGCTTTTCCCGACCAGATCGATGCAGCCCATGTCGCTTTCGGCATGCCCATGGGCCCCTTTCAGATGTCGGATCTCGCCGGCGTCGACATTGGCTGGCACCGCGACCCGTCGCGGATCGAGAGTCTGCGCGACGCCTTATGCGCCGCGGGCCGCTTCGGCCAGAAGGCGGGCAAGGGCTTTTACGACTACGACGATCATCGAACCGGGAGCCCCTCGCGCGAGGCGCAGGCGATCATCCGCGACTATGCGATGGCGCTTGGACGACCGCAGCGCGCCATCTCCGAGGAGGAGATCTTGGAACGAACCCTCTACCCGATGGTCGACGAAGGGGCGAGGATCGTTGCGGAAGGGATCGCGCGCAAGACCTCGGATGTCGATGTGGTCTGGGTGCGGGGATTTGGCTGGCCGATCTACCGCGGCGGCCCGATGTACTGGGCCGATCACGTCGGCCTCAAGAAGATCGTGTCCCGCCTGCGCCATTATGGGCTCGATGTCGCGCCCTCGCTTGAGGCGCGGGCCGAAAGCGGCCGCTCGCTTCTCGATCCGGCGGCGAGCGGCTGAGGCCGCCCGCCAGCTTCCGTCGCCACCCCTCGGCCGACCCCGGCGGGCCGGCGGTCTGCAGGGCGGGCGCCGCGCCGGCCGCGCGATATCACTCCGGCACGACGGCCGTGGCCTGGATCTCGACGAGAGCCTCGTCTTCGATCAGCCCCGAGACTTCGACCACCGCCATTGCGGGGAAATGCCGTCCCATGACGAGGCGGTAGGCGGCGCCGATCTCTTTCAACGACGCGGAATAGGCCTTACGGTCGAGGACGTACCAGGTCAAATTCGTAATGTGCTCCGGGCGAGCCCCGGCTTCCGCCAGAATCGCCACGATATTCTGGAGCGCCTGCCGCACTTGCCCGGCCAGTTCGTGGACCTCGAACTTGCATTGGGCGTTCCAGCCGATCTGGCCACCCACAAAAAGGGTCCGCCCTTGGGCCTCCACGCCGTTGGCGTAGCCGATCGGAGGCGCCCACCCTGCTGGCTGCAGAATCCGGTGCGGGGTGATGGAAAACGCTGTTTCCGAGAGATCCTTCGAAGTCATGCGGTTTCCATCAATTCGCGAAGGCGGCGATGCCGGTGATGGCGCGCCCGATGATGAGGGCGTGCACGTCGTGGGCGCCCTCGTAGGTGTTGACGACCTCGAGGTTCACCAGGTGGCGGGCCACCCCGAATTCGTCGGAGATCCCGTTGCCCCCGAGCATGTCGCGAGCGGTGCGGGCGATGTCCAGAGCCTTTCCGCAACAGTTACGCTTGAGAATCGACGTCAGCTCCACCGGCGGCTCGCCCTGGTCCTTAAGCCGTCCGAGCCGCAGGCATCCCTGCAGGCCGAGCGCGATCTCGGTGGTCATGTCGGCGAGCTTCTTCTGAATGAGCTGGTTGGCCGCCAGGGGGCGCCCGAACTGCTTGCGGTCCAGCACGTATTGCCGCGCCGTCTCGTAGCAGGCCTCGGCGGCGCCCAGCGCGCCCCAGGCGATGCCGAACCGGGCCGAATTCAAGGCCGTGAACGGCCCCTTCAGGCCACGAACGCCAGGAAGCAGGCTCTCCTCAGGCACGAACACGTCGTCCATGAGGATCTCGCCGGTGATGGACGCCCTTAGACCGACCTTGCCGTGAATGGCCGGGGCGGAAAGGCCCTTCCAGCCCTTCTCCAAGATAAAGCCGCGGATGACGTCATCCTCGGTCTTCGCCCAGACCACGAATACATCGGCGATCGGCGAGTTGCTGATCCAGGTCTTCGCGCCGTTGAGCAGATAGCCGCCATCTGCTTTGCGGGCGCGGGTCGTCATTGAGCCCGGATCCGAGCCGTGATCCGGCTCCGTCAGACCGAAGCACCCGATCTTGATCCCCGAGATCAGGCCAGGCAGGTATTTGCGTTTTTGCTCTTCGCTGCCGAAAGCGTAGATCGGCAGAATGACCAGCGATGACTGGACGCTCATCATCGAGCGGTATCCGGAGTCAACCCGCTCGATTTCGCGGGTGATCAGTCCGTATGAGACGTAGTTGAGACCAGCGCCCCCGTACTCCTCCGGAATCGTCGGGCCAAGCAGGCCCAGCTCGCCCATCTCGGCGAAGATCGACGGGTCGGCTTTCTCATGCCGAAACGCTTCTTGCACGCGTGGGAGGAGGTTGTCCTGCGCATAGGCTCGGGCGGTTTTGGCGACGAGGCGTTCTTCGTCGCTCAGCTGAGCGTCGAGATAGAATGGGTCCGACCAGTCGAAACGCGCTGCTGATGCAGCCATCTACTCAGCCTCTCGCCTGACTGATTTTCGGTGACTTCATCAGCTCTCGGCCGATGATGAGCTTTTGCACCTCGGTCGCTCCTTCGTAGATGCGCAGCGCGCGGATCTCGCGATACAGACGCTCGGTGATTTGACCGGCGCACACGCCGCGGCCGCCGAACATCTGCAGCGCCTGATCGATCACCCACTGAGCGTTTTCGGTGGCCGTCATCTTGGCCATCGCCGCCGCCTGCGTGGTCGGCTGCTTTTGGACATCGCGCAGCCAGCCCGTTCGCGCCGTGAGCAGGACAGCCGCATCGATCGCGGTCGCCATTTCTCCAAGCCGGCTCTGGACCGTCGGCAAGTCCCCTAGAGCGCTGCCAAACAGCTGGCGCGTCTGGGTATGGGCGATCGCCTCGTCCAGGGCGCGGCGAGCAAATCCATTCGCCGCCGCGGCCACGGACGGGCGGAAGATATCGAGGGTGCGCATGGCGATCTTGAACCCCTCGCCAGGGCTGCCGACCAGATTGCCAGCTGGAATCCGGCAGTTCTCGAAGCGGATCCGCCCCAGGGGGTGGGGCGCCATGGTCTCGATCTTCTCGACGACCGAGAAACCCGGCGTATCTGCGAACACCACAAAGGCGGAGATGCCCCGGGTCCCAGGAGCCTCCCCGGTCCGGGCGAACACGGTGTAGACATCGGCGATGCCAGCGTTCGAGATGAAGATCTTCTCGCCGTCGAGGACAAACTCCTCGCCCTCGCGGCGCGCGCTCGAGGCCACCGCAGCAACGTCCGAACCCGCCTTCGGCTCGGTGAGCGCAAAGGCGGGGATCAAGGCGCCCTGGGCGACCTTCGGAAGCACCCGGCGCCGCAACTCGTCCGAGGCGGCCAGACTGATCGCTCCCGAGCCAAGGCCTTGCATGGCGAATGCGAAGTCGGCGAGGCTGTCGCTATAGGCGAGCGTTTCGCGCGTGACGCACAGGGCCCGGCTGTCGATCGCCTCCGACGCCCCATCGAAGGCGCGCGGCACGCAGTGGCGCAAAAGCCCTGCGTCACCGAGCCGCTTGACGAGAGCCTTGCAGGAGCTGTCGACGTCGGCGTGATCGATGGCGCCGAGCCCGCCGCTGTTGATGAACGCGTCGAGCTGGGCGGCGAGCGCGCGGTGCTCCGGACCGAAGAACGGCCAATCGAGATGCTCGCGCGAGGGCGAATGCGGCCAGGCCGCGTGAGCGACGGCCATTGATCAATCCCCCTTGAATTCGGGCCGGCGCTTGGCGGCGAACGCTTCGAAGGCGCGACGGAAATCGCCGGTCGCCATGCAGATGGCTTGCGCCTGGGCTTCGGACTCGATGAGCTCGTCAATTCCCATCGACCATTCCTGGTCAAGCATCTTCTTTGTCATGGCGTGCGCGAACCACGGCCCGTCGGCGAGGGTCCTGGCGAAACGCTGCGCTTCCCCGAGAAGCACGCTCCGCTCATGCAGGCTGTTGAAGAAGCCCCAGGCGTGGCCTTCCTCAGCGGTCATGACCCGGCCGGTGAAGAGCAGCTCGGCCGCCCGCCCCTGCCCGATGATCCGCGGCAGGATCCCGCAGGCGCCCATATCCGCGCCGGCCAGTCCGACGCGGGTGAACAGGAAGGCCGTCTTGGCTTCCGACGTGGCGAGACGATAGTCCGCGGCCATCGCCAGGATCGCGCCCGCGCCCGCGCAAACGCCGTCGACCGCGGCGATCACCGGCTGCGGACAGGCCCGGATCTGGCGGACGAGATCGCCGGTCATTCGCGTGAAGTCGAGCAGCTCCGGCATCTTCATCTGGGTCAACGGCTCGATGATTTCGAACACGTCGCCGCCGGAGCAAAAGTTGTTCCCCGCGCCCGTGACCACCACGGCGCGCACGTCGCTGGCCCGGCCGAGCAAGCGGAAAAGATCACCGAGCTCCTGGTAGCTCTCGAAGGTCAGCGGGTTCTTCTTGTCCGGCCGATCGAGGGTGATGGTCGCCACGCGGCCATCGTCGTCCGTCTCGAACCGGAAGTGCTTGGCGCTCTCGCCCTTGAAACGACGTCTCCTGGCGTTCATGGCGTTGCTCATCTCAATCTCTGGTCTATGCAATGAGAGCTTTGTCGGCGCGACAAGCCGTCCCGAGGGCGCTCATCGCCTGGTCTAGGGTGTTCGCCGCCCGCGCCCGGGCGCGGGGATTCAGCGCATCACCTCGCCGCCCGCTACCGCGATCGCCTGGCCGGTTATCGACACGGCCTCCGGCGAAACGAGCCAGAGAACAGTGTGGGCCACCTCCTCGGCTGTCACGAAGCGGCCCTGCGGGTTGCTGCGGGCCAGACTTGTGCGCGCTTCATCTTCGCTGCGCCCAGTCTTCTCCCGGATCGACTCGATCGCCGCCTCGAGCAGGGGCGTTTCGGTGAAGCCTGGGCAAACCGCGTTGACCGTCACGTCGCTGCGCGCAAGCTCCAGCGCAAGCGCCCGCGTCAGTCCGACAACCCCGTGCTTCGCCGCGCAGTAGGCGGAGACATAGGCATAACCCGTCAGCCCCGCAGTGCTGGCGACGTTGACGATCCGTCCCATCCCCGCCCGCTTGATCGAGGGCAAGCCCGCCCGCGTCACGAGAAAGGCGCCGGTCAGGTTCAACCTCAGCACCTGCTCCCAAAAAGTCAGGTCCGTCTTCTCGAACGGCGCCGAGGGCGCCGCGCCGGCGCAGTTGACCAGCACCGCCAGGTCGCCGAACCGTTCGTTCGCGGCGGCGAGCCCCGCCGCGATGCGCGCCGGGTCGGTGACATCGAAGTTCGCGAACGGCGCGGCCACGCCGCCAGCCGCACAGATCTCATCCGCCACCACCTCGAGCGGGCCCGAGCGGCGGCCGGCCAAGGCAAC
>NZ_DATELG010000192.1:0-10832 GCF_035276905.1 Phenylobacterium sp. | reverse complement strand
GGCCAGCCGCGCGCGATGGTGCGCTGGGTCACCGCCGGCGGCCGGCGCCGCGCCTATCTCGTCACCGCCAAGCCGCTGGACGGGGGCGGCGTCGGCGTCTGGACCGAGGACGTGACCGAGCTGGAGGAGCTGCGCGAACAGCTCAAGCGCAACATCGACGCTCACGACGAGACCCTCAACCACATCGCCGAGGCCGTCGCCGTGTTCGGCCAGGGCAAGCGGTTGATCTTCTACAACACCGCCTTCGCCGAGCTCTGGGGGCTCGAGGACGCCTGGCTGGACGAGCAGCCCAGCCACTCCGAGGTGCTGGACCGGCTGCGCCAGCGCCGCCGCCTGCCGGAGACCGCAGACTACGCCAAGTGGAAGGCCGCCGAGCTCGACCGCTACGAGCAGCTGGCCGCCGGTCCCGACGACCTGTGGAGCCTGCCCGACGGCCGCACGCTGAAGGTGGTGCGCCAGCCGCACCCGATGGGCGGCATCCTGCTGCTGTTCTCCGACATCACCGGCGAGCTGAAGATGAAGGCGCAGTACAACGCCCTCATCCAGGTCCAGCAGGCGACGCTCGACAAGCTGAGCGACGCGGTGGCGGTGTTCGGCTCCGACGGGCGGCTGCGGCTGCACAACGAGGCCTTCGCCCGCTTCTGGCAGATCAGCCCGCAGCAGCTGGAGAGCGCGGGCGACTTCGAGGGCGTGGTCGACCTGTGCGTACCCAAGCTGCACGACATGGGCTTCTGGCGCGAGCTGAAGGGCCGGGTGGGCGATCCCGATCCCAGCGCCCGGGCGCCGATCTCCGGCGAGGCCAAGACCTCGGACTCGCGCATCGTGGCCTACCAGTCCCGCCCGCTGCCGGACGGGGCGACCTTGATCGCCTTCACCGACGTCACCGACGCCAAGAAGCTGGAGAGCGCGCTGGCGGCCCGCGAGGCGGCGCTGGCCGAGGCCGAGCGGCTGAAGCGGGATTTCGTCGGCAACGTCTCCTACGAGCTGCGCACCCCGCTCACCACCATCATCGGCTACTCCGAGCTATTGGAGCGCTCGGGCGAGGCGTTGTCCGAGCGCGGCCGCAGCCACGCCGGCGCGGTGAAGGCCGCCGCCACCCAGCTGGCGCGCTCGATCGACGACGTGCTCGACATGGCCCAGATCGACGCCGACGAGATGGCGCTTGACCTGGAGGACGTGCGCGTCGCCGAGCTCCTGCAGGCGGTCGCCGGCCGCTGGCGCGCCGAGGCCGAGACCACCCGCATCGCGCTGGTGGTGGAGAGCCCCGAGGACGTCGGCGTGATCCGCGGCGACACCCGCCGGCTGTCGCAGATCCTCGACCACCTGGTGGAGAACGCGCTCGGCCAGACACCGCCGGATGGGACGGTGACCATCGCCGCGCGCCGGGCGCTCGGCGAGATCCAGCTGCAGGTCTCCGACAGCGGCCGCGGCATTCCCTTCCACGTCCAGGCGCACATCTTCGACCGCTTCGTCGGCCGCGAGCGCGGCGGCCCCGGCCTGGGCCTGGCGCTGGTCAAGGCGCTGACCGAACTGCACGGCGGTTGGGTGGCGCTGGAGAGCGAACCGGGCGCGGGGGCGACCTTCACCTGCCACCTGCCGGAAGAAGTGCAGGCGACCGCCGCGCAGCCGGAGCTGGGGTTCGCGCAGTAAAACGTCCCTCCCCATTACGGGAGGGAATTTTTAGTGCTGGCTCTCGGGCAGCCGCACGACCAGGCCGTCCAGTTCCTCGGTGACCTTGATCTGGCAGGACAGGCGGCTGTTCGGCTGCACGTTCTCGGCGAAGTCGAGCATCGACTCCTCCATCGCCGACTTGTCGCCGGTCTTGGCCGTCCAGGCTTCGTCGACGAAGACATGGCAGGTGGCGCAGGCGCAGGCGCCGCCGCAGTCCGCGTCGATACCGCGCACATTGTTCTTCACCGCGCCTTCCATGACCGTCAGGCCCGGCTTGACGTCGATGACGGTCTCGGTCCCGTCGAACGCGATGTAGGTGATCTTCGCCATTTGCCTCTGCTTCTCTTTAGGCCGCGACTTCTTTCATGGAGACCGAGGGGTCCGCAAGCTTGGCTTTGTCGAGGCGTTTGCGGTTGCCGATGAGCTGACGGCCCATCATGAACTCGGGCGGGGCGTTGATCGCCTCCACCGACTGCAGTTGGTCGCCCTTCAGGTGGAAGACGGCGAACTTGCCGCTGGCCGGGTCGCCACGGACGACGATCTCGTCGACGTCGAACGCGTAGCCGGCGATCTGCAGCTTCAGATCGTACTGGTCCGACCATTGCCAGGGTGTCTCGCCCGCGGGCGCCGGGCGGCCGGTGATGGCGCAGGCGGCCTGCTTGGCCTGCTCCAGGGCGTTGGGCACGCTCTCCATGCGGAACATGCGGCCGTAGATCGGCATCGGCCGGTGGGCGACGTCGCCGATGGCGAAGACGTGCGGGTCGGAGGTCCGGGCCTCCAGGTCGACGACCACGCCGCGCGCGGTCTCCAGCCCGCTTTCGGAGGCGAGCTCGTCGTTCGGATGGGCGCCGACGCCGACGACGGCGGCGTCGCAGCCGATCACCCGGCCGTCCGCCAGCTTCACGCCGGTGACGTGGCCGTTATCGCCTTCGAAGCCGATCACGCTGGCGCCCAGCTCGAAGCCGACCCCATGCTTCTCGTGATAGCGGCGGAAGAAGTCGGAGAGCACCTCGGTCGCGACGCGCGCCAAGAGCCGGGTCTCGCGCTCCAGCACCACCACCTCGGCGCCGAGCGCGCGGCCGGAGGCGGCGACCTCCAGGCCGATGTAGCCGCCGCCGACGACGGCCAGCCGCTTGCCGGGACCAACCTTCGCCTTCAGCGCCTCGGCGTCGGTCGCGGTCCGCAGGAACATCACCCCGGCGAGGTCCGCGCCCGGGATCGGCAGCGCGATCGCCCGCGCGCCGGTCGCCAGCACCAGGACGTCATAGTCGACCTGCGAGCCGTCGGAGAGGGTGACCTTGCGGGCGCTGCGCTCCAGCTTCACGGCGCGCAGGTTCGGCCGGAAGTCGATGTCCGCCTCGGCGTAGAACGCCAGCGGCTTCAGCGCCAGGGAGTCGGCGTCGGCCTCGCCCTTCAGCCAGGCCTTCGACAGCGGCGGGCGCTGGTAGGGCGCATGCGGCTCGTCGCCGATCATGGTGATCCGGCCGGTGTGGCCGTACTGCCGCAGAAGGGCCGCCAGCGTGCCGCCGGCATGGCCCGCCCCGATGATCACCACGTGCGCGTTCAGATCGCTCATAGTTTCCCCCGATGCCGAAAACTGTGCGGTCGGTCAACTTGCGCCCGCGGGTCGCCGGCGCCGGTGCGGCGACCCATCGCACATACGACCTGTCGGGCGTCTTGATCGGCCTCAGATTTACGGCGCATGCTCGGCCGGAACGGCTTAGATGACGCGCTCCACGAGCATCTTCTTGATCTCGCCGATCGCCTTGGCGGGATTCAGTCCCTTGGGGCAGACCTGGGCGCAGTTCATGATCGTGTGGCAGCGGTAGAGCTTGAAGGGATCCTCCAGCTCGTCCAGCCGCTCGCCGGTCGCTTCGTCGCGGCTGTCGATCAGCCAGCGGTAGGCGTGCAGCAGCGCCGCCGGGCCCAGGTACTTCTCCTGGTTCCACCAGTAGCTGGGGCACGAGGTCGAGCAGCAGGCGCAGAGGATGCACTCATAGAGGCCGTCGAGCTTCTCGCGGTCCTCAGGCGACTGGACCCACTCCTTCTGCGGCTCCGGCGTCTCGGTGTGCAGCCAGGGCTCGATCGAGGCGTACTGGGCGTAGAACAGCGTCAGGTCCGGCACCAGGTCCTTGACCACCGGCATGTGCGGCAGCGGGCTGATCGCCACCTCTCGGCCGGGGACCTCTTCCCAGCCGTGGGTGCAGGCGAGCGTGTTGCGGCCGCCGATGTTCATGGCGCAGGAGCCGCAGACCCCTTCCCGGCACGACCGGCGGAAGGCCAGCGTCGGGTCCATGGTGTTCTTGATGTGGATCAGCACGTCCAAAACCATCGGGCCGCAGGCGTCCACGTCCACGTCGTAGGTGTCCCAGCGCGGATTGCCCGCGTCCTCGGGATCGTAGCGGTAGACGCGGAAGGTCTTGGTCTTGCCCGCGCCGGCCGGCGCGGGGTGGTGCTTGCCGCGCGTGACGCGGGAGTTCTTCGGAAGGGCGAGTTCAACCATGGGAGCTTCCTAGTACACCCGCGCCTTCGGCGGGATGTAGGCGATGTCGTTGGTCATGGTGAAGTTGTGCACCGGGCGGTAGTCGATCTTCACCTTGCCGGTGGCGTCGTCGAACCAGGCGAGCGTGTGCTTCATCCACTGTTCGTCGTTGCGCTCGGCGAAGTCCTCGCGGGCGTGGGCGCCGCGGCTCTCGGTGCGGTTGGCCGCGCCGTTCACCGTCACGGCCGCCTGGCCGATCAGGTTGTCGAGCTCGAGGGTCTCCATCAGGTCGGTGTTCCAGATCAGGCCGCGGTCGACGACCTTCAGGTCCGGGCGCTTGTCGTGGACGGCTTGCAGCCGCTGGACGCCGGACTTCAGGGCCGGGCCGTCGCGGAAGACGGCGGCGTCCTCCTGCATGGCGCGCTGCATCTCCAGCCGCAGGGACGCGGTGCTGGTCGAGCCGTTGGCGTTGCGCAGCTTGTCGAAGCGGGCCAGGTGGCCGTCGGTCATGCTGGCCTTCAGCTCGGGCTGCTTCTCGCCGGCCTTGACGGTGTCGGCGGCGCGCAGGGCCGCGGAGCGGCCGAACACCACCAGGTCGATCAGGCTGTTGGAGCCCAGGCGGTTGGCGCCGTGCACCGAGACGCAGGCCGCCTCGCCCACGGCCATCAGGCCCGGGACCACCTTGTCGGGGTTGTCGCCCTCGCGGGTGACGACCTCGGAATAGAAGTTCGTCGGGATGCCGCCCATGTTGTAGTGCACGGTCGGCAGGACCGGGATCGGCTCCTTGGTCACGTCGACGCCGGCGAAGATCTTGGCGCTCTCCGAGATGCCCGGCAGGCGTTCGGCGAGGATCTTCGGGTCCAGGTGGTCGAGGTGCAGGTTGATGTGGTCCTTCTTCGGACCCACCCCGCGGCCTTCGCGGATCTCGATGGTCATCGCCCGGCTGACCATGTCGCGCGGCGCCAGGTCCTTCACCGACGGCGCATAGCGCTCCATGAAGCGCTCGCCCTCGGAGTTGGTCAGGTAGCCGCCCTCGCCGCGGGCGCCTTCGGTGATCAGGCAGCCGGCGCCGTAGATCCCGGTGGGGTGGAACTGCACGAACTCCATGTCCTGCAGCGGCAGGCCGGCGCGCAGCACCATGGCGTTGCCGTCGCCGGTGCAGGTGTGGGCGCTGGTGCAGGAGAAGTAGGAGCGGCCGTAGCCGCCGGTGGCCAGGATCACCAGCTGGGCCTGGAAGCGGTGCAGGCTGCCGTCGTCCAGCTTCCAGGCGGTGACGCCGCGGCAGACGCCTTCGTCCATGATCAGGTCGAGGGCGAAGTACTCGATGAAGAACTCGGTGTCGTGCGCCAGGCTCTGCCCGTACATGGTGTGCAGCATGGCGTGGCCGGTGCGGTCGGCCGCCGCGCAGGTGCGCTGGATCGGGGCCTCGCCGAAGTTGCGGGTCATGCCGCCGAAGGCGCGCTGGTAGATCTTGCCCTCGGCCGTGCGCGAGAACGGCACGCCCCAGTGCTCCAGCTCGTAGACCGCGGCCGGCGCGTTGCGGCACAGGTACTCGATGGCGTCCTGGTCGCCCAGCCAGTCCGATCCCTTGACGGTGTCGTACATGTGCCAGCGCCAGTCGTCCTCGCCCATGTTGCCGAGGCTGGCGGAGATCCCGCCCTGCGCCGCCACCGTGTGCGAGCGGGTCGGGAAGACCTTGGAGATGCAGGCCGTCTTCAGGCCCGCCTGGGCGCAGCCGAGCGCCGCGCGCAGCCCCGAGCCGCCGGCGCCGACGACGACGACGTCGAACTTGTGGTCGATGAAGTTGTAGGCAGCCATGGCTCAGTAGGCTCCGCCGCCGAAGGCGACTTTCAGGATCGAGAAGATCGCCAGCGCGCCGGCGAGGCCGCAGACGAACAGGTTGAGGATCAGCAGCGCCGACTTGTTCAGGGTGACGTGGATGTAGTCCTCGATCACCACCCGCAGGCCGCTGGCCATGTGCCAGAAGCTGATGCCCAGCAACAGCACCATCAGCACCGCGTTCAGCGGCTGGGCGATCCAGTGAACCGCGAAGTCATAGTCGCCGGCGGCGAGCCGCAGGACGGCGAAGACGCCCCACAGCGTCAGCGGGACCAGGGCGACCGCGCCGACGCGCTCGCTGATCCAGTGGGTGACCCCGTGCCTGGCCGCGCCCAGCCCGCGGGCGCGCGACAGCGGCGTGCGATAGCTGACCATGTTCAGATCGCTCCCGTCATGGCGGCGATGAGCCAGATGGCGAGGGTCGCCGCGGCGGTGAAGGCGAAGACGAAGACGGCGCTGGCGTTGGCCGACTTCAGGTCGTAGCCGTGGCCGGCGTCCCACACCAGGTGCCGGATGCCGTTGGCCAGGTGATAGAAGAACGAGACCGTCAGGCCGAACATCACCAGGAGCCCGATCGGCGAGCCCATCACCGCCTTGAAGGCGGCGTAGGCGTCAGGCCCGCTGGCCAGGCACACCGCCCAGGCCGCGGCGATCAGGGCGCCGACATAGAGCGCCACGCCGGTGGCGCGGTGGGCGATCGAGGTCGCCATGGTGATATGCCAGCGCCACACCTGCAGGTGCGGCGACAGCGGCCGCTCACGAGGCGCCTTCGCAGCGTCGCTCATCGTCCTTCCAGTCCTCGTTCCGTCCCAAGCCCGGGGCGGCTTGTAAGCCGCCGCCATGGGGTGTCAACGAATGCGGCGCAAGTCTATTTGCGAACAATTCGCAACTACTTCGCCAAAGCCGAACACTTGCGCCGCGAGGCCTTTGGCGCAATGTGTCTTTGCTTTAGGGGTCCTTCGCGTTTCGCGAAGGAAGGACTGCAGAACGCCCGCTCCGTCGCCTGCGGCGACTGTTTCTCCGCAAGCGGGGCGAGACGTAGGGGCGTTCGGCGCTGGAGCATCAACATGCGCTACGACCTCACCGACCTGCGGCTGTTCTGCGACGTGGTGGAGGCCGGCAGCATCACCGGGGGGGCCGAGCGCAGCGCTCTGGCGCTGGCCGCCGCCTCGACACGGATCCGCGGCATGGAGGACCAGCTCGGCGCGCCGCTGTTGATCCGCTCGCGCCAGGGCGTGACGCCGACTCCGGCCGGCCGCACCCTGCTCAAGCACGCCCGCTCGATCCTCGCCCAGAGCGCGCGGATGCGCGAGGACCTGGGCGCCTACGCCGGCGGGCTGTCGGGCGAGGTGCGGCTCTTGGCCAACACCAACGCGCTGGCCGAGTTCCTGCCCGAGGCGCTGTCATCCTTCCTGGCGAAGCATCCGCACGTCAGCGTCGACCTCGAGGAGCGGCTGTCGGACGAGATCGTCGGCCTGATCGCCGAGGGCGTGGGCGATGTCGGCATTGTCGCCGGCACGGTCGACATGGGCGCGCTGCAGACCTTCCCCTTCCGCTCCGACCGCTTCGTGGTGGTGACCAGCGCGGACCATCCGCTGGCCGCCCGCGCCTCGGTCACCTTTGCGGAGGTGCTGGGCCACGATTTCGTGGGCCTCGAGCGGTCGAGCTCGCTGCAGCGCTTCCTCGCCGCCAAGGCCGCGCGCGAAGGCCGGCCCTTGCGCCTGCGCGTCCAGCTGCGCAGCTTCGACGGGGTCTGCCGGCTGGTGGAGTGCGGCGTGGGCGTCGGCGTCGTGCCCAAGACCACCGCGGCGCGGGCGGTGAAGACCATGGCGCTCGGCGTGGTCGAGCTGGCCGACGACTGGGCGCTGCGCGAACTGCGCATCTGCGTGCGCAGCCTGGGCAACCTTGGCCTCTACGCCCGCGAGCTGGTCGAGGCGCTGCAGGCGGCGTGATCCGTCCGACGGATCAGCCGCCTTTCGGATTCGGCGTCAGCGGCTGACCGGCGGTGCGCTTGGCCTCGATCTCCTTCGAGGTCGCGGCGATGGCGAGGAACCGGTTGGGCGTCGTCGGATGGTCGGATTTGACGAAGATCGCGTCCGGCGCCTCCACCGCCATCTTGCGCCAGAAGTCCTCGACGCCGTCGGTCGAGTAGCCGGCGCGGGCCATGTAGTACATGCCGACATAGTCGGCCTCGGCCTCGAACTCCGGCGCCGCATGGGCCTGGCCGATCGCCATGCCCAGCTTGGTGAACTTGCCCTTGGTGTCGACCCCGTTCGCCGCCGCCGCGAGGTCGATGAGCACGCCCGGGATCGCCGCCATGCGGCCGTTGTGCTTCTGAGCCTGGATATGATGCTGGCCGTTGTGGGCCAGCTCATGAGCGATCACCAGGGCGAGTTCCTCGTCCGTCGTGGCGAGCTTCAGTATTCCCCGGTTGATGTGGATGACCGCGCCGTCGGCGTAGGCGTTGATCTCCGATGAATCCTCCACCGCCACGCCGTAGCCGCAGGCCAGGACCGGCGTCACTGCGACTGGCGTCTCCTGGCCCGCGCGGCGCACGACAATGGTCACCGGAGCTGTCGACTGGCCCATCGCCGCGGCCAGCTGCTTGCTGAACTTCTCGCCCGCAGCCTTGCCAGCAGGCGCCGCCTCTCCGTTCAGCGACACCACGACGTCCCCCGGCTGCAACCCCGCCGCGGCGGCGGGTCCACCGCTGACGACGCCGGTCACGGTAAGCCCGGACCCCAGCCCGTAGACCTCGACGGCCGCCTCGCGCGCCTTGGCGTCGAAGGCCTCCGGCGTGGCCCACGAGGCGCCGATCCGCGGTCGCCGGTCGGCGCAGAGGTCCTGATTGGCCGCCTCGATCCGGAAGGCGATGTCCTCGACACGCCGCAGCTCCTTGGCCCGCGCCTTGAGCACATAGACCATTTCCCGCTGGGCTTCTTCCGATGCGGCCTCCTTGGTGACCGCGGGCCCCGCGGTCTTCGGATCCGCCCAGGCGATCAGCCCCAACGCGGCGACGGCGACCGCGGCTCCTCTACCCCTCGACATGGCTTCCCCCAAGCTCCCAAGGGCACAACCTCTAGACGCGGGAAGGTTAAGATTCTCGACGCTACGCGCGGGGGCTCGCGCGTCGTGCGCTCAGCGATCCACCAGCCAGCTCTCGGACCGCATCTCCTGCAGCCGCGAGGCCGTGCGCTCGAACTCGAAGGCGCCGTCGCCCGCCGGATAGAGCCGCGCGGGCTCGGCCTCGGCCAGCACGATGGTGCGGGTCCTGGCCTCGTAGAGGGCGTCGATCAGGGTGACGAAGCGGCGGGCCTCCTCGCGCCGGGCGGGGCTGAGCTTCGGCACGTCCTCCAGGAAGATGGTGTGGAAGGCCTGGGCGATGGCCAGATAGTCGTTCGGCCCGAGCGCCACCGAGCAGAGGCTGGCGAAGGTCGCGCGCAGGAGGCCGCCTTCGGCGTGCGGCAGGGTGATCTTGCGTCCCAGCACCTCCAGTTCGGCGCCGGTCTCCTCGGCGCCGCCCAGCATGTCGCGCCACAGCTGGTCGAAGCAGCGCTCGTGGTCCGGGTCGATCGGCGAGAACCAGGTGCCCGCCGCCCGCAGGCGGTCGAGCCGATAGTCGTGGCCGCCGGCGACGCTGACCACCTCCAGCCGCGTCTTCAGCATGTCGATGAAGGGCAGGAACAGCTGGCGGTTGATGCCGTCCTTGTAGAGGTCGTCCGGCACGCGGTTGGAGGTCGCCACGAGCGTGACGCCGCGGACGAACAGGGCCTCGAACAGCCGGCCCAGGATCATGGCGTCGGCAATATCAGTGACCTGCAGCTCGTCGAAACAGAGCAGGCTTGCGCCCTTGGCCACGAGGTCGGCGACCGGCGGGATCGGATCATCGCCCTTGTGCTGGCCGAAGCGGGCCTTGCGCTGGGCCGCGTCGCCCCTGCGCCAGGCGTCGATCGCGCGATGGATCTCGCCCATGAACACATGGAAGTGCGTCCGGCGCTTGGCGGCGACCGGGGCGGTCTCGAAGAACAGGTCCATCAGCATGGACTTGCCGCGCCCCACCGGGCCCCAGAGGTAGACGCCGCGCTGCGAAGCGGGCTGGGGCTTGCGGAACAGACCCGGAAGCCCGCGCCCCGGCTGGGCCTGGGCGAGGTCGGCGTCCAGCCGCGCGAGCGCCTCCAGGCCGAGCCGCTGGGCGGGATCGGGCCGGATCTCGCCGCGCTCCAGGCGGGCGACGTAGGCGGCTTGGAGCGCGGAGGCCATCGCCGTCTCGCCTAGCGTCAGGAGCGGCCATAAGCAAGGAACGGCGCCCAATCCGACGGGTTGATCCCGCGAGGAGGACGTTACGATGGCCGATGAAAACGGCAGCGTTACGAGCACCGCGTCGTCGAACCCCACGCAACTCCAGGATCGGGTGGGGGAGGATCAACAGCTCGACGCGCTGGACGTCGACGCCGTCGAGGCCCAGGCCGAGGCCGACGAAGATGCGGCCGCCGTCAGCCGCCGCGCCGAGGCCGACCGCTTCCAGGGCGCCAAGACCCGCCGGGCGAGCAAGGACATCATCAGCCGCAGGAATTGAGACGACCGCCTCCGTCTCGCGACGCTAGACCATTCGCCGCCGAAGTGGACGCCGGTTCGGCGTAGCGAATGGTCTAACTTCAAGAACTTATGAGCATTCGGCGGTTCATTCGAACCGCCGAACGCTCTAGAGGCTGTTAGGGACTGATCAACCGACGCAGGTCAGCGAGTCGTCATGACTCGCAAGCCCTATTCGACGGACGTTTCGGACGAGGAGTGGGCGTTCGCCGCCCCGTATCTGGCGCTGGTGAGAGAAGATGCGCCG
>NZ_DATELG010000191.1:0-9881 GCF_035276905.1 Phenylobacterium sp. | reverse complement strand
CGGACGGCGGCAGGGCGCAGAGCGCCGCCAGGCGCGCGCGGATCGCCGCCGCGCCGGCATGGTAGGCGGCGCGCGGAGAGGCGCAGCCCAGGATCGCCTCCAGGCGCGCGCGGGCGGCCTCGAAGGCGCCCGCCGAGATCGTCGAGGCGGTCGACGAGCTGAAGCTGAGGCCGCCCGTCTTGGGCGTGGGGCCGACGCCGTAGCGGTTGCGGCCCAGGGCGTTCAGGCGCAGGCGCTCGTCGCCGCCGGAGACGAGCCAGCGCGCGAGGTCGGCGTCCGCCGCCAGGGTGTGAAGAAGGCCCCCGTTCGCGCTCGACTGGTACAATGCACATGCCACGGCGCGCCTGGCGCCGGTCCCGGACGAGGGTTGGGTCGAGGCGAGGTTGATCCGATTCGCCTCCTGGAAGTTAACCGCGTGGTCGCGGACGGCGTGGTCGAGCTGGCCTGCAGATCCGAACCGCGGTCGTGTCTCCTGGGCATTATCCCGAACGCAAAGCCGTGGATTACCCGGATCGGCATAGCTGGGCCTGGGCCCTACGATCGCCCGATGTCAGCGAGGCTCGACAGATGACCCTCCACCTCCGGCCGGCGATCCTGATCATCCTCGCAGGCTCTGCCTGGGTCCTGTCGGCGGCGCTTGCGCAGGCGGGGGGGCGCGCCGAAGTGCAGGTCCCGGCCGTTGCGCCGGCCGCTCCCGGCGCCTGGAGCTTTTCGATCTCGCCCTACCTCTGGATGGCGTCGGTGAAGACCTCCGGCTCCTTCACGCCGGCCGGCGCGGGCCGCACGATCAGCGCCGACGTGCACCAGAGCTTCGGCGACATCTTCAACGACCTGAACTTCGCGATCATGTCCGGCGCAGAGGCGCGGCGCGGGCCGTTCTCGCTCCAGCTCGACGCGATGTACATCAATCTCCTGCAGAAGGATTCCGGCGTCCGCAGCGTCTCCGGGCCGCGCGGGCTCGAGGTTCCCATCAATACGGGCGGCAAGCTGAAGCTGAAGGAGACGATGGCCACCCTCACCGGCGGCTACGACGTCTTCCGCAACGATCGCGGCTTCGTGCAGCTGTTCGGCGGCTTCCGCTACCTCGGGCTGCGCTCGACGTTGGACTGGAGCTTCGCGGGGCCGCTGGGGAACCTGGCGCGCGCAGGCTCTGTGGACTCGCAGGCGGACATCTGGAACGGGATCGCCGGCCTGCGCGGCGAACATGCGCTCGGCGAGGGGCCCTGGAAGGCGATCTACTACGTCGATGTCGGGGCGGGCGGCTCCAAGCTTACCTGGCAGGCCGCGGCGCAGGTGGCCTACGTGCGGCGATGGGGCGACATCGACTTCGGGTGGCGAACTCTGCAGTTCTCGCAGGGCGCCCAGAACTCGACGGCCGACGTCAGGATGAGCGGTCCCATCCTGACGCTGCGCTATCGCTTCGGCGGCTGAGCCGCCGGCCCGTGACGCCTCAGACCGCCCGGCGGATGATGGTGTAGAACAGGGTCACGCCGGCGACCGAGATGATCACCCCGATCCAAAGCACCGGTCGCCCGATCCGGAAGCGTTCGGTCTTCTGCAGGTCGCGCAGCGTCACCCAGTAGGTGATGGTCCCGAACACCATGCAGGCGGTGCCGAGGGCGGTGAGGAAGAGGCCAACCTGCTGCGGGCTGCGGGGATGCTCCAGCGGCGCCGTCTGGGCGATGGTCGACAGGAACTTGTAGATGGTGAAGCCGAAGCTGAGCATCGACAGCGCCGTGCGGATCCACGACATCAGAGTGCGGTCGGCCGCCATGATGGTGCGCTGGACGCCCAGGTCGCTGGGCATCCTCGGCGGGCGGTGGAGCAAAGCCCGGTGTAGTGCGGTCATGGGCGCTGGGCTCCGAGGCTGCGTCCCAAGCTTCGGTAAGCGCGCGCCTGTCGGCAATCGGGGCCGGCGTGGAGGTGAGACGCGGGGAAACCCGCAGGTTGCGGACGGCGCCGGGCGCGTGCGAGCCTGAGCGCTCCCGGGTTTCGCCCGATTGGCGGGCTCGGCGCCCAACGACACCTTCCGGCCCATGGAGCTGATCCTGAAGGAGTTCGCGGCCAACGTCGCCCTGGCGGCCGAGCTGGTCTGCGTCGTCTGCATCGCGATCGGGGCGATCACGGCCATCGTCAAGGCGGCGGCCGCGCTCGCGGCCAGGAGGCTGGACGCCCGCACGGTCCGCCGCGGCGTCTGGATGAGCTTCGCCGTGTGGATCATCCTGGCGCTGGAGTTCGCGCTCGGGGCCGACATCGTGCGCACGGCCATCGCGCCGACCTGGAACGAGATCGGCCAGCTCGCGGCGATCGCGGTGATCCGGACCGGGCTGAACTATTTCCTGGAGCGCGACCTGGAGGACTTCGCGCCCGAGGCGATGAGGCCGCGAAAAGCCGAAAGCGGGAAGGCCTAGACGGGAGGAGGCTCCATCACGGTCGTCACCTGGGCGAGGGTTTCGCCGGATGTCCGCGAGCTGACGGCGCGCGCAGTCTCGCGCCCCGTCAGCCTGCCGGAGACTTGGGCCATGATCCGTCGCTTCGCCGCGGCAGCCGCCGCAATCTCGCTCCTCGCGGTCGGAACGCCCGCTGGAAGCGCGCCGCCATCGTCCTGGGACGGGCTCACCCTCGTCAAGTCCAAGCGCTTCGATGCGGTCTACCTGATGCCCGGCGCTGATTTCCGCAGCTACAGCAAGGTCTTGCTCGACCCGACCGAAGTCGCGTTCGAGAAGAACTGGTTGCGCGACTACAATTCCCAGGCGCCATTCAACCAGCGCCTGTCCGACGCCGACGCGCAGCGGATGCTGCAGACGGTGCAGACCGGCTTCGAGGACATCTTCCGCAAGGTCTACGCCGACGCCGGCTATCCGATCGTCGACGCGCCGGGGCCCAACGTGCTCCGGGTCCGCACGGCGGTGGTGAACCTGAACGTCGTGGCGCCCGACACCATGAGCGCAGGGAGATCGCGCACCTTCTCGCGCGAGGCCGGGGGCGCCTCGGTCATCATCGAGGTGCGGGACTCGCAGTCCAACGCGCTGCTGGGCCGCGCCGTCGACAGCCAGATCGTCGGCGACGACGGGACCCTGATCCGCAACGCCGTCACCAACCGCAGCGACTTCCAGCGGGTGTTCACCCGCTGGGCCAAGATCAGCGTGGAGGGGTTCGGCGAGTTGAAGGCGCGCTCGCCCATCGGCGGCACGGCGACGGCGGCGTCGTCCGCGGCCTCGCCGGCTGCGGAGACGACCGGGCCGCAATAGCATCGTCTGCGGGTGGACCCGGACGAGCTCAGGCTCAGGTGATCACCTGATGGCTTGCGCTGCGGCGCGACTTCAAATGGCAGGGCCAATCGGAGACCTGTGATGCGCCAATTCCAGTCCGCGCCACCGCCCGCTGCGGAGGTGACCCGCCGAACCTCGCTGACGCTGGCCACGGCGGCCGCGACGATGGCGTTCGTCCATGCCGGCGACAGCGCCGCGGCGACCGCCGAGCAGCTCTCAAGCAACTCCCGCCTGGCGCTCGACCGGCTTCTCGCCCTGCGTCCCGAGGCCCAGCAGTGGGCAAGGACCGCGAGGGCGATCCTGGTCTTCCCGGAAATCGTCAAGGCCGGCTTCATGGTCGGCGGCCAAGGCGGCGACGGCGCCTTGATCGAGCGGGGCAAGGTGGTCGGCTTCTACCGCATCGCCGCCGGGTCGTTCGGCCTCCAGGCGGGCGCGCAGAAATTCTCCTACGCCCTGTTCTTCATGACCCAAAAGGCGCTCGACTACCTCAAGTCTTCCGACGGCTGGTCGATCGGCTCCGGTCCCTCGGTGGTCGTCATCGACGAGGGCGCCGCCAAGAGCATGAACACCACGACCATGCGCAAGGACGTCTACGCCGTGCCCTTCGGCCAGAAGGGCCTGATGGCCGGGCTGGGGCTGGAAGGCTCGAAGATCACCCCGATCCATCCGAAGGCCGCCTGAACGCTTTTCAGTCGCCGCCGGGCCGAGGGGGACAGGAGGGGCTCGCGCCGTATGCGCAGGCCGGCCGACAGCTGTTCTGCGTCGGCCGTCGATGTAGGCTTTAGGCGCTGACGGCCGCCGCCGCCGGGCTCTGGGCGTTCTGGTCGTGAGCGTGGCGGAAGGCGGTCAGGGCCGCCGAGAGCTCGCTGGCGCTGAGCTTGCCGTCGCCGTCGGCGTCCAGCTTCGAAAAGCCGTCCGACACGCTGGTGGAGTTCGAGCTGCCGCCGCTTCCCAGCGCGCTTTCGACCTCGGCCAGGCTCAGCGAGCCGTCGCCATCGCTGTCGGCGTCGCCGATCAGCTTGGCGGCGACGTCGTCGGCCGACGGCCGGCCGTGATGCGCATGGTGGGCGTGCCCCTTCTGCTGCGCCTGCAGCGCCGAGGCCAGCTCGCTGGCGCTGAGCTTGCCGTCGCCGTCGGTGTCGAGCTTGGAGATCGCCGAGGTAAGGTCGCCGCCGGCGGAGTCGCCGAGGGCGGCCTGCAGTTCGCTGGCGCTGAGCTCGCCGTCGCCGTCGGTGTCGGCCGATTTGATCAGCTTTTCGGCGAACTTCGCCGCGCGCGAGTCCGAGCTGTCGCTCGTATTGGAGGTGCTTGTCCCGGCGCTGCTGCTGTTCGCGGGCGAGTCCTCCTGGAGCGAAAGCAGGCTGGCGAGGGTCTTGGCGACGAACGCCTGCGCCCCGCCGCCGGGCGGCGGTCCGGGGGGCGGGGCGGACGATGCGCCGTCCGTTGCCGAGGGGGAATCTCCGCCCGGCTGATTTTGCCCCGCTGCGGCGGCGCGCTGCAGCAGCGCGGCGAGCACGCGTTGTGGCTGGTTGGATGCGTAAATATTTGAATGACTGGATATATTCACGTGGGCACCTCTTTCGGTGGTTGCGTCCGCCCTCGTGACGCCTCCGGTTCGCCGCGTGAGCCTTCCAGGGAGTGCAACAACCGTGCGGGTTCGCCTCGAGCCGAGCGGAGAGGTGAGAAAGCCGCAGGGGCGGCTCCCCCTTGGGGTGAGGGGAGCCGCCGGCCGAGAGCGGGTTGGGGGCGCCGTCGGCGGTGCGCGTGGGGCCGGGCAGGGCAGGAGATCTTCCCGCGCGCGAACGCGACGTTCGCGGCGGC
Organism: Phenylobacterium sp.; assembly: GCF_035276905.1. Taxonomy (GTDB): domain Bacteria; phylum Pseudomonadota; class Alphaproteobacteria; order Caulobacterales; family Caulobacteraceae; genus Phenylobacterium. The sequence goes on along the minus strand of NZ_DATELG010000191.1, from coordinate 4,788 downwards.
GCGGGGCGTTCTTAAGGCGGCTTCTTCTCTGGATTGTATCGAAGCGCGGCCTTTACCCCGGCCTCAGAACCGGAAGACGGCGGCGAGCTTGGCGTCGTAGACGGTGAGGCGGTCGCGGGTCTCCGCGCCGCCTTCGAACGAGAAGGTGGTCGCCGCGCTGCCGGTGCGGATCGCCAGCCTCGCCACGGCCCCGCTGTCGCCGGTCTCCAGCGGCCCCACGGTGAAGACCTCGCCGCCGGAGGTGAAGGCCGCGGTGGTCGAGCCGCCGCTCGAGCTCAGGACGTCGCGGTAGCCGAGCTGCAGCTCGGGCGACCAGTAAGCGGTCTTGACGTCGCCGAAGACGGCGCCGATCGCGATCCCGGCGTAGCCGGTGAGCTCGGTGGTCTTGCGCGCGTCCACCGTCAGGTCGAGGTCGCCGCCGCCGCCTTCCTGGTAGCCGTCCTCGTGCAGCTGCAGATAGTCGATCCCCAGCTGCGGCTTGAAATACATCGACCGCCACTTCTGCTCGTAGCTGACGCGGGCGCGCGAGGTGACGCCCCAGCCGGACCAGTGGCCGCTGGCCTGGCCGGAGAAGATCGTCTCATTGCCGCTGTCAAGCTCGACCGCGCGTCGGTCGGTCGCGTTCAGATAGTCGAAGGCGGTGCGGACGCTGGCGGTGAACGGCCCCTGCTCCAGCCGCCAGTAGAGGCCGGCGTCCAGAACGTTGGCGGTCACCTGGCTTGTCGCCGGGCTGTCGTGAGGCCGCATCTCCGAGGTCAGGCCGCCAAAGGTCAGGCCGAAGGAGCCGATGTTGAGGGCCGGGAACTCGTAGCCGCCGACCAGGCCGAAGCCCCAGCCGCGATAGCCCAGCTGGTCGTCCCGGTCGTCGGCCTGGGCGATGAAGTTGACCTCCTGCAGCCAGCCGCCGCCATCTTCGCCGCTGCGCTCGTCGACCGGCCGGCCGAAGGCCTCGACGCCGGACTGGACCATCCGGAACAGGCCGCCGGAATGTTCGGGCAACAGCTGGTTGTAGCTGATGAGGAAGTCCTTGCGATTGGTCTGGGCCAGCAGGCCGGCGCTCAGTGAGGCGTTCGCGCCGATGGCGGCGATGACCGGCTCGTAGCCGCCGGCCGTCGCCGTGAGGCCAAGGTCCGCGGCGGTCTTGCGCGCCAGGGTCACCGACACCGTCCCCGCGGTCGTGTCCGTCGTGAGCTGGCTCGAATAGATGTAGGGCGTGGTCCCCAGGAGGTTCGAGTCGACGATGCCCGACGCGGTCAGCTGAGTGGCCTGGATCAGGGTGTAGGTGGCGGTCCCCTGGGCCACCGACGTCAGCCGCAGGTCGATCTTCGCGCCGGGGTCGATGGTCGCCGCGCCGGCGACGTTGAACTGGGTCGCCAGACCCGAGGCCGGATCGGCGGTGAACACCACCTTCGAGGCGGACCCCAGGGTCAGGCTGGTGAGGCTCAGGTGGGCGGTGTTGTTGATCTGCAGCGTGCCCGAGCCCACCGTCAGCGCCAGCGTCCCGTTGTTGGCCCCGTCGGTGGCGGTCAGCGCGCCGGTTACGGTCGCCCCGCCGTTGACGATCAGGGTGTTGGCGCCCGTGCCGAACTGGAGGTCGCCGGTCAGCGATCCGGCCTCGATGTCGACGGTGTCGTTTCCCGAGCCCATCAGCACCGAGCCGGTAATGACGGGCGTGGTCGTCCAGCCGCTCGGCTGGTAGCTGAGCAGCGAGAAGCCGGTGGCGTTGCGCTGGACGTCGATCGCCACCGTCTTGCCGCTCGGCGTCCCGGTTTCGGTCGAACCGGTCGGCAGGGTGGCGAGCGCCTCGATGGTCCCGATGTTCTGGATCGAACTCAGCGTGCCGGAGCGGTCGACGATGGCGCTGGCCGCGCCGGTCAGGCCCAGCACCTCGCCGCGGATCGCGCCGACGTTGGTGATTGCGGGCAGCGAGGCGCCGGGCTCGATGACGAGGCCCTGGGCGGTCTGGGCGCCGTCGCCGGTCATGGTCGCGGCGATGGTCCCGCTGTTGTAGAGCACGGGCGTGGCCGCGCCCGAATTGAGGTGCATGGCGGTCGCGTCGCCGCCGTAGGCGGTGGCCAGGACCGAGCCGCGGACCCGGACGCCGTCATTGATCGTCACCGTCCCGCCGCCGTCGAGGCCGATCTGCAGGCCGTTGGCGGCGACCCCGTCGCGCAGGCTCAGGCCCTGGACCGTCCCGCCGATCACCAGGCCGTAGGCGCTGTCGCCCGCGCCGACGTCGCCGAGGGTGATGTCCCTGCCGACCGCCCCCAGCTGCAGGGCCGGGGCCTTGCCGTAGGAGGTGACCTGGGCGGTCGGCTCGGAGGTGTCGGCGAGGCCGTCGCCGTTCGTGTCGGCGGTGGTGTCCGTGGGCAGGACGCCCGGCGGGGCGCTGACCAGCAGGCCCTTTCCGAGGCTGCCGGCCACGCTGATCGCCGCGCCGCCCTGGGCATTGTCGTTGTTGTCCTCGTCCGTCAGCACGTTGGCCGTCGTGCTGCGGGTGGTCTGATGGTAGCCGGTGGCGGTGACGTTGCCCTCGACGACCAGGCCGCCGCCGACGTCTCCGCCGATCACCACGCCCTGGGCGCCGGCGCCGTTCGCCGACACCGGCGCGTCGATGATCACGGCGCCGCCGACGCTCGAGGCCGTGCCGACGCCGATGGTCCGGGACCCGGAGACCGTGATCGTGCCGGTGCTGGTGATCGAGCCGGTGAGGGGGGCTTCCACCGAGACGCCCGCGGAGTCCTCGCCCTGGATGGTGATCGTGCCGGTGTTGGTGATGTCGCCGGCCAGCCCGCCGGCGCCCACGACGCGGATCGCGTAGCGGTTCAATCCCGTGGCGAACGGGCCGATGATGTTGCCGGCGGAGTCGGTCGTCGTGAGGGTCGCCGATTCGTTGTAGGTGATGGTCCCGCTGTTGCTGATGGAGCCGGTGAGGCTCCCGCTTCCGCCGGTATTGGCCAGGATGCCGGTGACCCCGCTGACGTTCTGGGTTTGGATCGTGCCGGAATTGGTGACGCTGTTGCTGCTGTCGAGGGTGATGGCTGCTCCGGTGGTGACGCTGAGCGTGCCGGTCTGCGAGATGTCGTCGGGAGAGCCGGACGCCGCCGTCGAGGTCGCCACCGCCGTCGAGCCGCCCGAGACGGTGGTCGCGGCGAGCGCCTGCGAAGTTGAAATGAAGGCGGCCAGCGTGGCTACGGACGACCCCAGCGAGAGGGCCAGTTTCCGGCGCGACCGACCTTTCCCGCGCGCCGTGACGGCCTGCGGACCCGCAAAAGCAGACATTCAAATCCCCTGGACAAGCTCAGCCGGGGGACTTGCGACGCCATTGTGGTGCGTAGAGGGCCGTTTCCTCTACTGAAAGTATCCAACCTTTCACCTGTGTATCCAGTCCGTGGCGCTTGGAAACACAGCAAATCTCTGTCCCATTTCCTCGACCGGCCCGCCCAGGACAGGTGTCCAAGTTTTTTCGTTTGAACGCGGCGCTTGTTCGCCGGGATTGCGACGACGCTGCGTTGAACGGTGACGAGCCTGAAGCGTCGCCAGGCGGCCGTGGGCAGGAGGAACAGGTGTATATGGTTCCAAATCACGTCGTTCAGCCCGTTCGACATGTCCTGGTCGTCGATGACGACGCGAACCTGCGAGAGCAGATCGCCGGTTATCTGCAGGAGCACGGCTTCGCGCTGCACGAGGCCGGCGACGCGGCCTCGATGGAGGCGGTGCTGGCGCAGGAGTCGATCGACCTGATCGTGCTGGACCTGATGCTGCCGGGCGAGGACGGGCTCTCGATCTGCCGCCGCCTGGCCGGCTCCGGCGGACCGGCGATCCTGATGATGAGCGCCATGGCGGCCGAGGTCGACCGGGTGCTGGGGCTGGAACTCGGCGCCGACGACTACCTGCCCAAGCCCTGCAGCCCGCGCGAGCTGCTCGCCCGGGTGCGCGCCATCATCCGCCGGGTCGACGAGGCCCGCGCCGGCGCGCCGGGGCCGGCCAAGGGCTACCAGTTCCTGGGCTTCACGGTCTCGCCCCAGCGCCGCCAGGTGCGTGCGCCGAACGGCACGACCATCCTGCTGACCGCCGGCGAATTCAGCCTCCTGAAGGCGCTGCTCGACCAGCCCGAGCGCATCCTCTCGCGCGAGGACCTGATCGAACAGTCGGGCGCAGGCGAGGGCGACGTGGCGGGCCGGGCGATCGACGTGCAGATCAGCCGCCTGCGCCGCAAGCTGCATGCCTACGTCGACGAGGAGATCATCCGCACCATCCGCGGCGCCGGCTACATGTTCGACGCCCGTGTCAGCCGGATCTGACGTCCGCCATCACGGCCTTCCCTGATACGCTCGCGAAAGGGGCGCCGCGCCGAAGAAAATCGGCGGCGCGGCGCCAAGTCGAGCGATGACCCATCGGGCCTTCTCCACTGCGCCCCATGCCGAGCTCCGGACCAACAGGCGATTTCCTAGAAAGAAACAACGTTTCGGCATGATGAACATTCGGGCGGGGCGCCCCTTTTCGAGGCAATAGCAAAAGTTTCCTCACAGGAATTCGATCGCGAGAGCCGCGGCACGGTTCGTCTGCATAGCTGGTCTGGTCGGCCGCCCCAGGGCGGCGGACTTGGACAGGCATGGAGCGGCGTCTGGCGACGTCGGACGAACGGATGAAACTGATCATGGCGGTCGTCAAACCCTTCAAGCTGGACGACGTGCGCGAAGCGCTCGTGGCGGCCGGCGTCGAAGGCCTGACGGTCTCGGAGGTCAAGGGCTACGGCCGGCAGAAGGGCCAGACCGAGATCTACCG
>NZ_DATELG010000190.1:0-8279 GCF_035276905.1 Phenylobacterium sp. | reverse complement strand
GACTGGCCGTGCTCGATGCGGACAGGTTGCGGCGGGGCCTGCCGCTGCGGCTGGACGTGTGGGGCGGGCGGCCCGGCGAAGGCGAACTGGCGGCCGCCGTGATCGCCGCCGTGGTCCTTGAACCAGCCGAGATGGCGGCCGTTGTCGTGACCCGGCCCGCCGGTCCAGGCCGCCGCTCGACGCCAGTCGGGCTGGGCCTGGGCGGCGCGGAACCAGCGGTCGTGGCCGGCGTAGAACGCCGGCGCCCGGGCCCGCCACACCGCCGGCTGGACCGGATAGCGCGTGCTGTGCCGATAGGCGCGGTCGAGGTCGTAGCCGCGGGTCCAGTAGGCCCCGGCGCGCGGCGCATGGTCGTGCCAGTGGTCGGCGGCGATCAGCGCGCCGGTGGCGGCGAACAGGGCGATGAGCGCGCCGTTCGGGCCGTAGGCGTAGCCGTAGTCGGGATCCTGCACGAAGTACGGATAGTCCTCGCCCGGCTCGTAATAGTAGTAGCGGTAGCCGTCGTCGATCGGCTCGGCGAACATCTCGCCCTGGCCGCCGCCGTCCCAGACATAGGGCTGCTCGTCGCCGTAGCCGAAGGCGTAGCTCGGCGGCCGCTGATAGACCATGCGGCTCATCTGATAGGCGCGCCGCGGATAGGCGTAGGCCTGGGCGGCCGGCGCGGCGGCCTCGACCGCCGGCGCATAGGCCGCAGACGCGACGCCCGGATCCAGCGGTCCCAGCGGCGGCGTTCCGGACGCGGCGGCGGGCGGCGGGGGATTGTCGGGCTTGCAGGCGGCGAGCGCCACGGCGAGCGCCGTGGTCGCCAGGAGCAACGCGAGGGGACGAACGGTGCGGCTCATTCTGCTCTTCCGGCAGCGCGCCCTCAGGCGCAGACGTCGACGTCAGCGCCCCCAGCGCCCCTCACGGCGAGCACTGGCGTCGATCACCGAACGCAGGCGCGGCCATGAGGGTTGCTAGGGCCGTAATGCGGCAGGCTGGAGGCGCAGGTGAACTTCCGCCCGGTTTCCGACTTTAACCTGAAGGGTCCGGAGGCGGCGCAATGCGGAATGTTCGACGGGCGGACGTGGCGAGGCGGAGCGTCGCCTGCCTTTGAGCGGACCTTCGTCCAGCCGGCGGACATTCCTGCGGCGCCTGGTCATCGCCTCCGCCGGCGTGGCCGGATTCGTCGTCGTCCACCGCCAGCTCACTTGGCCGACCCCGCGGGTCAGTTTCGCCCATGAGGGCTGGAGCGGCTGGCTGGCGCTGCCGGAGAAGGGCGGGTTGATCGCGCTGGCGGCGCAGGTCGGGGGAACGCCGGTCCAGGCGGTGCTGGATTCCGGAGCGCAGTATTCGGCGATCGACGCCGGTCTCGCCGCCAGCCTCGCGCTGCCCGCGGCCACGCCCTTGCCGATGGTCGCCTTCGGGGTCAGCGGCGGGCCCAGCCTGGCGCGCGCCGTCACGCTGGACGCCGACCTCGGCGCGTTCGCGCTGAAGGGCCTGCGGGCGGCGACGCTCGACCTGCAACCGCTCACCGCGCTCACTCGCCAGCCGTTCTCGCTGCTGCTCGGCCGCGATGTCCTGCGCGCCGTAGTGCTGCAGGCGGACTTCCCAGCCGGCCGCGCCGCGGTCTTCGCCCCGGAGCGCTGGTCGCCGCCGGCCGGCTCAGTCCAGGTCGCCGCCCGAGTCCATGGAGGTGGCCTGCTCGTCCCGGTGCGGATCGAGGCCGCTCCACCCGTCGAGGTGCTGCTGGACACCGGCGCGACCGGCGCGCTGGCGCTCTCCGAGGCCGCGGCCCGGACGGCGGGACTGCTGGACGGGCGGCCGCTGCGCAGCGGACCGGCGGTGACGCTGGGCGGGGTCAGCCAGGACGGCCTGGCGCCCGCCCGCCAGGTCGAGTTCGCCGGCCATCGGATCGCCGATCTCGAGGTGCAGATCTACCGGCCTGCGGCGCAGGCGCCGGCGCCGACCGGCCTGCTGGGCCTGGGCGTCCTGGCGCGCTTCCACCTGGCGATCGACTTGCCCGGCTCCCGCCTGTTCCTGATCGGTCCGGAGAAGCCGCCACCGAGGCCCGCGCCCCGGCGGTCGACCCGTCTCGACGGTTAGAGGTTCACCAACGCCATCCCCTGTGACGCGCCGGTGGGTCTGCGACCCCAGAATTCCTGCAGGCGCCGGCTTCCACTCGACCCTGGCGCGCTCTAGGGGAGAGCCATGATCCAGTCCTTCGACGCCTTCGTCACCGCCGCCCTGTTCGACCGCGCCGGCCGCGCCGTCTTCACCCTCGGCGACGGGACGGTGCGCTTCGAGGACGGCGCGGTGGTCGCGGCCCACGACGGCGCCTCGCTGAGCGCCTGCCTGCATCCGGACGGCGAGGGGGTCCTGAGCGGCGGCGACGACGGGCGGCTGGTCTGGGCCAGGGCCGAGGGCGCGGCCGAGCTCGCCAAGGTTCCGGGCTGCTGGCTGGAGAGCGTCGCCGCCAGCGCCCAGTCGAAGCTGATCGCCTTTTCCGCCGGCCGCGAGCTGCACGTGCGCGACGCCGCCGATCCGGGCTTCGCCCGCGTCTTCCAGCATGAGAAGTCGATCTCCGAAGTCGCCTTCGATCCCAAGGGCCGGCGGGTCGCCGCGGCCAGCTACGGCGGGGTCTGGCTGTGGTTCGCCCGCATCGCCGAGCAGAAGCCCTCGGTGCTGAAGTGGGCCGGCAGCCACGTGGCCATCGTCTGGAGCCCGGACGGCAAGTTCCTGATCTCCGGCATGCAGGAGAACGCCCTGCACGGCTGGCGCGTGGCCGACGAGAAGAACATGCGGATGGGCGGCTATCCGGCCAAGGTGAAGAGCCTGGCCTTCGTCGCCAAGGGCAATCTGATGGCGACCGCCGGGGCCAACGGCGTGGTGGTCTGGCCGTTCGCCGGCTCCACCGGGCCGATGGGCAAGCAGGCCGCCGAGGTCGGCTTCGACGAGGCCGCCATGGTCACCCGCGTCGCCGGCATGCCGGGGGGCGCCTGGATCGCCTGGGGCCGCGACGACGGCCGGGTGCGGGCCTGCGACCTGGTCGGCCAGAAGGTGGTCGAGGTGAAGGCCGAGAGCGGCGGCCCGATCACCGCCCTGGCCATGACCGCCGACGGCAAGCGCGTCGCCTGGGGCGACGAGGACGGCGGGGCCGGGGTGGCGGAGATCGGGTAGAGGGCCTCCCATAAACGGGAGGGGAGGGATTCACCTCGATCGAATCGCCTCGGCTGGAGATAACCGTCGTGCGGCGGCGATTGGGTCCGCCGCCCGGGATGGAAGCCTTAAGTGGCCAAGCGTGCGAAGCCGAAATCCAAGCTCAAGCGAGCGGCCGCGCAGGCGGGCGGCGCTTTCGGACGGTTGATGCGGGTCCTGGTCGCGCTGGTGCTGATCTTCGGCGTCGTCGGTCCGGTCGCCGCTGTCACCCTCTACCGCTTCACGCCCCCGCCGATGACCTTCCTGATGGTGCAGCGGCTGTTCGAGGGGCGCGGCTTCGACCGGCGCTGGGTTCCGCTGTCGCGGATCTCGCCCAGGCTGGTCGGGGCGGTGATCGCCTCGGAAGATTCCGGCTTCTGCGAGCACAACGGATTCGACATGGCCGCCATCCAGCGGGCCCTGAAGCACAATGCGGACGAGCCGAACCGCATCCGCGGCGGCTCGACCATCAGCCAGCAGACCGCCAAGAACGTCTTCCTGTGGCCGCGCCGCGACTATGTCCGCAAAGGCCTGGAGGCCTATTTCACCGTCCTGATCGAGGCGATCTGGGGCAAGTCCCGCATCATGGAGGTCTATCTGAACTCCATCGAATGGGGGCCGGGCGTCTACGGCGCCGAGGCGGCCGCGCGGCGCAATTTCGGGGTCAGCGCCGCGGCGCTGACCCCGGGCCAGGCCGCCCGGCTGGCGGTGATCGTGCCCAAGCCGCTCGCCTGGAAGGCCGACCGGCCGGGCCGCTACGTCCGCAAGCGTTCGGGCACGATCGAGGCCCGCGCCGGGGTCGTGCGGCGCCAAGGTCTCGCCGACTGCGTTTTCCGTTGACCGCGGGATAGATCCACCCCCAAATCCCGGCGGATGTAACATGATACATCTGTAGGGAGCCTCTTATGCGCATCGGCGTGCCCCGCGAGATCAAGCCGGACGAATATCGCGTGGGGCTGACGCCCACGGCGGTCCGCGAATATGTCGCCCGCGGCCATGAGGTGCTGGTCGAGCACGGCGCGGGCGCCGAGGCGGGCTATCCGGACGACGCCTACCGCCGCGCGGGCGCGGGCCTGCTCGCGACCGCCCACGAGGTGTTCGCCGACGCCGAGCTGATCATCAAGGTCAAGGAGCCGCAGCCCGCGGAGTGGGCCAGGCTCACCGCGCGCCACATCCTCTTCACCTACCTGCATCTGGCCCCGGACCCGGCCCAGGCCGAAGGCCTCCTGAAGTCCGGCTGCGCCGCCATCGCCTACGAGACGGTGACCGACCCGGCCGGCGGCCTGCCGCTGCTGGCGCCGATGTCCGAAGTCGCCGGCCGGATCGCCGTCTTCTCCGCCGGCGAGACCCTGCTGAAGCACAACGGCGGCATGGGCCTCCTGATCTCCGGCGTGCCGGGCGTGCCGCCGGCGAGGGTCTGCGTGCTGGGCGGCGGGGTGGTCGGCATGAACGCCGCGCGGATGGCCGCGGGCCTCGGCGCCGAGGTGGTGATCGTCGAGCGCTCGATCCCGCGTATGCGCGAGCTCGACAACATGTTCCTGGGCAGGATCCTCACCCGCTACTCGACCCTGGACGCGGTCGAGGAGGAGGTGCTGAAGGCGGACGTGGTGATCGGCGCGGTGCTGACCGCGGGCGCGGCGGCGCCGAAGCTGGTGCGCCGCGAGCACCTGTCGCAGATGAAGCCGGGCGCGGTGCTGGTGGACGTCTCCATCGACCAGGGCGGCTGCTTCGAGACCAGCCGGCCCACGACGCACCACGAGCCGACCTATGTGGTCGACGGGGTGGTGCACTATTGCGTGGCCAACATGCCCGGGGCGGCGCCGCGGACATCCTCCGAAGCCCTGGTCCACGCCACCCTGCCGTTCGGCCTGCAGCTGGCCGACAAGGGCCTCGAGGCCCTGGCGCAGAACAGGCACCTGGCCAAGGGGTTGAACGTGCTGAAGGGCGAGGTGACCCATCCGGCGGTCGCCGAGGCGCTGGGCAAGCCGTTCGCCGATCCGTACGCGGCTTGGGGGTAACAAGCGCGCTCGTAGCTCCCCCGCAACGCGGGGGAGAGGACCCGCGCGCCGAAGAGCGCGTGGGGGGGGCGAGCGGCCGCCCTGGAGTCGCAGCTGCGAAATTTTCGGTGGAGGCGCTGTGCCCGCGGCTCGCCCCCTCCACCACGCGCTCTTCGCTGCGCGCGGCCCGTGGTCCCCCTCCCCCGCTTCGCAGGGGAGGAACGAGTTTGGTGTTGGCGCCTAAGCCGCCGCCCAGGCCGTCGGATCCAGCGCCACCGGGTCGTCGATCGCCATCTCGTCCCAGTCGAGGTCGGGCGGCGGGCTGGAGGCGGCGGCGACGACGGCGCTCATCTCCGCGACCGAGGCCACGCCGACCAGCACGCTGGAGGCCTCGGGGCGCGACAAGGCGAAGCCGAGGGCCGCCTGCAGCGGGTCGGAGCGGCCTTCGGCGATCAGCCGGCGCGCGCGCGAGATGCGGCTGGCGGCGGCCTTCAGGTGGTTGGGCGCCCGGTCGGGCGGCAGGAACAGGAGGCCGTTCAGGAAGATCGAGCGCAGCTGCACCTCGATCCCCATCTCGGTCAGGGTCGCCAGCGTGCCGTCGATCAAGAGCCGCTGGTCGAGCAGCGAGGCGGGCGCCTGGACGACGTCCGGCTTGAACCGCTTGGCCAGGCCCACGGGATCGTCGGAGGCGTAGACCGAGACGCCGATCTTGCGGCAGAGGCCCTCGTCCCTCATCGCCCGCAGCCGGTCCCACAGCTTGGGGCCGGCGGGGCTGAGCAGGTCGGTGGCGGACGGCGCCAGCATGGTCTCGCAGGACTCCACGCCCAGCCGGCGCAACTGCGCGCGCACCTCGGCCTCGGCGTAGTCCGGCCCGCGGTCGGGGCGGACCGTGGTGACGGTGATGCGGAACGGGTTCGGCCTGGGCATGACCTGGCCAAGCGTCACCTCGGCGGACTCCGAGTGACGGCTGGCCTCGAAGACCTGCAGGCCCGAGCGGGCGGCGATCGCCAGGATGTCGCGCGCCTCGGCGTCCCGCGGTCGGCCGCGCGCCGTGGTCGGCTGATCGAGGCCGAACTGGCCGGATCCGAGGCCAAGTTTTGAAAGAGGCGAAGTCATCAAAAATGCGGGCTTTGAGGCTCTGCGTCGCTTCCGAGGCGCCATCTTCCCCGCCGATGCCTAAGAACAGGTATCTGAGACCTTGCCGAGGCGTTAATCCGTGTCCGTACCTGTGGATGACGCCGTGGCGGCGGCGCTGGGCGTCTGCACAGCGGCCGGTTAGAAGATGGCGATGCGAGAGCCCCTGCCCGAGTGGCCGACCTTCGGCCTGCCCGAGGATGTGCGCCCGGTCCTGCGCCAGGCGCGCGACGCCGGCCGGCCCGTGGCGCTGGCCACCCTGACCGCGGTCGAAGGCGGCGGCCCGCGCCCGCCGGGGACCCAGATGGCGTTCGCCGAAGGGATCGTCGCCGGCTATTTCTCCGGCGGCTGTGTGGAGGCCGACGTCGCCGATCACGCCTTCGCCTGCTTGGGCGACGGCCGGCCCCGCACCCTGGTCTATGGCGAGGGCGGTCCCTGGCCCGACATCCGGCTCTTGTGCGGGGCGCGGATCGAGATCTTCCTGGAACGGGTGGCGCCCGACGATCCGGCGCTTGCCGAGCTGCTCGCGGCCGACGCCGAGCGGCGGCCGGTGACCTGGGTGAGCGACGGCCTCACCCGCGTCTGCGCCGCCGAGCTGGAGCCCTGGCCGCAGGCCCAGGTCGAGAAGCGCTACGATCCCAAGGCGCGGCTGGTGGTGGTGGGCTCCGACCCGACGGCGCTGGCGATCGCCCAGCTGGGCGCCCAGGCGGAGTTCGAGACGACGCTGAACAGACCCAAGGGCCCTCCGACGCCGCCGCCGCTGATCGGCGTGGCCTATCTTCGCTCGGAGCCCGCCGAGGCCCTCGCAGCGGTGGGCGTCGATCCCTGGACCGCGGTCGCCATCGCCACCCACGACAGCGACACCGACCACGCCGCCCTGATGGCGGCCTTGCCGTCGCCGGCGCGCTACGTCGGCCTCCTGGGCGCGCGGCGCCGCCTGCCCGAGCGGCTGGCGCGGCTGCGCGCGGCGGGGATCTCCGAGGCGGCGATCGCGCGCCTGAAAGCCCCGATCGGCTTCGACATGGGCGGCAAGGCGCCCTGGGAGGTGGCGGTGTCGGTGATCGGCGAGATCGTCGCCCAGCGCTATGCGCGCGCCAGCGGCAGCACCTCGACCAGCGCCCCGGCGGGCGAGGCGGCGACTTCCGGCGGACGCCGCAGCAGGGCGTTGGCGGCGGCGAAGACGGTGATCAGCGACGAGTCCTGATCGCGGTAGGGCAGCACAGAAAGGCCGCCCTCGGCGAACGACAGCCGCCCGCGCATCCAGTGCTCGCGCGGGCCATTGGCCGGCAGCGGCGTCTCCAGCCTCGCCGTGACGGTGCGCACCGCCGCGTCCGCGCCGGCATAGGCCGCCAGGACCGGCTTCAGGAACAGCTCGGCGCAGACGAAGGCCGAGGCCGGGTTGCCCGGCAGGCCGAGCAGACGGCGGCCGTCCGCCAGCACGCCGAAGAAGGTGGGCTTGCCCGGCCGCACTGCGACGCTGGCGACCTTCAGCTCCAGGCCGAGCGCGCCGGCCGCGGCGCGGACCAGGTCGTGGTCGCCGACCGAGGCGCCGCCGATGGTGACGATCAGATCGGCCTCGGCGCCGCGCATCGCCGCGATGGTGGTCTCCAGATCGTCCCGCACCGGCCTTGCGCGCACCGCCTCGCCGCCCCAGGCTGCGATCATCGCCGCCAGGCCCGGACTGCCGGAGTTGTAAATCTGGAACGGCCCCGGCTCGGCCGGCGCCTCGACGATCTCCTCGCCGGTGGAGAACAGGGCGACGCAGGGCCGCCGCGTCACCGAGAGCTCGGCGCGGCCGGCCGCCGCGGCCAGCGACAGCCGCCACGGATCGATGCGCACCCCGCGCGACAGCAGCGCCGCGCCGGCCTTGAAGTCTCCGCCCGCCGGCCGGATGTTATGGCCAGCCTCGACGGCCGGGACGGTCACCGTCGCCGCGTCCCGGGTGGCGTCCTCCTGGATCACCATCGCGTC
>NZ_DATELG010000189.1:0-6798 GCF_035276905.1 Phenylobacterium sp. | reverse complement strand
CTTTTCTTTGACGGCGGGACGGTGCGCATGGAGTTTACCGTCACGCGAACCGATCCGGCCCACAGCGGCCCGGGCCACGTCATGACGGAGCCACGGCAATGGTCCTACACCGCCTGTCGCGTCGTCCTGTCAGCGCGCGGCGCGGCCGAGATGCTGAACAAGATGCAGGAGCTGCAGGGCGTGATGCTCCGCAACGGCGCCCTGCAACCGCATCGGATGGGGCCGCCGGAAGCTCCCGCCGCCCCCGAATCGCCGCCCGAGCCTTCATCGCAGGCGCCAGCCAAATAGCCGTCGCCCTGGCGCTCGCCGGCGCAGCGCACGCCCAGGCGCAGGTCGAGCCCCAGGACAACTATCCCGCCGCCCTGAACCGCCCGGCGCTGGACGCCTGGCTGCGCGATTCGACCGACCTTCAGCCCGAACAGGTCGTCGCCGTCAGCCCCTCGGCGGCGACGGCGATCGTCGCACGCACGCCCATGACCGAGGGCCGCACCCAGGCGCGGCTGCGGGCGGTGGCGATCACGCCCCAGGCGGTCGCCCGTGGCGGGGTGCTGGCCTGGGAGACGCAGCTCGACATCGACTGCAAGGCCCGCCAGGTGCGGGCCGGCGCCACCACCGGCTACGCCACGCGGCGCGGCGCCGGAGACGGCCTGACGCTGTCGCCAGGCGATGCGGCCTGGCGGCGGCCAAAGGCCGGATCCATCCTCGAATCGTCCTGGCGCGCGGTCTGCGACGCGAAGTTCCAGTCGCCGCTGAGCGGCGGGCCGATGCGCGTCGCCGAGGCGAAGCCGCTCTCGCCGGCGCCAGCCGCCCAGGCCAGGGTCGCACCTGCGCCCGCACCCGTCGCGCCGCGCCTGGCGCCGGTGCGCCTCACCCTGCCCGGCCCCACTCAGGCCCGGCGGAACCCCAAGGCGGAGCCGCAGGCCGCGCCGCCGCCCAAGACGTCCGCCGCCCCGCCCGCGCGCCCGGTTCCGGTCCGCACCGCCCCGAAGGCCGGCCCCAACGCCGTCCAGGTCGTAAGCTCGCCGATCGAGGCCGACACCCGCAAGAAGCTCGACCGCCTGCAGCGCAGGTTCGGTTCGGCCCTGCAGCAGGGCGTGGAGATCCGCGTCGTGCAGGCCCAGGTCGGCGGGCAGAAGGTCTACCGCGGCGTGGTGGCCGGCTTCGCCACCCGGCGCGAGGCCCACGTCTTCTGTCAGACGCTGAAGCAGAGCGGGCAGGACTGCGTGGCCTGGTAGGCGCCGCGAGCGCGACCGTCACCGCGCTGAGACCGAACATTCGCCAAGACGCCATCAGGCCGTCGCAGACCTGACATCCGTCGGCACAACAGTCCCGCGCCATTAATCATGAACATTGAAGGTCTCTCAGCGATCTTCAAAGATTACAGGACTGAAATATGAAGAAATTCGAGAAACTTTTACTGTCCGCCTCCGCGGCGGCGATGGCGCTCTCGCTAAGCGCCACCGGCGCCCAGGCGGCGATCGGCGACGTGTTCGTCATCGCCATGGAAAACCAGAACGCGACCGTGAGTGGGACCAACCTGAGCGGCCTGAACCCGATCTACGGCAACCCTGCCGCGCCCTACATCAACAGCCTGATCACCCCGGGCGCCCCGAACGCGCAGTACACGTCCTATTCGAGCGCCTATCACAATATCATCTACGGCAACACCGACCTGCACCCGTCGGAGCCCAACTACATCTGGCAGGTCTCCGGCATCACCGGCCCGCTCAACGACAGCGTGCCGAGCGTGGCCAACGGCAACCTGTTCCCGGCCGGAACCCCGAACCTGGGCACGTCGCTGACCAACGCCGGGCTGACCTGGAAGTCGTACCAGGAAGGCATCGACACCACCGGCGGGAACAACACCGGCGCCATCGTGACCAACACCATCGCGCCGCAGAACCAGTGGACGGTCCCGAACCAGAACTTCTCCGGCACCAATGCGGCCTACACCAACCCGTACAACGGCAGCCACCAGTTCAACTACGCCGCCAAGCACAACCCGTTCGTCTTCTTCCAGGACGATTACAACGCGGCGAACTACGCGCCGTTGCAGCAACTGCAGACCGACCTCAACAACAACACGGTCGCGAACTTCAACTGGATCACCCCCGACCAGTACAACGACATGCACACCGCCCTCACCGGCGGCTTCACCTACAACGGCGTGCACTACACCGGCAACGACGCCGGCATCGCCCAGGGCGACAACTTCCTCAGCCAGATCGTTCCCATGATCGAGGCGTCGCAGGCCTTCCAGGACAACGGCCTGATCGTCATCTGGACGGACGAGGACGAAGGCGACACGCCCGGGACCAACGCGAACTACAGCAACATGGAGATCCTCATCGGGCACGACACGTTGGGCAACGCCTTCACGAGCTTCGTCCCGATGAACCACAACACCGACCTCGAGACCTATCTGCAGCTGTGGAACCTCGACCAGTCGGGCTATCCGTCGAACATCACCCAGTCGGGCACGCTCCAACCGCTGCTCAAGGCCGGCGCAATCCCCGAGCCGGCCAGCTGGGCGATGATGCTGATGGGCTTCTTCGGTCTCGGCGGCCTGCTGCGCGCCCGCAGGCGTTCGGACATGCAAGCCGCGGCGGCCTGAGCTTTCCGCCCACGGGCTCTTGTCTTCGGCCCGGCCGCCCTGCGGCCGGGCTTTTCCATTGGCGGGGGCGTCCTACCGCCCCTTGAACCCGGTCGCCACCAGATAGACCTCGGAGGACTCCGCGCGGCTGGCCTTGGGCTTGAAGTTGCGCACCTCGGCGAAGTGGCGCTTCAGCTCGGCGATCAGGGCGGAGGTCTCCCCGCCCTGGAAGGCCTTGGCGATGAAGACGCCGCCGGGCTTCAGCACCTCGACGGCGAAGGCGGCCGCGGTCTCGATCAGGCCGATGATGCGCAGGTGGTCGGTCTGGCGGTGGCCCACGGTGTTGGGCGCCATGTCGGAGAGCACCACGTCAGGCGCCCCGCCGAGCAGCTCGATCAGCTTCGGCCCGCAGGCCGGGTCGGTGAAGTCCATCTGCAGGATGTGCGCCGGCGGCAGCGGATCGACCGGCAACAGGTCGACGCCGGCGATGTCGCGCACCCCCCGCTCGATCGCCACCTGGGTCCAGCCGCCGGGCGCGAGGCCCAGGTCGATCACCCGCGCGCCGGGCTTGAGCACCCTCAGCCGGTCGTCGATCTCCGTCAGCTTGAAGGCCGCGCGGCTGCGGTAGCCGTGCGCCCGGGCCTTGGCGGCGAACGGGTCGTTGACCTGCCGCTCCAGCCAGGCCTGCTGCGAGGGCGTCCGCATCTTGGCGGTCTTCAGGCGCGCGGGCTTCGGCCGCCCCTCGTCGGTCCCGCCGGTGGGGGCCCGAACCATGCGCTTGCGGGGTGGCTCGGTCATGCCGCGGTCGCCCTTTGCGGGGCGCCGGCCCGGCCGCGCCGCCGACGCCGGCGGCCGCCACGCTTGGCCATCAGGGAATTGAGGATGCCCTCGCGCAGGCCGCGGTCGGCGACGCGCACCCGCGAACAGGGCCAGAGCTCCTGCACCGCCTGCAGGATGGCCGCGCCCGCCAGCACGAGGTCGGCGCGGTCGGGGCCGATGCAGGGCTGGGCCGCGCGCTCGTGCGGCTTCAGCGCCAACAGCCGATCGGCCGCGGCGTCGCACTGGCCGCGGGTCATCCAGATCCCGTCGACCCGATTGCGGTCGTAGCGCGCCAGGTCGAGGTGCAGGCCCGCAAGGCTGGTGATGGCGCCGGAGGTGCCGATGAGGTGCGCCCGGTCGGCGTCGAACAGCGGCTTGAGGGCGTCGGCCCGGCGGAAGGCGGCGATCTCCGCCTTGACCGTGTCGACCATGGCGCGGAACCAGGTCTCGTTGGCGCCCTCGCCCTCCGGGAAGCGCTCGGCCAGGGTGACGACGCCGATCGGGATCGAGAGCCAGGCGCGCATCGCCGGGATCTCCGCTCCGCCCGCGGCCTTCAGGTCGAGCCACGACATTTCGGTCGATCCGCCGCCCACATCGACCACCAGGGCCGCGTCATGGCTGCGGTCCAGCAGGGCCAGGCAGCCGGCGACCGACAGCTTGGCCTCCTCCTGCGGCGAGATGATCTGCAGCCGGATGCCGGTCTCGCCGGCGACGCGCTCGACGAAGGCCGGTCCGTTCTCGGCGATCCGGCAGGCCTGGGTGGCGATGGCGCGCAGCCGCACGACCTTGCGCCGGCGGACCTTCTCGGCGCTGACCTTCAGGGCCGCCAGCGCCCGCTCCATCGCCGGCTCGCCCAGCCGCCCGCTCTGCGCCAGGCCTTCGCCGAGCCGCACGATCCGCGAATAGGCCTCGACGACGCGGAATCCCGCCCCCTGCGGCGTGGCGATCAGCAGCCGGCAGTTGTTCGTGCCCAGATCGAGGGCCGCGTAGCACGGGGGCTCGCGCAAAGACCTTACCCGGCCACGCAACGGGGCGCCGGGCGCGCTCGGCGCCTCAGTCATGGACCGCCTTTTCGTCCTTCGCAGGCCGCGCGACGAGCGCGCGCCTGATTTCGCCGACCACTGTAGCAAGCGGCTCCGTGCGGCGGAAGGCGCGCGGCGCCTGCGCCCACAGGGGCGTGAATCGTGTTCACCTCCCAGTCAGAACCAAGGTTTAAAGTGCTTCGATGAACACGCGATTCGCCAAGTATGGAATCGGCCAGGTCGTGCGTCACCGCGTCTATTCGTTTCGCGGCGTGATCTTCGACGTCGATCCGTCCTTCACCAACACCGAAGAGTACTGGCTCTCGATTCCCGAGCAGCTTCGCCCGACGAAGGACCAGCCCTTCTATCACCTCCTCGCCGAAAACGAGGACAGCGCCTACGTCGCCTACGTCTCCGAGCAGAACCTGATGCCGGACGATTCCGGCCAACCGGTCGGCCATCCGCAGGCGGCCCTGATCTTCGACTCCTTCCGCGAAGGCCAGTACAGGCTGAAGCCGCGCATCAGCCATTGAGGGCGGGGCTCGGACCTAGCCCCTCGCTGCCGTGCAGCGGCTGTCCGGGGTGAAAGCGGTTCAAAGCCACCTGAACCGCTTGAAGCGCACGTAGAGAAAGCTGCAGACCACGGCGATCGCGCCCAGCACGGCCGCATAGCCGTATTTCCATTTCAGTTCCGGCATGTGCTCGAAGTTCATGCCGTAGATGCCGGCGATCGCGGTCGGCACCGCCAGGATCGCGGCCCAGGCGGCGAGCTGGCGGGTGATTTCGCCCTGGCGCTGCTGCTCCAGGAGGGTGCTGAGTTCGAACACCGAGCCCAGGACGTCGCGCAAGCCCTCGGTCAGCGAGGCGACGCGACGGACGTGGTCGCGCACGTCGCGGAAATAGGGCCTGACCTCCGCGTCGATGCAGGGCTGCTCATGGTGCTCGAGGCGGCTGGCCACCTCCTCCATCGGCCCGAGGATGCGGCGGAAGCGGATCAGCTCGCGCCGCAGGTTGAAGATCCGGGTGATCTCGGCGCGGCTCAGGAAGGAGTCAATCGCGTGGCGCTCCATCGCCAGCACCTCCTCCTCGATCGCCTCGACGATCGGCAGATATCCGTCGACGATGAAATCGAGGACCGCGTGCAGGATATAGTCGACGCCGTGCCGCAGGTGCATGGGCGCCGCTTCCAGGTGCTGGCGCAGCTCGAGGTGGGCGCGCACCGAGCCGTGACGGACGGTGATGATGTGGTCGTCGCCGACGAAGATGTCGGTTTCGCCGTAGCCGATCTCCTCCTCCTCCAGGTGCGCCGTGCGGGCGACGACGAACAGCTGGTTTCCATAGACGTCGATCTTCGGCGTCTGGTTGGCGTGCAGCGCGTCCTCGACGGCCAGGGGATGCAGGCCGAAGCGGTCCTGCAGGATGCCCAGCTCGGCCGCCGTCGGCTCATAGAGGCCGATCCAGGCGAACTCGCCCGTCTTCAATGCCAGGCTGGCCGGGTCGGCGAGGTCGATCGCGTGCTGGCGCTTCCCATCGCCGTAGACATAGGCGGCAACAACGCTCATCGGCCGGCTCTTCGCTCCATTCGCGTGGGCCGTCATTGCACCGCACAGTGGCTGCTTGACAACAGTCGACGCAGGGAGGCCGCCCGCCAGATCGAAAGCGCCTGCGGGCGCACCCCCGGGCCCAAATTCAGCCTTCATCCGAGGCTGTGCTGACGCCATGCCCAGCGCCTACACGCTCGCCCTCCTCCGCAACGGACCGCGCGCCGAATGGTCGCGCGTGGCGCCCTACGCCAGCGACGCCGAGGCGATCGCGGCGGCCCGCCGGATCGCCGAGGCCGAGGGCCGGCGCTCTCCGGAGCCGGTGTCGCTGATGGTCGGGCGCAGCGCCGAAGAGGGGGAGATCGCCTGGCTCGGCGGCTGGGACTGGGACGTCGAGGGCGTCCTTTGCTGGGAGGCGCAGGAACCCCAGGACACAGATGCGATTTAACTCGGACTGCCCCGACGGAGGACGCAACCAAAGCCGCGTCGCCGATTTGAGAGTCCGTAACGGGAAGCCGCAGGATGTTGGCGCAGCAGAACGCAGACCCCATACTCGGGACCACCTACGCCGGCTTCGCGGCCTCGACCGCACGCGAGCCGAAGGACGGGCTTGAGCTCCGCCTCAATGGCGAGGCCCGCACGTATGAGCGCGCAGAATTGCGCCGCCGGACCTCGCGCCGCCGCGCGCCGGTTGCGGTCATCGCCGTCCTGGCCGTCGTCGGCGTCGGCGCCGCCGTGGGCGCGGCCCTGCTCTACGAACCCAAGGCGGAGCTGTTGGCGCCGCCGCCGCTGCCCGCCGAGACCGCCGCGACGCCCGCCGCCG
>NZ_DATELG010000188.1:0-19807 GCF_035276905.1 Phenylobacterium sp. | reverse complement strand
TCCTGCCGCACCTTGCCCCCCGTGCACTCCCGCCGACCCGCGCAGTGCAGGCGGGCGGTGATGCAACTTCGCCTCTTTCGCCAGGCCGGACTGCCGCCTCCATGCCAACAGCCGCCGCTCAGCGCACAATAGAGCCAAAGCGGGCCTCCCCTTGAACTTGGCATCGGCGCCGGACGGCGGCCGGTGTCCGGTCGCCGTATTGCACGGCTCGCCAAAGCTCTGCGGATTGGGGATAGCCGCGCCGCAGCATCCTGGGACGTTGGACCGGCCGAAGCGGCGGTAGTTCGCCGATCACAGGCGGAGGAGCTCAGGAATGAACCAGCATGGCGGCGCGCAGGACACGCTTGGAGATACGCTGCGTCGGGCGGCGCGCAAGCACCGGGATCGCCCTGCGTTGGCCTTCCGCGACCGGACCTGGACTTTCGAGGAGCTTTACGGCGCCGCCCAGTCGGTGGGCGCCAACCTGCTGGCGAGGGGGCTGAACCCAGGCGACCGGGTGGCCGCCTGCGGGCGCAACACCGACGCCTACTTCATCGCCTGGCTGGGCTGCGCAGCGGCCGGCCTCGTCCACGTCCCGGTCAACTTCGGTCTCACCGCCGAGGAAGTGTCATACATCGTCAGGCAGTCCGGCGCGCGCGCGATGCTCTGCGACGCCGAACGGCTTCCGCTCATGCGCTCCATTCCCGAGGCCGACCGCCTGTCCTTCGTCGGGACGTTCGAAGGCGACCAGGAGTTCGACGTGCTGGCGGCGGCGAGGCGCGGCGACGCGCTCGCCGCGCCGCCGATCCGCGGGGATGATCTTGCGCAATTGCAATACACGTCCGGCACCACCGCGGCGCCGAAGGGCGCGATGGTGACCCACCGCGGCCTGTTCATTCATTACCTCGCTTGCATCCACGATCTGGATTTCGAGGCGAGGGATCGCTGCCTGGCCGCCCTGCCCCTCTACCACACGGCGCAGACGCACGCCTACACCATGCCCCAGACGCTGAGCGGGGCGATGACCAGGCTGATCCAGGGACCCGAACCCGAGCGCGTGTTCGAGATCGTGGCGGCCGAGCGGATCAATTCCTTTTTCGCGCCGCCCACCGTCTGGATCAGCCTTTTGCGGCATCCGGCGTTCGACAGCTACGACCTGAGCTCCCTGGAGAAGGTCTACTATGGCGCCTCGATCATGCCGGTGCCGGTGCTCGAGGAACTGCGCCGCCGGCTGCCGAACGCCGGGCTGTACAACGTCTATGGCCAGACCGAGGTCGGGCCGGTGGCGACGGTCCTGCGGCCGGAGGAGCATGAGGCCCGGCCAGCATCGGCCGGCCGCCCGGTGATCACCGTCGAAACCCGCATCGTCGACGAGCACCTTCACGACGTTCCCGCCGGAACGCTGGGGGAGATCGTCCACCGCTCGCCGCAGCTCCTCGTCGGATACTGGGAACGGCCCGACGAGACCGAGGCGGCGTTCCGTGGCGGCTGGTTCCACTCGGGCGACCTCGGCTATGCCGACGCGGAAGGCTACATATACGTGGTCGACCGGGTGCGCGACGTCATCAACACCGGCGGGGTGCTGGTCGCCAGCCGCGAGGTCGAGGAAGCCCTTTTCAGCCACCCCGCCGTATCCGAAGCGGC
Source organism: Phenylobacterium sp. (assembly GCF_035276905.1). Lineage (GTDB taxonomy): Bacteria > Pseudomonadota > Alphaproteobacteria > Caulobacterales > Caulobacteraceae > Phenylobacterium. The sequence continues at coordinate 18,184 of NZ_DATELG010000188.1, read as the reverse complement.
GGTGATCGCCCTGCCCGACCCCAAGTGGATCGAGGCGGTCGTCGCGGTGGTGGTCCTGCGCCAAGGCATGGAGGTCGAGGCCGCCACGCTGATCGAGCATGTTCGCGGACGGCTCGCGGCGCACAAGGCGCCCAAGCGCGTGATCTTCGCCGATTCCCTGCCGCGGAACGCCTCGGGCAAGATCCTGAAGCGGGAGTTGAGGCAGCAGCACAGCTGAGCCTTCGCCTGCGCCGTCCGGGCATTGGATGCGCCGCTCAGTTAGCGAGCGACCGCCCCCCTGCGTACCGTGCCGCTGTCGTCAATATCGCAGGAGCAACGGGTATGGGCGCCCAACAGCTCGCCTATGTAGGGCTCGGGGTTTCCGATCCGTCGGCCTGGACGGCGTTCGCGACCAAGTCCCTCGGCCTGGTGGCTCAATCCCGCGCCGGGACCCCTCGCCTACGGCTCGACGGGCGCGAATGGCGCATCGCGGTCCACAGATCGAACGCCGACGACATCCTCTATGCAGGGTTCGACGTCGGCGATTTCGCCGCGCTCGAGCGGCTCGGGTCCCGCCTGGCCGCGGAAGGTCAGCCGCCCACGCCGCTCAAGCCGGAAGAGGCTGAAGCGCGGGGCGTCGACCAAGGTTTCTGGCTGCCGGATCCGGGCGGCCTTCGGCTGGAATTCACCCACTGCGCCCGTCCCGCCGTCGAGGCCTTCGCTTCGCCCCTGACCGATGGGTTCGTGACCGGCGAGCAGGGCCTGGGCCACATCGTTCTGTCGGTCGCGGACGTGACGGAGAGCCTCGCCTTTTATGAGCGCCTGGGATTTTCGGTGTCGGACTACATCACCGCACCCGTCGGCCCGGCCGTCCTGCGGATCGCCTTCCTGCACTGCAACACCCGCCATCACACGATCGCTATCGCCCAATTGCCAGGGGCGAAGCGCCTCAACCATCTGATGCTGGAGCTTTGCGAGGTGGACGACGTGATCCGCGGCCACCAGCGCTGCAAGGCGCAAGGCTTCGCGACCGGCGGCCTCGGGCGTCATCCCAACGACAGGATGCTCTCCTTCTACGTCACCTCCCCGGCCGGATTTGCCGTGGAATACGGCTGGGGCGGGCGGCAGGTCACCGACGACTGGGTGGTGAGCGAGTACGGCGCCGTGAGCGTCTGGGGACACGAAAGAGGGTAATTCCATGGAAACGCCGGAGTCACATTTCGCCACGGTGGGCGAGCACAAGATCCACTACCACGTGGTCGGGTCAGGGGAGCCGCTTGTCCTCCTGCACGGCGGCGGTCCGGGCGCCAGCGGCTGGAGCAACTACAGCCGAAACGTCGATGCGCTGAGCCGCGATTTCCAGTTGATCATCCCCGACCTGATTGGCTACGGCCGCTCCGACAGGCCCCACCTCGCCGGCCCCCGTTTCGGCATCTACGCCAAGTACGTTCTCGGCCTGCTCGACAGTCTCGGGGTCAAGCGCGCCCACGTGGTCGGCAATTCCCTCGGCGGCGGCACGGCCATCAAGATGGCGCTCGACGCGCCGGAACGATTAGGCCGCCTGGTGCTGATGGGCCCGGCGGGGCTGCTCGCCCCCTCCACCCCGACCCCGACGGTCGGCACGCGGCAGATCATGGAATTCTACAGCGGCGAAGGTCCGACGCGGGAGAAGCTGCGGACGTTTCTGCAGACTATGATCTACGACAGTTCCTTCCTGACCGAGGAGCTGCTCGACCAGCGCTTCGCCGCCGCCACCCAGCCCGATCTGGTGGCCAATCCGCCGCTCGGCCGGGGCGGGCCGCCGCCGATCGAAGCGCTGTGGAAGGAGAACCTCGCGGGGATCCAAAACGAGACGCTGATCCTCTGGGGCCGCGAGGACCGGGTGAACCCGATGGACATGCATCTCATCCTCCTCGCCCAGGTTCCGAACGCCCAGTTCACGGTCTTCACGCAATGCGGCCACTGGGTGCAATGGGAGCGCGCCAAGGCGTTCAACAGTCTGGTCGCCTCGTTCCTGCGCGGTGAGATGGACCGAAACTGAGTGGCGAGGTGCGCGCGAGGAGAACTTGCGCTCCTCATAGAAGCCTTGCCGGCTCGGGATAGCGGCTTTGGCCGCCCGGGCTAGCCTTTCCGAACGCGAAGGGAAGAGGACTATGGATACGGACACGGCCCACGCCTGCCGGCGCTGGCCCACCGAGGATGGTCGGCATACGCCTTACCGGGTGTTCACCGATCCCGACGTCTACACCCGGGAACAGGAGCGGATCTTCCGGGGAAAGACCTGGTCCTTCGTCGCTCTCGAGGCGGAAATCCCAAACGTCGGCGACTTCAAATCGACCTACGTCGGCGACACCCCGGTGGTGGTGACCCGCGGCAAGGAGGGGGTGCTGCACGCCTGGGTCAACCGGTGCGCCCATCGCGGCGCCAAGGTCTGCCGCCAGGCCCGCGGCAACGCGCGCGATTTCACCTGCATCTACCATCAATGGGCTTACGGTCCGGCCGGCGACCTGCTGGGCGTGCCGTTCCGGCGGGGCCTGAAGTCGATGTCCGGCATGCCCGCCGACTTCGACATGGGCGGCCACGGGCTCCAGAAGCTTCGAGTGGAGACCTATCGCGGCCTCGTCTTCGTTACGTTCAGCGACGAGACCGAGCCGCTCGAGACCTATCTGGGCGCCGAGATGCTGCCTTGGATCGACCGGGTCTTCTGCAAGCCCGTGGTCTTCTTGGGCGTATTACGCCAAAGAATGAACTCGAACTGGAAGCTCTACTTCGAGAACATCAAGGACCCGTACCACGGACACCTCCTCCACCTGTTCCACAATACGTTCAACATCGGGCGGCCGAACATGGACGTCGCCAACGCCATAGACGCCCGGCACGGCCTGCACTCGATCATCGCGGCCATCAAGAACGAGGCCAGCAAGGACACGTCGATCTACAAGGACAACCGCGTCACCACGTTCAAGGACGACGTCAGGCTTCAGGACCCCGAAATCGTGCGGATGCGCACGGAATTCGACCTGCCCGTGACCAACCACATCCAGTCCATCTTTCCATCGCTGGTCATCCAGCAAATCCACAACACCCTCGCCTGCCGGCAGATCCTTCCGCGCGGTCCGGGAAGCTTCGAACTCGTCTTCCACCTCTTCGGCTACGAGGACGACGACGACGAACTGCGCGACATGCGGATCCTCCAGGCCAATCTCGTCGGACCGGCGGGCTTCATCTCGATGGAGGACGGCGAGGCGACCGAACTCGTGCAGGCCGCTGTGACGCCTGATCCGAACCACGAGTCCACGATGCTGATGGGCTACGGCGCCCCGGAGGGAGCCCGGTCCTTGATCACGGAGCAGTTGCTTCGCTCCTTCTGGTCCGGCTATCGCGCGATCATGGGGGACTGAGGCTATGGGGGATTCAGTCGGCGCCTTGGAGCGCCATCTCGACCGGTTGGCGGTGGAGGATTTCTACGCCGCCTATGTGGCCTGCCTTGACGAGGACCGTCTCGAGGCATGGCCGGATTTCTTCCTGGAGGACGGCCTCTACGGCCTGTGGTCCAAGGAGAACTGGGACGCCGGCCTGCCGGCGCCGATGTTCCTCTGCCGCAACCGCCGCCAGATGCACGACCGCGTCACCTCGTTCCGCGAGGCGAACCTCTATCCCACCCACTGGAACCGTCATCTGGTGTCATCCGTCCAGGTGATCGCCGCCGACGTGACGGAGATCAGCGCGCGCAGCAACTACGCCGTGCTGCAGACGCGGCTGTCGGGCGAGACGTTCATCTACCAGAGCGGCCGCGCGCACGACGTCTTTCACCGCGGCCCCCAGGGCCTGCAGCTGAAGGAGCGGCGGCTGGTCTACGACACGCTGGCTGTCCAGACTCTCTTCGTGATGCCGATTTGATGGCGGGTTCCGACGTGTTTGCGGCCGGGTTGTTCCCCCTCTGCGCACTGGCCGACCTGCCGCTCGAGGAGGGGCGTTGCTTCGAGGCGGATGGCCGGCGGATCGCGGTCTTCCGGCTGGAAGACGGCGTGTTCGCCATCGGCGATCTGTGCACCCACGGTCATGGCGCCCTCTCCGAGGGCTTCGTCGAGGCGGGCGAAGTGGAGTGCCCCCTGCATGCCGGACGCTTCGACATCCGTAGCGGCCGGCCGTGCAGCGCGCCGGTCGAGGAGCCTGTCGCCGCCTATCCCGTGGAGATCATCGACGGCGTGGTGCACGTCCGGATTTGAGCGTCCGGCGGGACAGTTTGAGGGCCATGATGCAGAACTTCAGCTTCGACCTTTCGGGCCGCACGGCGCTCATCACCGGGGCGTCCTCCGGGACCGGCCGCCGCTTTGCGCAGGCGCTCGCCAGCCAGGGGGCGCAGGTGGTGTTGGGCGCGCGCCGCATCGAGCGGCTGCAAGAACTGCAGGGCGCCATCGAGGCCGCGGGCGGGCGCGCGATGGCGGTGTCCATGGACGTGTCGGACGAGGCCTCGGTCGTCGCCGCCTTCGACGCGGCCGAGCGGGCGTTCGGGCCGGTCGACAGCGTGGTGGCCAATGCGGGCGTCAACGCGCCGGCCAGTGCGCTCGACCTACCCATGGCGGACTTCGACGCAGTTATCGCGGCCAATCTGCGCGGCGTCTTCCTTACGGCCCGCGAAGGCGCGCGGCGCATGATCGCCGAGGGCTCGCCATCGCGCGGCCGGATCGTGGTGATCTCGTCGATCACGGCCCGCCAGGCGACCGCCGGGGTCTCGGCCTATTGCGCAAGCAAGGCCGCGGTCTCGCAGCTGAGCCGCGTGCTGGCGAAGGAATGGGCGGCCGAAGGGGTCAACGTCAACGCCATCGAGCCGGGCTACATGGCCACCGAGATGACGGAAGTTCTGTGGCAGAAGGACCGGGGCAAGGCGCTCGTCGCAACCTTCCCGCGCAAGCGGATCATGAGCGTCGAGGCGCTGGTTCCGCTGGTTCTTTATCTGTGTTCGGACGCGAGCGCGGAGGTGACGGGCTCGGTCTTCACGGTCGACGACGGTCAAACGCTGTGAGACGGCCACGCTTCGCCGATCCGACAAAGCCCTCGACCGCGACACGCCACGGCCCGAATTAGTGCGCCCAATGGATAGTGCTTGCGTCCTCCCATTGTGCGGGCGACTGCTTTTACGGCAGGATCAGCAAACAGTGTGATCTGATATCTCACGGTGGTACGAAAAGACCATGTCGAACCAGATGTTTGCCGCAGAGCCGCCGGCGCCGGCGCCCCCGCCGGAAGCGGCGCGGTTCGCCACCACTGATCTCGCGGAAAGCGTCTCCTACATCCGGTCGACCTCCATCGGACACTTCCTGCACCCGGTGCGGCGGAGCGAAACCGTGGAGTTCTTCCATTGGATGATCGGCCTCGCACATACCGACATCGATCTGGTTAGCGTGGAGTGCGGAACCGAGTTCCTCGTCGATCGCGTATCGAACCCGAACCAGTATTACGTGCATCTTCCGATCCGCGGGACCTGCCAGATCCTGGGCCCGGAGGAGCTGACGGCTACGGCCGGGCGTGTGTTTGCGCTCAACCCGACGAACCTTGTCCGCAAGCGATGGGTGGGCGGCTGCCGGCAGATCCTGGTTCGCCTCGATCGGCAGGATGTGGAGCGGGTGCTGACCGACGAGTTGGGCATCGAGTGCTATGCGCCGCTGGTCTTCGACCCGATCGTGCTCGACGCCGAACGCAGCAACGGCCTGGCGCATCTGCTGTACTCCGTCTGGGGCATGTTCGCCTCCGGCGCGCCGGTCCAACAGCCGGGGGTGGCGCGGGCGCTTGAGCGCGGTCTCATCTCCGGGCTGCTGGCCACGCTGCCGCACAACTATTCCACCCAGTTGCGGCATTCGTGCGAGTCGGTTGCGCCCTACTACATCCGGCGAGCCATCGACTACATTCACGCCCACCTGAGCGAGCCGATACTTCCGCAGGCGCTCGCGGAAGCCGCCGGCGTGAGCGCGCGTTCGGTGTACTACGGCTTTCGCAGATGGCGGGGCACCACGCCGATGGGCTACATCCGCAACGCCCGGCTGACTCTCGCGCGACAAGAGTTGAAGAACGCCCGGACGTCCGGCCTGAGCGTGACCGAGGTGGCGCTCAACGTCGGATACGAACATCTCAGCCGCTTCTCGAAAGACTATCGCCAGAAGTTCGGTGAACTGCCGTCGGCGACCGTTCGAGGCCGGTGACCCAAAGCCTGGTCAGGCCCTCCAGACGAGCAGGTGCTCCGCTACCGCAACCTCTTCATCGTGCTGATTGGCGACCGTGACCTTGGCGTGGGCACGGCGTCGCTCCAGGTCGATCTGGCTGATGACGTAGCTGACGGTGACCGTATCACCCAGCCGGACCGCCTTCAGGAAGCGAATTCGATCGAAGCCCAATGAAAGCGGGACCCCCGTCCCTCCCGCCGCCGCGGCTTTCTGCGCCAACATTGTCGAGCAGGTCGACATGTAGCCTACGAGAAGCGCGCCGTGGGCGATGCGCCCGCCGAACGACGTCGTCGCCATGAGCTGTTCGTTGACATGGTTGGGCGCGAAGTCCCCGGTGATGCCCGCGAACAGGTAGACGTCTGTTTCACTGACAGTCTTGCTGAAGCTGACGCGGTCTCCGACCACGATTCCCAGTTCGCCCAAGTTCACCTCCATGCCAAAGTCCCTGCGGTCGCAATCGTGCTGCGGCGGGTCGGCGTCCGAGCGCTGGTTATAGCTCAGGTCTGAAGGAAATCAGTCAGGGCGGCGGCGATGAGATCGGGAACTTCCAGCGGCGCCAGGTGCCCCGCCTCGAGTGCGACGTGGCGCGCGCCCGGTATGGCGGAAAGCAACGCGGCGCCATGCGGCTCCAGCGGCGTCGACGCATCGAGCGTTCCGGTGACCACCAGGCTGGGGACCGTGATCGCGCCGAGACGCCCGGCGAGCCGCATGTCTCGGATCGCCGCCGCGCATCCCGCATAGCCGGCCGCCGGCATCGACAGCAGCCCGCGCCGTACGCTCGCCGCCACCTCCGGCCGCGCCTCGGCGAAGCCGGGCGACAGAAAGCGGCTCATCGCCAGATCGACGATGCCGGCCATGCCCTCTGTCCGCACGCACTCGACCCGCTGGCGCCAGGCCTCGCGGTCCATGGTCGCCGAGGTGCAGATGAGACCGAGCGCGGAGACCCGCGCCGGATGGTCGAGCGCCATCTGCATCGCGATCATGCCGCCGAGGGAGACGCCGGCCACCGCGGCCCGGGCGACGCCGGCGGCGTCCATCACCGCCGCCACGTCGTCAGCGAGCTGCTCCAGGCGGTAATCGCCCTCCGGGGCGCTCGAGGCGCCGTGCCCGCGGGTGTCGATCCGCAGCAGCAGATGACGCCGCCGCAGATGCGGAAGCGCCTCGTCCCAGAGGTCCATGTCGCAGCCGATGGAGTTGAGCAGCACCAGCGGCGGCCGGTCGGCGTCGCCTTCCAGCTTCCAGTAGATGTCGGCTGCCGCCGTGCGGGTGAAGCTCATGGTCTTAAGGCCGTCTATCCCAGGTCGCCGCCGGCCACGGGCAGCACCGACCCGGTGATGTAGGACGCCTCGTCCGAGGCCAGGAACAGGATCGGCGCGATCTGCTCCTCCAGCGTGCCGTAGCGGTTCATGAAGCTCGACCGGGTGACCTGGTCCACCGCCTCGGCCATCCAGGCCTGCTCCTGGGCCGAGTCGCCGGCGGCGTTGCGCGGGATGCGCCGCGGCGGCGCCTGGGTGCCCCCGGGCGCCGTCGCCACCACTCGGACGCCCTGGCCGGCGTATTCCATCGCCAGGCTCTGGGTCAGCGCGTTGATCCCGCCCTTGGCCGCCGAATAGGGCCCGCGGCGGATCCCGCGGGTGGCGTTGGAGGAGACGTTGACGATCACGCCGCCGCCCTGCCCCGGCATCACCTGCAGCGCGGCGTGGCAACACCACAGGGTCGGGTAGAGGCTGCGGCGGATCTCCGCCTCGATCTGATCCGGCTCGAAGGCGGCGTACGGGCGCATGCGGATCGCCCCGCCGACGTTGTTCACCAGGATGTCGAGCCGACCGAACCGCCGCACCACCTCGGCGACCGCGGAAGCCGCGCCCGCGTACGTCTCCAGGTCGGCGCAGAAACCGGCCGCCTTGCCGGCCGCCTCGGCCGCGGTCCCCTCGACGAAGTCGGCGCGGTCGACGAGCAGCACCCGCGCGCCTTCCGCCGCCGCCCGCAACGCCACGCCGCGGCCGATGCCCTGGGCCGCGCCAGTGACCATCATCACCTTCCCCGCGAAGCGGTGCGGGAAGATGGGAGCGGGCGGCGTCTCAGTCATAGGTGATAGACGTCCACGACATGGTGGATGTAGTCGTTCTTGAGCACGACCTTCTTCGCCTTGATCAGCGGTCGCACGCCCGAGATGTCGAGCGTGTAGAACGAGGTTCCGAAATAGGAATCCACCGTCTGATACCGGAAGCTGAGGGTGTGCCAGTTGAAGCGAAGCTTTAGGGTCGCGCCGTCCTGCTCGAGGATCTCGACATTGGCGATGTTGTGCGAGGTCCTGGGCGTCGGCGTCGAGGCGCTGGAGCGTTCGGTCTTCAGGCGGAACACCCGATCTTCCAGCCCGTCGCGGCGGGCGTAGTAGATCAGCGACATCTGCGACTGCGGATCCTCCGTCAGCTCGTCGTCGTCGTCCCAGGCCGGCATCCAGAAGCTGGCGTCCGGAGCGTAGAACTCCAGCCAGGCGTCCCAGTCGTGATCGTCGAGGCAGCGGGCCTCGCGGTAGAGGAAGGATTCGACTTCGTCACGCGTCATCGGTCGGCCTCACGCCGGCTCGCGGGCGTCGGCGTCGGCCGCGGCCGCCGCCTGCATCCGCGCCACCCAGTGCTCATGCTGCACGATGAACAGTCCCTCGTCCTCGGTGCGCACGCCGCTCAGCACCGGGTTGACGCCCAAGGCCTTGGCGTGGGCGTCCGGCCCGCGAATCCAGTGCTCGGCGCCGCGCGACATGTCGTTCCACGGCGCCGCCGAGGCGCGGTAGCCGTTCTGGCAGGCGCGGAACTCCTCCAGATCGTCGGGGGTGGCCATGCCGCTGGCGTTGAAGAAGTCCTCGTACTGCCGGATGCGGCGGGCGCGCTGCTCGGGCGGCTCGCCCTTGGGCGCGATGCAGTAGATCGTCACCTCGGTTCGGTTCACTGAGATCGGTCGGAAGACGCGGATTTGCGAGCTGAACTGGTCCATCAGGAAGACGTTCGGATAGAGGCAGAGGTTGCGCAGGAAGCTGACCATCCACTCGGCCTTCTCCGCGCCGAACTGCTCCGTCAATTCGGCCAGCCGGCCGTAGATCGGCCGCGTCGTCGGATCCGCCCAACGCGTCCACAGGCACACGTGCCCGTTCTCGAAGGCGTAGAAACCGCCCTCCTGCCGATTCCACGACGAGGCGTCGATCGCCTTGATGTCGTCCACCGCCGCATTGCGGCGGCCGGTCGTCATCACATAGTTCCAGTGAACCGAACTGACGTGATAGCCGTCCGCCCCGTTCTCGGCCTGCAGCTTCCAGTTGCCGTCGTAATAGTAGGTCGAGGAGCCGCGCAGCACCTCCAGGCCTTCAGGCGCCTGGTCGACCATCATGTCGATGATCTTGGTCGCCTCGCCGAGGTACTCGCCGAGCGGCGCGACGTCCGGGTTGAGGCTGCCGAACAGGAAGCCGCGATAGTTCTGGAACCTGGGCACGCGCTTGAGGTCGTGGCTGCCGTCGGTGTTGAACTGGGGCGGATAGCCGGCGCCTTCCGGGTCCTTCACCTTCAGCAGCTGGCCGCTGTTGGTGAAGGCCCAGCCGTGGAAGGGACAGGTGTAGATCGCCTTCGACCCGCGCTTGTGGCGGCAGAGCATCGCGCCGCGGTGGCTGCAGGCGTTGATGAAGGCGTTCAGCTCACCCTGGCGGTCGCGGGCGATGAAGACCGGCTGCCGTCCCATGGTCAGGGTCAGGTAGTCGTTCTTGTTGGGAATCTGGCTCTCGTGGGCGAGGTAGATCCAATTGCCCTCGAAGATGTGCTTCATCTCGAGCTCGAAGAGAGACTCGTCTGTAAAGATGTCGCGTCGGCAGCGATAGAGGCCGTGGTCGGGATCCTCGACCACGGCGTCCGCCAGATGCTGAGCCAAGCTCGTCATCGTCGGTATCCTTTGAGAGCGCTCAGGCGACCAGCGCGCGCGGCCGGGTGGACAACGCCTCGTCCGCCTGTTTCGCCGCCGGGGCCAGGGTGAAGTCGAACTCGATCTCGCTGAACGGCGCGTTCAGGCCCCGGGCATGGATGGCGTCGGGCTCGGTGCGCCGCGCGACCGGCGGGATCAGCTCCTCGCGGGTCGCATAGGCGAAGTCGTCGCGCAGGTAGGGATCGCCGTCGATGTTGATCTGGGTGGTCAGATGCTTGTGGCCGGGCGCGCTGACGAAGAAGTGGATGTGCGCCGGACGCTTGCCGTGGCGGCCCACCGCCTGCAGCAGCTGGTCCGTCGAGCCGCCCGGCGGCACTGCGTAGCCCGACGGGACGATGCTGCGAAACTCGTAGCGACCATCGTCGCCCGCCTTGATGCGGCGGCGCATGTTGTAGTCGGACTGGGTTTTGTCGAAGTAGGAGTAATTGCCCTTGGTGTTGGCGTGCCACACGTCGACCACCGCGCCGGCGACCGGCCGGCCGGCCAGGTCGCGCACCTGGCCGTGCATGACCAGCACCTCGCCCACGTCCGAGCCGTCGTCGATGCGCGAACCGCTCTCCACCAGCGGCGCGCCGCCGACGTAGAGCGGCCCCTCGATGGTCCGTGGCGTGCCCTGCGCCTCGCCGGCCGCCCGCGCCTTTTCGTCGGCGCGGATGTCGAGGAAGCGCTCGACGCCCAGGCCGGGCGCCCAAAGTCCGAATTCCGGGGCCCCGGCCGCGAGGAAGTTCAGCGCATGCCAGAACTCGTCCTCGCTGACGTCGAAGCGATCGATGGTTTCGAAGAGATCAGCAAGGATCTTGCGCACGATCTGCTTGGTGCGCTGGTCGCCGCCAGCAGCGTCGAGGCCGGAGGCCTTGTCGAGCAGCGCCTGAACCTCGGAGGACTCGGTGATGGCGGTCATTTGAAGGATTCTCCCTAATCGTCTTTTTGCTGACTAATGTGGGACACGGTCACCGATCGTCGTCGTGGATCGATGACGGGTGGCGGCAGAGCGCGGTCACCCGCACCTCCATGAAGGGGTAGAGGGGAAGGCTGGTGAGCAGGTCGTGGAGCTCGGCGTTGTCGCGCACGTCGAAGATGCTGACGTTCGCATAGCGGCCGACCACCCGCCAGATGTGCCGCCAGGTCCCCGCGCGCTGCAGCTCCTGGAACCGGGCCTTCTCGGCGGCCTTCAGCCGCGCCGCCTCGTCGGGGGCAAATCCCTGCGGAATGGCGACGTCCATCTCGACCTTGAACAGCATGTTCAGCTCCGCGCCGCCGCGGCGGCATGCAGGGTCCTCGTGCGGTCGCGCCGCAGGAAGGCGACACGGTCCTCGTCCAGCGCCACGCCGAGCCCTGGACCGGCGGGGACCTGCAGTTCGAAATTCGCATAGGTCAGCGGCTCGGCCAGAATCTCCTCGGTCAGCAGCAGCGGACCGAAGAGTTCCGTGCCCCAGGTGAGCGAGGGGAGCGTCGCACACAGATGGGCCGAGGCGGCCGTGCCGATCCCGGCCTCGAGCATGGTGCCGCCGTAGAGGCCGATATCGGCCGCATGGGCGATCTGGGCCACGTCGCGCGCGGCGAACAATCCGCCGGCCTGCGCGATCTTTACGGCGAACACGCGCGCCGCCGCGGCGCAGGCGATGGCGAAGGCGTCGCGCGGTCCGCGCAGCGCCTCGTCGGCCATCAGCGGCAGGGCGTGCCGCGCGCAGAGCCGCGCCATGGCGCCCATGGCTGTGCGGGCGACCGGCTGCTCGACCAGATCCACGCCGGCGTCAAACAGCAGCCGCATGCCGAGGTCCGCGGCCGCCTCGTCCCAGGCCTGGTTCACGTCGACCCGCACGCTGGCGCGCTCGCCCAGCGCCTTCTTGATCGCCGCGACGTGGGCTACGTCCTCGCGAACCGGACGCTTGCCGATCTTCAGCTTGAAAATTCGGTGACGCCGGGCGTCCAACATGCGCTCGGCTTCCTCGATGTCGCGGGCGGTGTCGCCGCTGGCCAGCGTCCAGGCGACCGGCAGGCCTTCCCGCACCCGTCCGCCGCCGATCAGCTCCGAGACCGGCACGCCGAGCCGTTTGCCGGCCGCATCCAGCAGCGCCGTCTCGACGGCGCACTTGGCGAAGTGATTGCCGACCACGGCGCGGGCCACCTTGGCGGTCGTTTCGGCGATCCGACTGATGTCGCAGATCGCAAGCACGGGCGCGATGTAGGTGTCGATCGCGAGCTTGATGCCTTCCGGGCTCTCGTCCCCATAGCTGAGGCCGCCGATCGTGGTGCCCTCGCCCAGGCCCTCGACGCCGTCATCGCCGACGATCCGCACGAGCACGATCGACTGATGACGCATGGTGGCCATGGCCAGGACGTGCGGACGGATCGTCGGCACGTCGACGATCAGGGTCTCGATCTTCGCGGGCTTCACCGCCATCCGCTTTCTCCGGGCTCGGGCGCCAACAATCCCGCCGAATGCGTCGCGCGGCAAAGATAATTGGTGTCTATCAATGATACCTGATAGGTATGGACATGGACCTGCGCCAGCTTCGCTATTTTGTGGCGGTCGCCGACGCGCGGAATTTCACGCGCGCCGCGGAGCGCCTGCACATCGCTCAGCCCCCGCTGAGCCGGCAGATCCAGTTGCTGGAGGCGGAGATCGGGGCCGAGTTGATCGACCGATCCGCTCGCCCGCTGAAGCTCACGCCGATCGGACGCCTTGTCTACGACCAGGCCACGCAGTTGATCCGCCGGGCCGAGGACCTGCGCGAGATGGTGCAGCGGGCGAGGCTGACCGAAAAGCGGCGGCTCGTCGTGGGCTTTGTCGCCTCCTCGATTTATGCGCGGCTGCCTCAGCTCATCCGGCAGTTCCGCGCCCTCGCGCCCCACGTCGAGCTCACCTTGCTCGAGATGATGAGCCTGGAGCAGATCGCGGCCTTGAAGGACGGCCGGATCGACGTGGGCTTCGGCCGGATCCGCCACGAGGACACGTCGGTGCGCCGGATCGTGCTGCGCGAGGAAAAGCTGGTCGCGGCGCTGCCGGCGGCCCATCCGCTCGCCCGTGACGAGCGCCCGATCTCGCTCGCGACCCTCGCCGAGATCCCGCTGATTGTGTATCCACGCATGCCCCGGCCCAGTTATGCCGATCAGGTATTAGGGCTGTTCCACGATCACGATCTCGCGCCGCGCGTCGCGCACGAAGCCCGGGAGCTGCAGATCGCGATAGGCCTGGTCGCCGCGGAGGAGGGCGCATGCGTCGTCCCGGACTCGGTCCGCAAGCTGCGCGTTGATGACGTCCGATATCTGGAGATTGTTGAGCCGGCGACCTCCCCGATCATCATGAGCTGTCGCATCGCGGAAGACACGCCGGAGCTTCGCCTGCTGGCGGCCGTGATCGCGAACCTGTACGAAACTTGGAATTATCCGGTGCCGGAAGCCATTTTCCGCATGGCCGAAGGTACAGTATTGACCCCGCAAGAAGCCTCGTAGACACCCGCTCAGCGGGGCCTGGATGCCGCGGACGAGGCCGTCGGGCGCCAACTGCGCGGACGCCCCCACTGCGCCTGCCCCATCACTTTGTCGGACCAGGCCATTCCGGCAGCGCGAGCAACGAGGCGCCGCCATTCACCTGGAGGGCCTCGCCTGTCACGAAGCATTCAGGGTCGCAAAGCCAGGCTACGGCCGCCGCAAGGTCCTCCGGCGTGCCCAGCCGACGCATAGGAAAGGTGGCGGCGCGGAACGCCGCGAACGCGGGATCGGCCATGATGTCCTCGGTCATCGGGCTGCGCGTGAGGGCGGGCGCCACCGCGTTGACCCGAATCCCGCGAGGACCGAGTTCGAAGGCGAAGGCTCGAACGACGTGCTCCATGGCCGCCTTCGTCCCCATGTAGGCAGCATGATGACGCATCATGATGCGCGCAGTCACCGACGAGAGGTGGATGAGCGCCCCGCCGTTGCTCATCGCCCTGGCGAGGGTCTGGAGGAACATGAACGGCGCTACGAACTGGATCTCGGCGATATCGCGCAGCTCCGCTGGGCTGGTCTCGAGTATGGGCCGGACCAGATTGCGGCCCGTGGCGTTCACCCCGATGTCCAACCGGCCAAAAGCTTCCAGGGCGCGATCTGTCAGCCGCGCCAGGTCCTCGGCTTTCGTGGCGTCGACGACGGCAAAAATCCCGCCGATCTCTTCGGCGAGCGCTTTCAGCTCATCCGGGTCGCGTCCAGCAACCAGAACCCGAGCCCCATCCCGAGCGAACCGGCGGGCGATGGCTTGGCCCAGGTTGTCTTTTCCGGCGGCGCCCAGCACGATCGCGCCAAGGCCTGACAGGCTCGCCATGAGTATTAGCCCTCCGATGCGGCTGTTCTAATGCGGGCGCTGCGGCACGCCGCCCGGCGCGTCCAGCAGGTGATCGAATGGCGCGCCGGAAAGCAAGGGAGATCTTCCCCGGAAGAGATAACGCCAGAGATCTTCCGGGGAAGATATTTATTGACAGGCGGCGCGCCTTGGTGGTGACTGGCGCGCCCGCTTTCCCCATGCTTTTCAACGGCGCGCCAGCTCCCGTCCCTGCCGTGGCCGCGAAAGGAGATTATCCATGTCAAACGCTCAGCACGCCCGGCTTCGCCTGGTCTGCCGGACGTCTGAGCTCCCGGATGAGGTGAAGTCCGATCTCGCCAGCGCTTTCGACGTGACCTACTTCCCGCCCGACCTGCCAGTGGCGCAGCTGCCGCAGGCCGAGGCGTTGCTTGTCACCGTGGACTCTGAGCTCCGCGCCTCGGATATCCACGGCCTTCCGACATCCATCGGCGCGGTCGCGACCTATTCCGTGGGCCTCGACCACATAGACCTCGCAGCCGCGACGGATCGCGGCCTCGTCGTTCTGAACACGGCCGGGGTCCTGGCGGATTCCGTGGCTGACGCAGCCTTCCTCCACATCCTGGCGGCCGCTCGCCGCGCGACTGAGAGCCTTGACCTGATACGAAGCGGTCGGTGGACGGGCTGGACGGCCTGCCAGCTCAACGGCGTCGAGCTCGCAGGCAAGACGCTCGGGATCTTCGGCATGGGCCAGATCGGCCAGCGCATCGCTCACCGAGGAAGGGCGTTCGGTCTTTCCGTGATCTATACGGACCGCGCTCCGGCGCCATCGGCCGGGGATGCGCGCTACATGCCCGACGTCGAGGAGCTGTTTGCGGCCAGCGACGTGCTGGTGCTGGCGGCCCCCTCGACGCCTGAGACGCGCGGCGTCGCCAATGAGGCCCGGCTCGCTCTGGCGCGGCCGAGCTTGCTTCTGGTGAACATCGGCCGAGGCGACCTTGTGGTGGATGATGCGCTGGTCGCGGCCTTGGCGACGGGTCGGATCCGGGCCGCAGCTCTGGACGTGTTCAATGGCGAGCCCGCGTTCGACAGGCGCTATCTCGATCTGCCGAACGCCTTCCTGCTGCCCCACATCGGCAGCTCGACGATTGAAGCACGCCGGCGCATGGGCCGTGTGCTGATCGAAGGCTTGATGGCGTGGCGCGCCGGGCGCAGCGCCCCGAACCAGGTCGAGCTAGCGCCGGCGCTGTGAGCGCCTCGAAGGCGCGTCGCCAGACGCTCGTGCATGACCTGCGCGCCCAAACTCATAAGCAGGCCCCGCTTTCACAGAAGGTCCTCGATCGCCAGCGAAGGCTGAGCGCCGGATTCTGGACCGCGCCTGTCGGACGCGCTTGAAAGCATGGCTCCGCCTTGTTATCATCTTCCGTGGAAGATGTTGAATGACAAGAAGCTCCCCGCGTCAGGCCTCCAGCGCGGGATCGGCCCCGCCCTCCTGCAAACCCTCGCGAGATTTCGATCATGATGCGCGCCAGCGACAATGAGCTGCTCACCCGCGTCGGGCCCGGCGCCCCGATGGGAGAGGTGATGCGACGCTATTGGCATCCGATCTGCACCGTTGCGCAGGTGGCGCATCGCGACAGCAAACCGGTACGCAGCCGGCTGCTCGGCGAGAACTTCGTCGTCTTCCGGGACACGGACGGCAAGGTCGGCGTACTCGAAGAGTACTGCCTGCACCGACGTGTCTCGCTAGCCCTCGGACGCGTCGAGAAGGGGGGAATCCGCTGCCTCTACCATGGATGGAAGTTCGCCGCCGACGGAACCATCCTGGAGACCCCCAACCATTGCGACCCGCGATTTCGCGCCCGGATCAAGGCGCGCGCCTATCCAGCGGTAGAAGCGGGCGGATTGGTCTGGACCTACATCGGTCCGCAAGAGAAGCAGCCGCCGCTGCCGATCTGGAGCTTCATGGAGCTAGGCCCGCCGGAGAACCTGGTCGCCGTGCGTCTGAACACCCAAGCCAACTACCTGCAGCTTTGGGAAGGCGGAACGGACAGCTCCCACGTCGGCATCCTCCACAGCAACGTGGCCAATCCGACTTGGACGAGTTCCGATTTCACACCTTCGGACATCGACTACAATCCAGGCGCCCTATCTGTCCCCGACAACGCGCCGGCGATGGATATCAGGGATACGCCCTTCGGATATCACTACGCCGCCAAGCGGAAGGCCCCGCCACAGGCGGACGGCGCGCCCCGCGAAAGCATCCGGGTCGCCCCGATCTTCTTCCCGACAGGCCGCATCATCCCGGCCCCCTCCTACCAGTTCTTCGTCTTCGAGACGCCCCAGGACGACGCAAGCACGTCGACCTACATCATCGTTCATGGCGACAAACCTATTCAACGAGAACAAATCATCCAATTGCTGGGCCTCGACGACATTCGCTTCTGGAGCGAGGCCGACTGCGAGTTCCGCGCCTCATGGGACAACGGCATGCACCAGGACCGTGCGGCGATGGCCGAAAACTGGACCGGGTTCAGCGGAATCGAGCAGGAGGATGCGGTTCTCGCCGTGTCCATGGGCCCGATTGTGGACCGCACGAAGGAGGTGTTGGTGACAGCGGACAAGCCCGTGGTGCACCTGCGCAACCGGCTGCTGGAGAACATTCGCCGCGCGCAAAAAGGCGAGGATCCGATCGGCGTGGGACTTGAGGATTGTACGCAGGTCCGGTCCCTCGGCGACACCCTCGTGACGCCGGACGAGGATTGGGAGCAGATCGTGCCGGGAAATCAGCCCGGAGGGAGCGCGCCTGCCTCGTCAAGGCCAAGCTTCTGATCTTGACCGCGTCTAAAGCAGCGCCGTCAGATGTTTCCGGCCGCATCGATCGGCAAAACTCACGTTTAGGAGATTCGGGTGCAGGCGATCCAGCGCGCCGATTCCATTGCAGCTCTGCGCGAGCTCGCAAAGCGACGCATACCCCGTCCGATTTTTGACTTCATCGATGGGGGCGCTGACGAAGAGATCACGCTTGCGCGCAACCTCAGCGACTTTCGGCGCGTCGAGCTGGCCCCCCGGGTGCTGCGCGACGTGGCCGCCCGCGACAGCTCCGTCCCGATCTTGGGGCGCAACGCCGGCCTGCCCCTGATCATCGCACCAACTGGCCTTGCAGCCCTCGGATGGCCGCGGGCCGACGTCCTCCTGGCGCGGGCCGCAGGCCGGCGGGGACTGCCGTTTGTCATCTCCACGTCGTCGAGCGTCCGCCTCGAAGAGATCGCCATGGGGGCCAAGGACACACGGCTCTGGTTCCAGGTGTATGTCTACAAGGATCGAGACCTGGTCCGGTCTCTTGTCGAGCGGGCGAAGGCCTGCGCCGTCGAAGCTCTGGTGGTGACGGCCGACACCCCGGTCCTGGGCTGGCGTCGGCGCGATCATCGAAACGGCTTCACCGTGCCGCTGCGCTTGACTCCAGCACTGGCCGCAGAGGTCGCCCGCTGCTGGCGGTGGACCTGGGACATTGTGCGGTTCGGCTCGCCCAAGATGCAGAACTTTGTGGAGGCCGGCCAAGCCAACGATATCGTTTCGCTTGCTCAGCTGATGACCCGGAATATGGACGCCTCAGTCTCGTGGCGGGAGGTGTCATGGCTGCGCGATCTGTGGAACGGACCGCTGATCGTGAAGGGAGTGTCTTGCGTGGAGGACGCCGAGGAGGCCGCGCGCCGGGGCGTGGACGCTGTCTGGATCT
>NZ_DATELG010000187.1:0-5510 GCF_035276905.1 Phenylobacterium sp. | reverse complement strand
TGAACGGCCGCGGCGCGCAAGCCGCGGGCCTTCTGGCGCCGGTCGAACTCGACGGCGAAGAGGACGTTGGCGGTCTTCGACCGGCCGTAGGCGCCGAACGGGGTGTATTCGGTGTGCGCGAAGCTCGGATCGTCCAGGTTGACGTCCGAGAAGCGGTGCGCGGCCGACGATAGGCCGACGAAGCGGCCGCCCGGGGCGATCAGGCCGGCGATGCGGTTGACGAGCACGAAGTGGCCGAGGTGGTTGGTCCCGAACTGTGTCTCGAAGCCGTCGGCGGTCCGGCCGAAGGGCGTGGCCATGACGCCAGCGTTGGCGATCACCAGGTCGAAGGGCCGCCCGGCGGTGACCAGGGCGTCGGCGCACTTGCGCACGCTGGCCAGGGAGGCCAGGTCCAGCTCGACCAGCGAAAGGCTTCCGCCGTCGGCCGCCTGCGCACGTACGGGCGCGGTCGCCGCCTCGGCCTTGGCGAGGTCGCGGGCGGCCCCCACCACCTCGGCGCCGTGGGCCGCCAGCGCGCGCGCCGTCTCCACGCCGAGGCCCGCCGAGACCCCGGTCACCAGAATCCGCTTGCCGCTGAGATCGACGCCCTGGAGCACGTCGTCGGTGGTGGAGTGGTGTCCGAACGTCTTCGCCATCGGGGCCTCCCTGCGTCCACGTGGTGGAGCTCTGCCCTATGTGGGTCGGCCAGGCCCGAACGCCACCCGCCGGCGCCTGATTTACTCGCGGCGATGCGGACGGCGGGCGCAAAGCCTGCTAACGGCTGCCCGCTCACGCTCGCGGCAGGCTTGGCGGCGGGCGCACGAGGTTTCCGATGCCGTTTCCGAACACCCATCCCGCTCTGGCCCAGGCGCTCGCCGCGCAAGGTTACGAGGAGCCGACTCCGGTCCAGGCCGCGATCCTGGAGGCCCCAGCAGGCGCCGACCTGCTGGTCTCCGCCCAGACCGGCTCCGGCAAGACGGTGGCCTTCGGCCTCGCCGCCGCCGGCGAGCTGCTGGGCGAGGCGCCGCGGTTCGCCCAGGCCGCCGTCCCGCTCGGCCTCATCATCGCGCCGACCCGTGAGCTTGCGCTGCAGGTCGCCCGCGAGCTCGGCTGGCTCTACGCCGCGGCCGAGGCGCGGATCGCAACCTGCGTCGGCGGCATGGACGCCCGGCGCGAGCAGCGGGCGCTGGCCGCCGGCTGCCATCTGGTGGTCGGCACCCCCGGCCGCCTGCGCGACCACCTGGAGCGCGGAAACCTCGACCTCTCCGGCCTCAAGGTCGTGGTGCTGGACGAGGCCGACGAAATGCTCGACCTCGGTTTCCGCGAGGACCTGGAGGAGATCCTCGACGCCACGCCGCCCGAGCGGCGCACCCTGCTCTTCTCGGCCACCATCGCCCGCGAGATCGCCACCCTGGCCCGCCGCTACCAGCGCGAGGCGGTGCGCATCGACACCGTGCGCCGCGACGAGCCGCACCGCGACATCGAGTACCGCGCGGTCCGCGTCGCGCCGAACGAACTGGAGCACGCCGTCGTCAACGTGCTGCGCTATTTCGAGCCGCCGGGGGCGCTGATCTTCTGCGCCACCCGCGAGGCGGTGCGCCACCTCTACGGGGCCCTGCGGGAGCGCGGCTTCAGCGCCGTGGCCCTTTCCGGCGAGCTTAGCCAGAAGGAGCGCTCCGATGCGCTGCAGGCGCTGCGCGACGGCCATGCCCGGGCCTGCGTGGCGACCGACGTGGCCGCGCGCGGCCTCGACCTGCCGGCGCTGGACCTGGTGATCCACGCCGAGCTGCCGCAGAACAAGGCCACGCTCTTGCATCGAAGCGGCCGCACCGGCCGCGCCGGCCGCAAGGGCGTCTCGGTCCTGCTGGTCCCCTACACCCGCCAGCGCAAGGCCGAGCACCTGCTGGCGTCGGCCCAGGTGCAGGCGATCTGGTCCGGACCGCCGCTCGCCGAAGAGATCCACGCGCGCGACCGCGAGCGCCTGCTGGAGAGCCCGCTCCTCAGCGAGGCGGCCTCGGACGAGGACCTGGCGCTCGGCCGCGAGCTGCTGCAAGGCCGCGCGCCGGAGGTGGTGGCCGCGGCGCTCGCCCGCCTCTACCGCTCGCGCCTGCCCGATCCCGAGGAGGTGTTCGACGACGGCCGCGGCGCCGAGCCGCCGCCGCATCAGCGCCGCGAACGCAGCCGCGAGCCGCGCCACGCCCTGGAGGCCGCAAGCGGCGCCTGGTTCCAGATGCCGGTCGGCCGGCGCGACAACGCCGACCCCAAGTGGCTGGTGCCGCTGATCTGCCGGCTGGGCCATGTGACCAAGAAGGACATCGGCGAGATCCGCATCTTCGACCGCGAGACCCGGTTCGAGATCGCCGCCGCCGCGGAGGCGCGCTTCCGCGAGGCCCTGCGCCACGCCGCCGACGGCGAAGTCCCGATCACGCCGGCCGGCGCCCCGGCGCCGAGGCCCCCAGGACCGCGCGGAGCCAAGCCGAAGGGCCATGCGCCCCGAGGACCTTCGGCCAAGGGCGGCCCGCCTCGCCGGGGCCCGCCGCGGCGGCGGCCGAACGGCGGGCGCCACCCAGCCTAGGGCTCGCGCCCTGCTGATGAATCAGCCCCTAGAATCAAAAGCTTGGCGCGAACGCCGATCTCAGGACCGGATCCACTCTTGCGGAATGCGCTCTAAGGGTTCGCCCTAGTATCAGCTTCACAAACAACGTCGTTAGATTCCACTGTTTCAGCGCTGAAACAGCGCTCCCGAGCCCCCGACGGGCCGGCGTGGAGGACGCGATGATGACGACGATCAGAACCAAGCTCGCGACGCTCGGCCTCCTGGCGGCGATGGCGGGCGCGCCCGGGCTCGCGCTTGGCCAGGACGCCGCGGCGACGAACGGGACCCTGAAGGGGATGATCATCTCCCACAGCGGCTCGACCATCGTCGTGCGCGCCAACGGCGCCGACACGCCGGTCCTGCTGACCCCCGGCACCAGCATCCGCGGCACCTCCGGCGCGCTGGGGATCCGCGGCGAGGACCACCCGCCCTCCGACCTGATCCGCGGGCTGGCGGTCACGGTGAGCACGGTCCCGAGCGACGCCGGCCGGCTGGCCGCCACCGACGTCACCTTCAAGAACAGCGACCTGAAGACCGCCCAGCAGATCAATGCGGGCCTCGCCAGCACCGACGCCAACGTGGCCAGGAACGCCAACGCCATCGCCAACGTCGGCCTGCTGGAGCCCGCGGGGCGGACCAAGGTCTATTTCGCCCTCGGCAGCGCCCAGCTCACCGAGGAGGGCAAGCAGAACCTGCAGTCGATCGCAGCCCAGGCCAAGCAGATCAAGGGCGCCTATCGGCTGGCGGTGGTGGGCCGCGCCGACACCAGCGGCAACGCCGCAGCCAACGAGCGGCTGAGCCAGCAGCGGGCGGAGACGGTCAAGAACTACCTGGTCCGCACCCAGGGCATCTCGCCGGCCTATTTCATTCCCGACACCGCGCTCGGCTCCGCGCCGGTCGCCCAGGACCCCGACCCGCCGAAGACCGCCGCCGAAGCGCGGCGCGTGACCGTGACGATCGCGGTCAACAAGTCCAGCCAGCAGGCGGCGACTGCGGAATAGGCCGAGCCCCCGGGGCGGTTCACACCGCCTCGGCGATTTCTTCCACGAAGGTGATGACGCGCCAGGCGTCGGGCCGCGCGAGCAGGGCGCGCACCAGCTGGTTGTTGAGGCCGTGGCCGGCCAGCTCGCCCTCGAAGCGGCCGATCACCGGCGCGCCCAGGACATAGAGGTCGCCGATCGCGTCGAGCGCCTTGTGGCGCACGAACTCGTCGGGGCGGCGCAGGCCCTCTGGATTGAGCACCCGGTCGCCCTCGATCACCACCGCGTTCTCCAGGCTGCCGCCGCGGGCCAGCCCCAGAGCGCGCAGGGCCTCGACCTCATGCACGAAGCCGAAGGTGCGGCAGTCGGCGATCTCGCGGCGGAAGGCGTGCTCGTCCATCGCCATGTCGATCGCCTGGCGGCCGATGACCTTGGTCGGGAAACGGATCGAGAAGGCCATTTCGAAGCGATGGCAGGGCTTCAGCGCCGCACGCTTGTCGCCGTCGGCGACCTCGACCGCCTGCAGGATCTCGATAAAGCGGCGGGCCGCGGCCTGCGGGCGGCGGCCGGCGCGGTCGAGCAGACGCACGAACGGCTCGGCCGAGCCGTCCATGATCGGCATCTCCGGCCCGTCGAGCTCGACCACCGCATTGTCGAGGCCCAGCATCACCAGGGCCGCCATCAGGTGCTCGATGGTCGAGACGGTGACGCCGGCTGCGTTGCAGATCACCGTGCCGAGCTGGGTCTTGCAGACCGCCTCGCCGCTCACCGGCAGGCGATTGTCGCGATCCGTGACGTCGGTGCGGACGAAGACCACGCCTTCGTCGACAGCCGCCGGACGGACGGCGACCCGAGTATAGGCGCCCGTATGCACCCCGACCCCGGCGAACAGCGCCGGAGTGCGCAAGGTGTGCTGAAAGGCGCCGTGCTGAAACCCGTCTGCGGCCACGCTGCCACCTTCCAAAACAACTGAACCGACCACCTGGGCGGTCGGAGAACGTCCCAGTTGCTGGGTACGGCGATTACCGCGCCGCAGCAAAACACTTGCTGTTTCGCTATGTTTCGCTTCGGGACAGTTAAGACCTCGTTCACCGAACCGACACGTTCGGCTACGGACGCTTCGAGAGGATCAGGCGTCCGTCTTCGGATTGACCGGCACGCTCAAGAGATACGGCAGTTCCGCCGAGGCGATGGTGGATTCGCGGCCGTTCTCGTGGATCACGGTCACGCGGCCGAGCGCGGGATGGACCACCACGCCCTTCATCCCGTCGATCCAGGCATGCAGCACCGCCCGCGTCCGCTCCAGGCCAGCGCCGCCGACAGAGGCCTCGCCCGCGGCCTCGACCTCTTCGGCCAGCTCCAGCACGCGCTCGACGGTGGCCTGGATCTTCGCGGACTGGTCGTCGCTCACGCTCGTCCCCTGGATATTGCAAGCGGAACATCCGCCCGACCTCGGCTTTTGGCCAAAACGTCCCGGAGCGCAAGGTGCTCCCCCCAGGGAGAGGATCTGACGCAAACGAAAGAGGCGGGCGCCGGGGTCGTGGCGCCCGCCTCTCGGGGCTGGGCGGTGCAGGGGCCGCCCGATCGTTACGCCGCGCCTAGTTGGCCAGGCGGCGCAGGAAGGACGGGATCTCGAGATCTTCCCCCGTCTCGGCTTCCGGCGCCGGGGTCTCCAGCGGCAGGGCGCCGCCGCGGACCTGCGGGGCGGCGCGCGGCGCAGGGGCCGGAGCCGGCGCCTGTTCGTAGCGCGGACGGCCGCCGAACAGGCTGAGGAACCCGCCGCGCGGCCGGCGAGCCTCATAGGCGGGCTCGGCGAACAGCGGCTCCTCGTCCTCGTACTCGGCCACCGCCGGATCGACGATCCGGGTGACCGTCTGCGCCGGCTGGGGCGCGGCGGCGACGGGCGCGGCGTAGAGGTCGGGCTGCGCCTGCTCGACGACCGCGACCGGCTCGGA
>NZ_DATELG010000186.1:0-21623 GCF_035276905.1 Phenylobacterium sp. | reverse complement strand
CCGCGGCCGCCCGCAGCGCCTCGATCGGGAAGATCTTCTCCTCGTCCCAGCGGGCGGCGTGCGGCGCAAGCTCGGCCGCCGCAAATGCGCCCGCCATGTCCTGGATCGCGCGCTGATCTTCGGTGAGATTGAAATCCATGGCGCCGCACTGATGCGGCGATCCGGTGTTGTCAACAAGGGAAGTCTTGCACCTCCTGCCCGGAACGTTCAGGACGCAGCCATGAGCAAAGCCCCCCTCGCCGCCTATCCCGCCCTGCGCCTGCGCCGGCTGCGCCAGGCCGATTGGATCCGCCGCCTGGTCCGCGAGACCGTGCTCACGCCTGCCGACCTGATCTGGTCGATGGTCGTGCACGAAGGCGAAGGCCAGGTCCCGGTGCCCTCCATGCCGGGCGTCTCGCGCCTGTCGCTGAAGGATGCGGCGGCCGCCGCCAAGGAGGCCAAGGCGTTCGGCATCCCGGCGATCGCCGTCTTCCCGCACATCGACGGGGCGAAGAAGGACGCCGCCGGCGCTCTGGCCCATGATCCGGACGGCCTGATCGCCCGGGCGGTGAAGACCATGAAGGACGCCGCCCCCGAGGTCGGGATCATGTGCGACGTGGCGCTCGACCCCTTCACCGACCACGGCCACGACGGGATCATCCGGGGCGGCCGCATCCACAACGAGGCCACCATCGAGCGGCTGGTCGAACAGGGGTTGATGCAGGCCAAGGCCGGCTGCGACATCCTTGCGCCGTCGGACATGATGGACGGCCGCTGCGGGATCCTGCGCCAGGCGCTGGAGGCCGAGGGCCTGACCGACACGATGATCATGTCCTACGCGGCCAAGTTCGCCTCGGCCTTCTACGGCCCGTACCGGGACGCGATCGGCTCGGGCAAGCTCGGCACGGGTGGGGCCCCTGCCGACAAGAAGACCTATCAGATGGACGCCGCCAACCATCAGGAGGCGCTGCGCGAGGTGGCCCTCGACATCGCCGAGGGTGCGGACATGGTCATGGTCAAGCCCGGCCTGCCCTACCTCGACGTGCTCCGCCAGGTGGTCGACGCCTTCCAGATGCCGACCTTCGCCTACCAGGTGTCCGGCGAGTACGCGATGCTGATGGCGGCCGCCCAGAACGGCTGGCTTGACGAAGAGCGGGCGATCCTGGAGACCCTCGGCGCCTTCAAGCGCGCCGGCGCGGCCGGCGTGATCACCTACTTCGCGCCGCGCGCGGCAAGGCTGCTGGGAGCCTAAGTCAGAAGGTTCCCCGGCGGCCTCAGCGAAGCTGTCCGCCTCAAGGCTTCTCCAACCTCGCCACCAGGCTCGACGTATCCCAGCGCCGGCCGCCCAGCGCCTGCACCTCGCCGTAGAAGCCGTCCACCAGTCGGGTCACGTCGAGCGTGGCCCCGTTGCGGGCCGCCTCGTCGAGCACCAGGCCCAGGTCCTTGCGCATCCAGTCCACGGCGAAGCCGAAGTCGAACTTGCCCTCGCTCATGGTCTTCCAGCGGTTGTCCATCTGCCAGGACTGGGCCGCGCCCTTGGAGATCGCCTCATAGACGGCCTGCGGATCGAGGCCGGCGCGCTTGGTGAAGTGCAGCGCCTCGGCCAGACCCTGGACGAGGCCGGCGATGCAGATCTGATTGACCATCTTGGTCAACTGGCCCGACCCCACCGCGCCCATCAGCCGGAGCGCCTTGGCGTAGACCTCGAGCACCGGCTTCACCCGCTCGAACGTCGCGGGCTCGGCGCCGCACATGATCGTGAGCTGGCCGTTCTCCGCCCCGGCCTGGCCGCCGGACACCGGGGCGTCGACGAAGGCGCGGCCGCCCGCCGCCGCGAGCTCGGCCATGTCGCGGGCCACCACCGCCGAGGTCGTCGTATGGTCGACGACCACCGCCCCCGCCGGCAGCGCCGGGAGCGCCTCGCCCACCACCGCGCGCACGTCGTCGTCGGCGCCGACGCAGAGCAGGAAGACCTCCGCCTCACGGGCCGCTTCGGCGACGCTCGCGGCGGGGCGGCCGCCGTAGGTCTCGACCCAGCGCCGCGCCTTCTCGGGGCTGCGGTTGAAGACCACGACATCGTGACCGGCCCGGGCGAGGTGTCCCGCCATCGGGAAGCCCATCACGCCCATGCCCGCGAACGCCAGCTTCATCGTCAGAAACTCCCCTCGAACCGCTTTGGCCAACATCGCAAACCCGATCTTAACGGGGTCCGCGCACCTTGCCGTCCTAACAGCCTAGAACGGGTGGGACCATGGCCGCAGATCGCGACCAGACGATCGTCATCAAGAAGATCAAGAAGGGTGGCGGCGCCGGGCACCACGGCGGGGCCTGGAAGGTGGCCTACGCCGACTTCGTGACCGCCATGATGGCCTTCTTCCTCTTGATGTGGCTGATCAACACCACCTCGCCGCAGCAGAAACGCGGCATCGCCGACTATTTCGCGCCCGCCAGCGTCTCGGAAACCACCTCCGGCTCGGGCGGGATCCTCGGCGGCACCGCGCTCGGCAAGGACGGCGCCCAGGAGAAGGGCTCCAGCGCGATCATCCAGGAGCAGTCGCCGGAGTCGCGCCATCCCGACGACGGCAAGAGCACGGACGGCTCCAAGGCGGCGGTCTCGCAGGACGCCTCGAGCGAGGCGATGCGCGAGGCGCTGAAGCGGCGCGACGACGCGGCCTTCGCCTCCGCGGCCCAGTCGCTGCGCCAGGCGCTGCAGGACATGCCGGAGCTGGCGGAGTTGTCGAAGAACATCCTCGTCGACCAGACCCCGGAAGGCCTGCGCATCCAGCTGGTCGACCAGGAGGGCCGCTCGATGTTCAACGAGGGCTCCGCCCAGCCGAACGACCGGGCCAAGCTGCTGCTGCGGGCGATCTCCAAGGTGATCAACCAGCTGCCGAACCGAATCAGCATCTACGGCCACACCAGCGCCAGCCCCAGCGGCGCCAAGGCGGAGAGCGACTGGACCCTGTCGGCCGCCCGCGCTGATGCGTCGCGGAAGATCCTGCAGGCCGCCGGCGTCGACGCCGACCGCATCTACCAGGTGGCCGGAAAAGCCACCTCCGAGCCGCTGTACCCTGACGATCCCATGCTCCCCGGCAACCGGCGTATCGCCATCGTGTTGTTGCGAGAGGCTCCGGTGCTTCCGCCATCGCCGGCGCTCTAGAAAAGGGGCTTGCGATCCGCCTTGCGAAAGCGGCCGGCATACCCCCTAATCAAGGAAAACCGGGTTAAGGGCGACAGCAGTCCGTGACGCAGCATTTTGCGACAAGACAGCTCAGGTTCTTCCTGACTGCGCCATCCCCCTGCCCCTACCTGCCTGAGCGCTTCGAGCGCAAGGTGTTCGCCCACCTGCCGCTTTCGGACGGCGCGACCGTCAACGACAGCCTGACCCAGGTCGGCTTCCGCCGCTCGCAGAACATCGCCTACCGGCCCGCCTGCGAGGCCTGCAACGCCTGCGTCTCCGTGCGGCTGCCGACGATGGACTACGTCTTCTCGCGCTCCGAGCGGAAGATCCTCAACCGCAACGAGGACATCGAGCGCCACCTGGTGGAGGCCGAGGCCACCATGGAGCAGTTCGACCTGCTCCGGCGCTACCTGACCACCCGTCACGCCGACGGCGGCATGGCCGAAATGACCTGGCCGGACTATGTCGCCATGGTCGAGGACACCGCGGTCCGCACCCACGTCATCGAATACCGCATGCGCTCCGCCGACGGCGGGCCGGGCGACCTGGTCGCCTGCGCCCTGGTGGACCTGATGGGGGACGGCCTCTCGCTGGTCTACAGCTTCTACGACCCGACCCTGAAGCGGCGCAGCCTCGGCTCCTTCATCATCCTCGACCACATCATCCAGGCCGGCCTCACCAACCTGCCCTACGTCTACCTGGGCTACTGGGTCCGCGGCTCGGAGAAGATGGACTACAAGGTCCGCTTCTCGCCGATCGAGCTCCTCAAGCCGGAAGGCTGGACCCTGTTCTGCAGCCGCGACCTGAAGACCCTGTGAAAGCCGGGGACCACCCGCTCTGCGCGGTGGCGCGGGTGTGGGCGGAGACCTAGATTGCGCGGGTGAGCGCTCCCCTCGGATCCGGCGTATGAGTCAGCAGCTTCGCCTGAAGCTCCAGCGTCCCGCCCGCTACACGCGTGAGGAGTTCGTCCGCGGGGCTTCGAACGCCGAGGCGCTGGCGGCGTTGGAGTCCTGGCCGCGCTGGCCGGGCGGTTGCCTGGCCCTGGTCGGGCCCGAAGGCGTCGGCAAGACCCACCTCGCCCGCATCTGGGCGGCGGAAGCGGGCGCGGCGGTGCTGCCGCGCGAGGCGCCCGACCTGGCTGCGGCCGCGGGCCGGCCGGTCCTGCTGGAGGACGCCGACCAGGGAACGCCCGCGGAGGCCCTGTTCCACCTGATCAACCTGGCGGCGCGCGAGGGCGCGGGTCTGCTGCTGACGGCCCGCAACCGTCCGACCGGCTGGCCCGCCGACCTGCCCGACCTGCGCTCGCGGCTGAACGCCCTCTTCGTGACCGAGATCGAGGCGCCGGACGATGCGGTGCTCGAGGGCGTGCTGCGCAAGCTGTTCCGCGACCGCAGCATCCGCCCGCCGGCCGAGCTCTACCCCTACCTGCTGCGCCGCATGCCCCGGTCGATTCCCCAGGCGCAGGAGGTGGTCCGCCGGATGGACGAAGCGGCGGACGGACCGATATCGCGTCTGCTGGCGCGTACGGTGCTTGAGGAGGGGTCTCAAAACCTTGATCTTTTCGAGTGAGGATTAATCGGCCCAAGTGAAACGTTCCGGATCCGGATCTCCACACCCTTCTCGCGGAGTCGCGTCGATGACCTATGTCGAGCCTGTCATGCTGGAGCCCGTCGCCGAAGAGGCCGGTGCGCCGGAAGAAGCCGTCCAGGTCCACGCCGCCTCTCCCGAGCGCTTCTTCAACCGCGAGCTGTCCTGGCTCGCGTTCAATCGCCGGGTCCTGGGCGAGAGCAAGAACCCGCGCCATCCGCTGCTGGAGCGGCTGCGGTTCCTGGCGATCTCGGCCAACAACCTCGACGAGTTCTACATGGTCCGGGTCGCCGGCCTGAAGGCGCAGGTGCGCGAGGGCGTGCGCGTGGTCAGCCAGGACGGCCTGACGCCTGCCGAACAGCTGGAGCGGGTGAACGCCGAGGCCGCCGACCTGATGGCCGACCAGCAGGTCCGCTGGCGCCAGCTGTGCGGCGAGCTGGGCGCCGAGGGCCTCAAACTCGTGGCGCCGGCTGAGGTCAGCGAGCGGGAGAAGGCGGCGCTGGAGGAGGTGTTCGCCAACCAGCTGTTCCCGGTGCTGACGCCGCTTGCCATCGATCCGGCGCACCCCTTCCCGTTCATCCCCAATCTCGCCTTCTCGCTGGTGCTGAAGCTGAAGCGGTTCAGCGACGGGCGGATGCTCTACGCCCTGGCCCCGCTGCCGGCTCAGGTGGCCCGCTTCTGGGAGCTGCCGCGGACCGCCGGGCGCCGCAGGGCCGAGCGCCGCTTCATCTCGCTCGAGAGTTTCGTCTCCCTGTTCCTCGACCACCTGTTCCCCGGCTGCGAGGTCGAGAGCCAGGGCGTCTTCCGGCTGATCCGCGACTCGGACGTGGAGATCGAGGAAGAGGCCGAGGATCTGGTCCGCGAGTTCGAGGCCCTGCTCAAGCAGCGGCGCATGGGCTCGGTCGTGCGCGTCGAGCTCGAGCAGGCCATGCCCGAGGAGCTGCGCGCCTTCATCATCGGCAACCTGCACGCCCAGCGCGAGGACATCATCCTGATCGACGGCCTCTTGGGCCTGGACGAGCTTTCGCAGCTGATCCCGTCCGACCGTCCGGAGCTGAAGTTCAAGCCGTTCGAGCCCCGCTTCCCCGAGCGCATCCGCGACCACGGCGGGGACTGCTTCGCCGCGATCCGCGAGAAGGACATCCTGGTCCACCATCCGTTCGAGAGCTTCGACGTGGTGGTGCAGTTCATCCGCCAGGCGGCGCGCGACCCCAACGTGCTGGCGATCAAGCAGACGCTTTACCGGACCTCGAAGAACAGCCCGATCGTCGCCGCCCTCATCGAGGCCGCCGAGACCGGCAAGAACGTCACCGCGGTGGTCGAGATCAAGGCCCGCTTCGACGAGGAAGCGAACCTGAAGTGGGCGCGCGACCTGGAGCGCGCGGGCGTCCACGTGGTCTTCGGCTTCGTCGAGTACAAGACCCACGCCAAGCTCTCGACCGTGGTGCGGCGCGAGGGCGACGCCTTGCGCACCTACTGCCACTTCGGCACCGGCAACTACCACCCGGTCACGGCGCGGATCTACACCGATCTGTCGCTGTTTACGACCGACCCGGCGATGGGCCGCGACTCCGCGCGGCTGTTCAACTTCGTCACCGGCTACGCCCAGCCCGACCAGCTGGAGAAGCTGTCGTTCTCGCCGGTGACCATGAAGCGCGACCTGCTCGCCCTGATCGCCAACGAGGCCGAGAACGCCCGTCAGGGCAAGCCCGCGGCCATCTGGGCCAAGTTGAATTCGCTGGTTGACCCGGAGATCATCGACGCCCTCTACGCCGCGAGCCAGGCGGGTGTGGAGATCCGCCTGGTCGTCCGCGGCATCTGCTGCCTGCGGCCCGGCGTCCCCGGCCTGTCCGAAAACATCCGCGTGAAGAGCATAATCGGCCGCTTCCTGGAGCACGCGCGCATCGTCGCCTTCGCCAATGGCAAGCCGCTGCCGTCCGACGAAGCGCGGCTGTTCATCTCCTCGGCCGACTGGATGCCGCGCAACCTCGACCGCCGCGTCGAGGCGCTGACGCCGATCGAGAACCCCACCGTGCACCGCCAGGTGCTCAATCAAATCCTGGTGGCCAACCTTCGCGACGAAGCTCAGAGCTGGACCCTGGACAGCGAGGGCCGCTATACGCGGGACCCGGCGTGGGACCACCCTGACGCCTTCTCAGCGCATGAGTACTTCATGACGAATCCCAGCCTCTCGGGTCGAGGCCAGAAAGTGAAGGACATGCCGCGCGCGATCGAAGATGTGGCGCCGCGCGGATAGTCCTCCCGAGCCGCGTCAGGCCGCCGTCATCGACCTCGGATCGAACTCGGTCCGCCTGGTCATCTATCGGCTCGAAGGTCGCGCAATCTGGACGATCTTCAACGAGAAGGCGCTCGCCGGCCTCGGCCGCGACCTGCCGGTCACCGGCCGGCTGTCGGCCGAAGGCGTTAAGGTCGCGCTCTCGGCCCTGCATCGGTTCCGCACCCTGCTGAACGGCTGGGAGGCGCAGGACATCACCGCCGCCGCCACCGCCGCGGTCCGCGAAGCCGCCGACGGCCAAGCCTTCCTGCGGCGCGTGAAGGAGGAGACCGGCTTCGACGTCCGCGTGCTCTCCGGCGAGGAGGAGGCGCGCTACGCCGCCCTCGGCGTCCTGGCGGGCGATCCGAGCGCCGACGGCGTGGTGGGCGACCTGGGCGGCTCCAGCCTGGAGCTGGTGCGGCTGGTCGATGGAACGCCCCGCCACGGGGAGACGCTGGGGCTGGGCCCCTTCGCCCTGGGCGCGCCGCGCGCGCTCGACATCGAACGCACCCGCCGCGCCATCGAGGCCGAGCTCGGCCCGGTCGCGAGCCGCTTCCGCAGCCGCGAGTTCCACGCCGTCGGGGGCGCCTGGCGCAACCTGGCCCTCCTGCACATGGAGATGGTCAACTACCCGCTTCGCGTGGCCCACCAGTACGAGATGAGCCGCAGCGACGCCGTCGAGGTGGCACGCTTCGTCGAGCGGCTGTCGAAGTCGTCGCTGGACGGAATCAAGGGGCTGTCGAAGAAACGCTTCGACACCCTGCCCTACGCCGCCCTGGTGCTGGAGGCGGTGATCGAGCGCCTCGGGGTCGAGCGGGTGGTGATCTCGGCCTATGGCGTGCGCGAGGGGCTGCTGCTCGAGGCCATGGACCCGCGGATGCGCGCCCGCGACCCGTTGCTGGAGGGCTGTGAGGCGCTGACCTCGGTGCGCGGCCTGTCGCAGGACCTCGGGGCCTCGCTGGAGGCCTGGCTCTCCCCGGCCTTCGCCCAGCTTAGCCCCCTGTTCGCCCATCGCGACCGGATGCTGACCTCCGCCGCCTGCCGGCTGGCCGACATCGGCGCCAGGCTCCACCCCGATCACCGGGCCGACATCGCCTTCGAGGAGGTGCTCCGCGCGCCGATCGCCGGCATGACCCACGCCGAGCGCGCCTTCCTCGCCTGCGCCGCCTTCTCGCGCCATTCCACGGCCTCGACGCCGCCGGAGGGGGCCGCCATCGTGGGCCGGCTGCTGACGCCCGAGCGGCGCCAGCGGGCGCGGGCGCTGGGCGCGGCGATCCGGCTGGGCTGCGACCTCTCCGGCCGCAACCCCTCGCTGCTGCCGAATGTGCCGCTGGCCATCGCCGGCGAGCAACTGACCCTCAGGGCGCGCGCCGGCTGGGACGACATGCTGCTCGGCGAACAGATCGCCAAGCGCGCCCAAACCCTGGCCTCCACACTCCGGCTGCGCTTCGAGGCCGCCTGATCGAGGCGGGGCCGACGTCAGCCCGCCGTGGCGCCGTTCATCAGCGCGCCAGCGAAGATGAGAACGGCGCCCAGCGCCGCAATTCCCAAGCCGAGCAGGTCGGCCTTGAGGCTGAGGCGCCTGCCTTCGCCGGTGGGTTCGAGCGTGGTCGGCTGGCCCGTAGCCTGGCCCGTAGCCTGGGTCTTCGGCTGGCTGAGCCGGCCCCGCCCAGCGGTTCGCACAGCCGCCATCACGATCCCGACGATGATCAACAATGCTCCCATCACCACCAGGGCCATCGGATGCTCCGTGCTTCGATGGCTAAACGTACGCGGCGCGTTATCGCTTCCTCCGGGGGATCGTTGGACATGCGTAACCGTTTGCCGTCCTTCCAGAGTGCCACCTTCCCCCGCCGGCCCACAGCCCCCATTTCTTCCGCTCGACTCGCAGGCGCGATAAGCTCGCGACCTGCGCGGCCGCCCACCAAGGAGACCCACGATGACCCAGACCGAGCGAGCTGTCCTGGCCGGGGGCTGCTTCTGGGGCATGCAGGACCTGATCCGCAAGAAGCCCGGCGTGATCGCCACCCGCGTCGGCTACAGCGGCGGCGACGTGCCCAACGCCACCTATCGCAACCACGGAACCCACGCCGAAGCGATCGAGATCGTCTTCGATCCGGCGCAGATCAACTACCGCGACCTTCTGGAGTTCTTCTTCCAGATCCACGATCCGACGACCCTGAACCGCCAGGGCAACGACCTCGGGACCAGCTACCGCTCGGCGATCTACTACACCTCAGAGGCGCAGAGGCAGACGGCGCTCGACACCATCGCCGACGTCGACGCCTCGGGCCTGTGGCCAGGCAAGGTGGTCACCACCGTCGAGCCCGTCGGGCCGTTCTGGGAGGCCGAGCCGGAGCATCAGGACTACCTCGAGCGGATCCCCAACGGCTACACCTGCCACTTCCCGCGCCACAACTGGACGTTGCCGTTCCGCGCCGGCGCCACCGCGGCGGAGTGAGCCAAGACGCCTGCGCCCTGCTGGCGGAGATCCGCCGGTGCCGGGTCTGCGCGGACCAACTGGCGGCGGGGCCGAGGCCCATCGTCCAGTTCAGCCCGCGCGCCCGGATCGTGATCATCGGCCAGGCGCCGGGCTCGCGCGTCCACGCCAGCGGCGCGCCCTGGGACGACGACAGCGGCGATCGGCTACGGGCCTGGACCGGAATCTCGCGGGAAGCCTTCTACGATGCGGAGCTGGTGGCGCTGACGCCGATGGGCTTCTGCTATCCGGGCAAGGGCGCCGGCGGCGACCTGCCGCCGCGGCCGGAGTGCGCGCCGCTGTGGCACGAGCGGCTGCTGTCGCTGCTGCCCGCCGACCGCCTGACCCTGCTGGTCGGGACCTACGCGCAAGCCCGCTACCTGCCGCCGCGCCCGAAGCGGAGCATGACCGAGGCCGTCCGCGCCTATCCGGCGTTCGGGCCGGCGCTGGTCGCCCTGCCGCACCCGGCGTGGCGCAGCCGGCTGTGGATGCAGAAGCATCCCTGGTTCGAGGCCGAGATCCTGCCGGCGCTGCAGGCCGAGATCCGCCGGCGCCTGCAGCGGACATGAAAGAAGGGCGACGCGGGAGGTCCCGGAGTCGCCCTTCCACAGATCCGTTGGGGTGATCTGCGCCATCGAGTCGGCCACCCCCTGTCGCAAGGGGGCACGAGGTGGTCCGCGGTCCCCGCGAATGGGAGGGTCCGGGCGAACCCGGGCCCTCCTGTCAGCCGGAACCGTCTGCCCGCTTGACGCCCTGGCGGTGCGCCGCGCCGCATCCCTCTATGCAGGTGGAAGTTTCAACGGCCCGGCCCAGCCGGCAAGAGATCAGCGTTACGCAATTCGTCGCAGTCTGTGCGCAAGCCTGTGGAGAAGCTGTGGATTAAGCGAGGACGAACGACATTAACCATGAACAGCCATGGCCTTGCGGCGATCTTTGAACCATCCAGAGCTTTCCGGTCCCGCCCACTGCAAATGAAGCGGCGGCGGACGGGGCGTCCGGCTACTGGGCCGCGGCCGTCCGCGGCGCCCGGCGCACCTCGACCACCCGCACCCGCGTGCCGTCGAGCACCAGGGCGAGCTCGCCGCGCTTGAGCTTCAGGGCGTCCTCGCCGAAGGCCTCGCGCCGCCAGCCCGCCAGCGCCGCCGTGGGCGCCTCGTCGTCGTTGGCGATCAGCTCCAGGTCGGCGACGGTGGCGATCAGCTTGGAGGCGACGCCCGCCTCCTCCGCCCGCGCCTTCAGAAGCACCTTGAGCAGCTCGACGACCGCGCCGGCCGCGGGCGACGGCGGGGTCTTGGCCCGTTCGATCACCGGGGCGTAGCCGTCCGGGTCCTTCAGCGCCTCGCGCACCGCCGCCAGCAGGTCCGGGCCGAAGCGCGAACCGGAAAAGCCCTTCGGCACCGAGCGCAGCCGGTCCAGGCCGTCGGCGTCGGTCGGCGCCTGGGTGGCGATCTCGTCGATCGCCTCGTCCTTCAGGATGCGGCCGCGCGGCTGGTCGCGCAGCTGGGCGGTGCGCTCGCGCCAGGCGGCGACGGCCTTGTAGACGGCGAGGTACTTGGTGGTGTGCCGCCGCGGCCGAAGCCGCCGCCAGGCGTTCTCCGGATCGACGTCGTAGTTGGCCGGATCGGTCAGGCCGGTCATCTCGTCGGTCACCCAGGCGAGCCGGCCCTCCTGTTCCAGCCGCTGGCGCAGCCGCGGATAGAGGTCCGCCAGGTGCGTCACGTCGGCCAGCGCATAGGTCAGCTGGCTGTCGGAGAGCGGGCGGCGCGCCCAGTCGGTGAACCGGCTGGACTTGTCGAGCTCGATCTTCAGCATCTGTCGGACCAGGGCGTCGTAGGCGATCTGCTCGCCGAAGCCCGCCGCCATGCCCGCCACCTGGGTGTCGAACAGAGAGCAAGGCATGGCCCGCAGGTTGTTGAAGATCTCGACGTCCTGGCGGGCGGCGTGGAAAACCTTCAGGATCTTCTCGTCGCGCAGGACGGCGAGGAAGGGCGCGAGGTCGATGCCGTCCGCGAGCGGATCGATCACGGCGTGGGCGTTCGGGGCTGCGGCCTGGATCAGGCAGAGCTTCGGCCAATAGGTGGTTTCGCGCATGAACTCGGTGTCCACGGCGACGAACGGTTGGCCCTTGAGCCTCTCGCAAAACCCCGCAAGTTCCGCGGTGGTGGTAATAGGCGTCATCGATTAGCTATAGCCCCGCGCGGGCCCGAGTCTGCAAGGCCCGGGATGTGCGCGATCCTTTATTTCGTTGAAGGCGTTACCTCAATGTCCGAACGGCCGAATGGTCTCACCTACGCCCAAGCCGGGGTCGACATCGATGCGGGCAATGCGCTGGTGGAGCGGATCAAGCCCCTGGCCAAGGCCACGCGCCGGCCGGGCGCGGAGGCTTCGCTGGGCGGATTCGGCGCGCTTTTCGACCTCAAGGCGGCGGGCTATGCCGATCCGCTGCTGGTCACCACCACCGACGGCGTCGGCACCAAGTTGAAGGTCGCCATCGAGACCGGGATCCACGACACCGTGGGGATCGACCTCGTCGGCATGTGCGTCAACGACCTCCTGGCGCAGGGCGCCGAGCCCTTGATGTTCCTGGACTATTTCGCCACCGGCAAGCTCGACGTGGAGGCCGCGGCCACGGTCGTGGCCGGCATCGCCGAGGGTTGCAGACAGGCGAACTGCGCCCTGGTCGGCGGCGAGACCGCCGAGATGCCCGGCATGTACGCCGCCGGCGACTACGACATGGCCGGCTTCTGCGTCGGCGCGGTCGACCGCGACAGGGTGCTGCCGAGGCTCGGCGCGCAGAAGCCGGGCGACATCCTGATCGGCCTGGCCTCCTCGGGCCCCCACTCCAACGGCTATTCGCTGATCCGCCGGATCGTCGAGCGCTCGGGCCTTTCCTGGGAGGCCGAGGCGCCGTTCGCCCCCGGCCAGAGCCTGGCCGCGGCCCTGCTTGCCCCGACCAGGATCTATGTGCAGACCGTCCTGCCGCACCTGAAGGCCGGCCGCGTCGAGGGCCTGGCGCACATCACCGGCGGCGGCCTGATCGAAAACCCGCCGCGGGCGATCGCCGAGGGGCTGGAGGCCCGCTTCGACTGGAACGCCTGGGCGCTGCCGCCGGTGTTCCAGTGGCTGCAGGACGTGGGCGGCGTCGCCGACCACGAGCTGCGCCGGACGTTCAACTGCGGCGTGGGGCTGGTGCTGATCGTCGACACCCACGACCTGCCCGACGTGCTCGAAGGCCTGGTCCGCGCCGGCGAGGACGCCTTTGTGATCGGAGAGCTGGCCAAGGCGAGCTGAGGCGCGAAGATGCTCCCCCACAGGGGGAGCTGTCGCGAAGCGACTGAGGGGGCGTCTCGATGTCTCGATCCGGGCATCAGCGCGGCATAACGAAGCTTGGCCATTGAGGCAGATTGCCGGCGCCGCAAACCAGCCGCAATCTCGCCACATGACCCGCCGCATTCCTGCAACCGCCGCGATCGTGGCCGCCCTGATGGCCGCCGCGCCGAGCCACGCCTCCGCCCCCGCCGCGCTGCGCAGCGCCGATCCGCTGCCGGCGCTGTTCGTGCGCTTCTTCTACCAGTGGAAGTCCGAGCCGCGCGGCCTGCAGGTCTCCGACCTGAAGGTGCTGAACGCCGGCCAGGACCTGCGGGTGCTGTGCGGCGCCTACGCCGTGCCTGGCCAGGCGCGACGTCCGTTCCTGGTGCTGGGCGACGCCAGACCCAGCGCCTCGGCGGCCTGGGAGCCGGGCAGCTTCCCCGAAAGCGATCCGCTCTATCCGCAGCTGATGGACAATCTGCGGATGTGCCAGACGCTCGGCGTCTCGGTCACGGCCTCGCAATGGGGCGACGAGGCCGCGCCGAAATCCCGTCAGCCGGAAGCCTGACGCATCACGACAGGACGATGATCACCACGCGCCGGTTCTGGGCTCTGCCCTCGGGCGTGTCGTTGGAGGCCACCGGCACGTCCTTGCCGTAGGAGATCACCGACATCCGGTTGAGCGCCACGCCCTGCTGGTTGAGGTATTTGCGCACCGCCTCGGCGCGCGCCTCGCCCAGGGTGTCGTTGTAGGCGCTGCTGCCGCGGGAGTC
This sequence comes from Phenylobacterium sp., assembly GCF_035276905.1. Classification (GTDB taxonomy): domain Bacteria; phylum Pseudomonadota; class Alphaproteobacteria; order Caulobacterales; family Caulobacteraceae; genus Phenylobacterium. Next base: position 8,040 of record NZ_DATELG010000186.1, on the reverse strand, counting down.
CGTGTGTCCCTGGATCTCCAGGTAGACGTTGTGGTTCTCCGACTTCAGCTTGGTGACCAGCTCCGACAGCCGCTGCTGCGCCTCGGGTGAGAGCGCATGCTGGTTGACCGGGAACTTCACCGAATCGTCCGACAGCACGACCTCGTAGAGGAACTTGCCCTCCGCCAGCTTGTGGGCGGCGTTGGCGCGGTCGAGCGCGTCCTTCGCCGTGCCTTCCACCCGCGTGGTGTGCTCGTCGGCCACGGCCACCTGGTCGCGCACGAACTGGTGCGAGGCGCAGCCGCTCGTCGCCAGGGCCGCGAGGATCGCCACGCCCGCCAATGCGCTCGTTTTCATCATCGGTTTCTGCAACGTCAGGTCTCCTTCGGAATGACGGACACCACCACAGCCCAGCTCTGACGAAAATGTCGGGACCTGCGCCGCAGTTCCACAAGCAGATGCCCTGCGCCGCCGAAGTTCAAATAAAAAACCCCGGCTTCGCGGGAAGCCGGGGTTCTTTCGGCCGGTCAGCTCCTGACGGCTATTCGCCGTAGCCTTCCGGCAGGTCGTCCTCCTTCAGGAGGTCTTCCTTGGAGACTTTCTCGTCCTCGACCTTGGCCTTCGAGACGATCAGGTCGACGACCTTGTCCTCGAAGATCGGCGCGCGCAACTGGGCCTGGGCGTTGGGGTTCTGGCGGAACAGGTCGAAGATCTGCTGCGCCTGCGCCCCGTAGCGCATGGCCTCCTGGCGCATGGCCTCGGCCAGCTCCTGGTCGGTGACCTGGACGTTCTCGGCGCGGCCGACCTCGGCCAGCACCAGGCCCAGGCGCACCCGCCGCTCGGCGATCTTGCGGTACTCGGCCTGCAGCTGCTCGTCGGTCTTCTCGGCGTCGTCCTGCGGCAGGGTTCCGCCCGCCTTGTCCTGCTGCACCTGGCTCCAGATCGAGGCGAACTCGGCCTCGACCATCTTCGGCGGCAGCGGGAAGTCGTGCTTGGCGTCGAGCTGGTCCAGGAGCGCGCGCTTCAGCTTGAAGCGGCTGGCGCGGGCGTACTGCTCGGCGAGGTTGGTCTTCAGCAGCTCGCGCAGCTTCTCGAGGTTCTCGATGCCCAGGCGCTCGGCGAAGGCGTCGTCCGGCGTGGTCTCGACCGGCGCCTTGACCTCCTTCACCTTGACCTCGAACACCGCCTCTTTGCCGGCGAGGTTGGCGGCCTGGTAGTTTTCCGGGAAGGTGACCTTCACCTCCACGTCGCTGTCGGGCTTGGCGCCGACCAGCTGATCCTCGAAGCCAGGGATGAACTGGCCCGAGCCCAGCACCAGCTCGGCGTCGTTGGCCGTGCCGCCGGTGAAGGCCTCGCCGTCCAGCTTGCCGACGAAGTCGATGACGACCATGTCGCCGTCCTTGGCCTTCACGGTCTTGCCGGTGCGCGGCTCATAGGTGCGGTTCTGCTTGGCCAGCTCGGCGACCGCCTCGTCGACCTCGGCGTCGGCCGGCTCGTAGACCGGGCGCTTCAGCTCCAGCGTCGCGGCGTCGACCGGGGTAAACTCCGGCATCAGGTCGAGGGCCAGCTCGTAGGCGAGGTCCGCCTTGCCGTCGATGACCGCCTTCAGGTCGCCTTCCGGCTTCAGGTCCGGCTCGCCGGCGGGACGCAGGTTGTTGTCGGTGATAACCTTCTGGGTGGTCTCCGAGAGCGTCTGCTCGACCACCTCGCCCATCAGCGCCTTGCCGTAGAGGCGGCGCACGTGCGCGGTCGGCACCTTGCCCGGGCGGAAGCCCTTGATGTTGAGCGTCGGCGTGATCTCGGCGATCCGCGCCTCCAGCTTCTCGGTGAGGTCCGCCACCGGGACGGTCACGCCATAGACGCGGCTCAGGCCTTCGCCAGACTTTTCAACGATCTGCATCGACATTCTTGACTTCCGGGGGCCTTGAGGGCGCTTGCGCGCCGCCGGCCGCCTCTCGCATGGAAAAGGAACCCGCCCCGAGGCCCGGGGCGGAAGGCGGCGACTTATGTCACGCCCGGCCCCGCCGTCCAAGCCAAAAGCCGTGGCGCTGTCCAGCCGGCCTTGGCCGCGGCGCGCTTAGTCTGTAATGGAGTCCGCCGGGCGGATGTGGCGGAACTGGTAGACGCACTGGATTTAGGTTCCAGCGCCGCAAGGCGTGGAGGTTCGAGTCCTCTCATCCGCACCAACAATTCAAGCACCAGAATTCAGGCAGTCCGCGCCAGCCAGATCACGTGCCGCGCGCCGCGGCCGCTGCGCGTCGCCCTCACACGCTTCTCCTCGACGGCGAACCCGGCCTTGCGCAGCCGGCCGGTGAAGCGCTCGTCCGGCGCCGCCGACCAGACCGCCAGGATCCCGCCGGGCTTCAGCGCCCGGCGGGCGCGGGCGAGGCCGGGCGGGTCGTAGAGGCCGTCGTTGGCCTCGCGGTTCAGGCCGCCAGGCCCGTTGTCGACGTCCAGCAGGATGGCGTCGAAGATTCCGCGCGCGTCTTCGATCGCCTCGGCGACGTCGCCCTCTCGGATCCGCACGCGCGGATCATCGAGGCTGCCGGCGAACACCGCGGCCAGCGGACCGCGCGCCCAGGCCACGACGGCGGGGACCAGCTCGGCCACGGTCACCCGGGCGCCCGCCGGCAGCAGGCCCAGCGCCGCGCGCAGGGTGAAGCCCATGCCGAGCCCGCCGATCAGCACCTCGGCGCCGGCCTTCAGGCCCTCGCAGGTCAAGGTGGCCAGCGCCTCCTCCGAGCCGCTCAGCCGGCTGTTCATCAGCTCGATCGAGCCGGACATGATCGAGTACTCGGTCCCCCGGCGCATCAGCTTCAGCTCGCCGCCGTCGGGGATCGGGGCCGTGTCGAGGTGCTCCCAGCGGATCATGCCGCGGGACCTGCGAAGACGGCGGCGATCTGGTCCGCCGCGAGCAGGCGGAACGCCCCAGGCTCCAGATCGGCCGGCAGGTCGAGGCCGCCGACGCGGTCGCGGTGCAGCGCCTCGACGTGGTTGCCGACGGCGGCGAACATCCGCCGTACCTGGTGGTAGCGGCCCTCGGTGATGGTGAGCCACGCCTGGCGCTCCGACAGCGGCTCCAGCTTCGCCGGCAGGAGCGGCTTGTCCTCGCCGTCCAGCATCAGCTCGCCAGACGCGAAGCGCGCGCCCTCGTGCCCGTCGAGCGGCCGCGCCAGGGTCGCGAGATAACGCTTCGAGACGTGCTTCTTCGGCGAGATGATCCGATGCAGCAGCCCCCCGTCGTCGGTCAGCAGCAGGAGGCCCGAGGTCTCCTTGTCGAGCCGGCCCACGGTGGAGATCGCCGGATCGCGCATCCGCCAGCGCCCCGGCAGCAGGTCGTAGACCAGCGGCCCCGCCTCCTTGTGCGAGCAGGTGGCGCCAAGCGGCTTGTGCAGCATCAGCGCCATGCCCGGCGGCGGATCGAGGGCCGCGCCCCTCACCTGCATCCGCTGCGAGAGCTCGGGGGTCAGGGCGATGCGCATCTCCGCGTCCGCCACTTCGGCGCCGTCGAGGGTGACGAGACCGGCGCGCACCAGCTGCTGGACCTCGCGCCGCGAGCCGTAGCCCATGTTGGCCAGAAGCCGGTCGAGCCTCAGGGTCCCGCTCACCTGCGCGCCTCGTAGATCTTGAACGCCCCGCCCTCGCCCCGCGGCAGGACCTTGGCGAAGGCCTCGCCGAGCACGGCCTCGTAGGGCAGGTGCCGGTTGGCCACCAGCCAGAGCGCCCCGCCCGGCCGCAGCATGCCGTGCGCGCGGCGGATGAAGGCCTGGCCCAGCGCCTTGTCCTCCAGCCCGGTGTCGTGGAACGGCGGGTTGGTGACCACGAAGTCCAGGCCGGAAAGCTCCGGTCCCCGGCGCACGTCCGCCCAATGGAACTGCGCCCGCGGGTCCTCGATGTTGCGGCGGGCGGCCTCGATCGCCCGCCGGTCGAGATCCACCAGGTCCAGCCGCGTGGCCTTCGGGCTCGCCAGCACCGCCCGGGCCAGAACGCCGATTCCGCAGCCCAGGTCCGCGCCGTGGCCGGCGAGCGGCGGCAGCGCTGCGATCAGCGCCTGGCTGCCCAAATCGTCGCGGTCCCAGCTGAAGACGCCCGGCTGGCTCCATAGACCGCCGCTGACCCGCTGAGGGCCGCCTGCGGCGATCGCCGCCTCCAGGCCCTCTGCCGCCTGAGGACGGACGACGTGACAGATCCGCTGATGGTGGCGGCCGACCTCCTCGACGCTGCAGCCGAACCCCTCCAGCTCCTTGCGCAGGCGCGAGCCGCCCTTCTCCTTGTGCGCCAGCGCGGTCAGCGACGCGCCAGGCTGCAGGGCGCGAAGGGCGAGCGCCAGGACATAGCGGCGCTCGATCGTGCCCGGCGGGGCGGCGATCACGGCGGCGGAGAGGCTGGCGGGCGCGAAGTCTTCCAGCGCCGCCGCGCCGGGGACCAACGGCGAGGCCTGGCGGGCCCCGGGCGGAACCTCGGCCAACGCCACGGGCGGCGCGCCATAGACGCAGGTGTCAGTCATGCACGCCCCCTTTAAGGGCGCGCGCGGCGCTCCGCGAGCGGTTCCGGCGGACTAACCCCCGGTTAACGGCTGGGCTCGATGCTGGACGGATAGATTCGCGAAGGATCCGCGCCGTGGCGCTGCAGCCCGTCACCTATCGTCCGATCACGCCGGTCAAGGCGGTGAGCCGAAAGCCGGATGAAGAGGCCGTGCGCAAGGCCGCCGACCAGAAGCGCCCCCGCCGCGGCCGCGCGCTGGAGCCCGGCCAGGGCGAGAACCTCGACACCTGGGTCTAGAGCAATCGAAGCTGGGGTCAGCCCTCGGCGTCGCGCTTTTCCCAGACGTGGTCGACGAGGCCCCAGTCGCGGGCTTCCTCGGCGGTCATGAAGTAGTCGCGGTCCAGCGTCTCCTCGACCACCTCGATCGGCTGACCGGTGTGCTTGGCGTAGATCTCGTTCAGCCGGCGCTTGGTCTTGAGGATGTCCTCGGCGTGGCGCTCGATGTCCGAGGCCTTGCCGGAGAAGCCGCCCGACGGCTGGTGCACCATGATGCGCGAGTTCGGCAGCGCGATGCGCTGGCCCTTTTCCCCGGCCATCAGCAGGAACGAGCCCATCGAGGCCGCCATGCCGAGGCACAGGGTGATCACCGGGCTCTTGATGTACTGCATGGTGTCGTAGATGGCGAGACCGGACGTCACCACCCCGCCAGGCGAGTTGATGTACATCTGGATCTCTTTCTTCGGGTTCTCCGCCTCGAGGTGCAGCAGCTGCGCGCAGATCAGCGAGGCCATGTTGTCCTCCACCGGGCCGGCGAGGAACACGATCCGGTCCTTCAGGAGGCGGGAGAAGATGTCGTAGGCGCGCTCGCCACGGCTCGTCTGCTCGACGACCATCGGCACGAGGCCCAGCGCGGTTGTGACGGGGTCACGCATTCGGGGGAAGTCCTTCTGGAATCTCAGGCGAGCCTGCCGAGCGGGTCGCCGCCCCTGGATATCGCGTGCCCGCGGGCCGGGCGCAAGGCGGCTTGGGCTGCAAGGCCGCCCTTTCCGCTCGATCGCCCGGGGCTCGCGAGCCTCCTGATGGAACTCGGCGCGGCTCCGCCGCCGCGGATGAAGTGACGCTGCGAGGTCATCGCAGGAACAGGCTAAGCTTGCCGGAATTGCCGGCGTGACGCCCGGCGACGCGGCTGGTGTTCGGGCAGGCGGCGGGCGTCTGTTCTCAAGGCCAGAGCACAGCCTGAAATCCCGGATACTGCGCCGCTTAGAAACCAGCGTTCCTCATCATTGGGAACCTTTCAGCGCGAAATACGCTGAAGCTTCGGCTTGAAGGGTAGAGTGGCGGTATGGTGCAATACGCGGTGACGCTGAAGGACGGCGACTGGACCGTCTTTCGTGACGGCAGTCCGCTCGAACACGGAATGTCACGCTCGGCCGCAATTCAGATGGCCAAGGACCTGGCCTTCGAGGCCGAAGAGCGCGGCGATCCTGTCGAACTGCTGATCCAGGGCTACTATGGCGAGATGTCGCGACGCCTGACGGGCGGCGTCGACGATTGAGCCGCCAAGCCCGGACATCCGGACCGGAGCGTCCCCTCAAGGACGCTCCTCCAAGCTCAGCCGCGGCGCGCCGCGGCCTTGGCTTCACGCTTGGCGCGGGCTTCGGCCTTCGCCGCCGCCTTGCGATCCTTGCGCTCCTGACGCTTCAGCTCCAGTTGCAGTTGCTCGTCGTTGGCGAGCGCTTCCTGGCGCTCCGCCTCGGCCTCTTCGGCGCGCTGGCGGGCTTCTTCCTTCTCGGCGGCGCGGCGGGCGCGCACCTCTTCCAGCTCACGGGCCTTCTTCTGGGCCGTGGTCTCGAACACCTCCGGGCGCACCGTCGGCTTCGGCTTCATCTTAGCAAGAAGGGCCTTCCGAGCCTCTGCCTGGGTAGACAGCCGTTCGGTGAAGCCCCCGATCTTGGGCTCTCTCATCTCAACTGTTTCGCTTGAATAGACCGCCGAGGGAGTAACCCCCTCGGCGCAACCTCGGTTTCCGGCTTAACCGACGATCTCGGCGTCGGTGAAGAACTGGGCGATCTCGATCTGGGCGTTCTCCAGGCTGTCGGAGCCGTGGACCGAGTTCTCGCCGACGCTCTCGGCGTAGAGCTTGCGGATCGTGCCGTCCGCGGCCTGGGCCGGATTGGTGGCGCCCATGACTTCGCGGTAGCGCGCCACGGCGCCCTCGCCCTCGAGCACCTGCACCACGACCGGGGCCGAGGTCATGAACTCGACCAGCTCGCCGAAGAACGGGCGCTCCTTGTGGATCTCGTAGAACTTCTCGGCCTGGGCGCGGCTCATCTGGATGCGCTTCTGCGCGACGATGCGCAGGCCCGCGTCCTCGATCACCGCATTGACCTTGCCGGTCAGGTTCCGACGCGTCGCGTCCGGCTTGATGATCGAGAAGGTGCGTTCGGTCATGTCTCTCTGGTCTTCGGCTTCTGTGGGAGGTGGGCGGCGGACCGCGAAGTGGCGGGCTCTATAGCCTTAAGGTCTCGGCTCGCCAAGGCGGTCGCAGCATATATCGCGGTCTGGATAAGCCCGAAGCGCGACGCGGCGATGACGCCGCGAGGCTCATCTGTTATGGAGCGCCCCCGATCAGGCGGCGGCGCGGTTCGAAACTTCCTGGTCTCCTCCCCTCCCGCAGTTCCGGCGAGCGCGTGCGCGCGCCGACAGTCCGACCGGTCCTTCCGCATGCTGCAGATCAACGAGCTCGTCTTCGACGCCTGGGGCCGGCGCTTCTTCGACCAGGCGAGCGTGAACGTGCCGAAGGACGCCAAGGTCGGCCTCGTCGGCCGCAACGGCGTCGGCAAGTCGACCCTGTTCAAGTTGATCCTGGGCAAGCTCGCGCCCGGCGGCGGCGAGATCAGCCTGCCGCGCCAGGCGCGGATCGGCTCGGTCGACCAGGAACATCCGGCCACCCCCATAACCCTGCTCGACACCGTGCTCGCCGCCGACGTCGAGCGCGCCGGCCTGCTGGCGCGGCTGGAAACCGCCGAACCCGACGAGATGGGCGACATCTGGGGCCGGCTGATCGAGATCGACGCCGACCGCGCCCCCTCGCGCGCCGCCGAGATCCTCAGCGGCCTGGGCTTTTCCCAGGCGGATCTGTCGCGGCCGATGGCCGAGTTCTCCGGCGGCTGGCGGATGCGCGTGGCGCTGGCGGCGGCGCTGTTCGCCGAGCCCGACCAGCTGCTGCTCGACGAGCCGACCAACTACCTCGACCTGGAAGGCGCGCTGTGGCTCGAGGCGCGGCTGAAGAAGTACCCGCACTCGGCCATGGTGATCAGCCACGACCGCGAGCTGCTCAACAACTCCTGCGACCACATCCTGCACCTGAAGGACGGCAAGCTGGAGCTTTACGTCGGCGGCTACGACGCGTTCGAGCGCCAGCTGGGCGAGAAGCTGCGCCTGCAGGAGGCGAGCCGGGCCAAGATCGACGCCCGCCGCGCCCATCTGCAGAGCTTCGTCGACCGCTTCCGCGCCAAGGCGTCCAAGGCCACCCAGGCCCAGTCGCGCCTGAAGATGCTGGCCAAGCTGCCGCCG
>NZ_DATELG010000185.1:0-21758 GCF_035276905.1 Phenylobacterium sp. | reverse complement strand
GCCGCCCGCGGAGGCGTTGAAGTCCTTCTGGATCGCCTCCAGCGCCTGCAGCGCCTTGGCCAGCTCGGGCGGGTTGTTCACCTCCCAGTCCTTCTGCGGGGCCAGGCGGATGCGCGCGCCGTTGGCGCCGCCGCGCTTGTCCGACCGCGGAAGGTCGAGGCCGAGGCCCAGGCCGCCTGGACCAGCTGCGGAACCGTCAGGCCCGCGGCCAGGATCTTGGCCTTCAGCGCCTCGACGTCCTTGTCATCGACCAGCGGGTGGTCCACCGCCGGGATCGGATCCTGCCAGATCAGCACTTCCTTCGGGACCAGCGGGCCGAGGTAGCGCTGGATCGGGCCCATGTCGCGGTGCGTAAGCTTGAACCAGGCGCGGGCGAAGGCGTCCGCGAACTGGTCGGGATGCTCCAGGAAGCGCCGCGAGATCTTCTCGTACTCGGGGTCGAACCGCAGCGACAGGTCCGTGGTCAGCATGGTCGGGACCCGCTTCTTCGACGGGTCGAAGGGATCTGGAACCGTCGCCTCGCCGCCCTTGGCCTGATACTGCTGGGCGCCGGCGGGGCTTTTGGTCAGCTCCCACTCGTACTTGAACAGGTTCTCGAAGAAGTGGTTGCTCCACTTCGTCGGCGTCTGGCTCCAGACGACTTCCGGTCCGCCCGTGATTGCGTCCGCGCCCACCCCGGTCCCGTGCTTCGAGCGCCAGCCCAGGCCCTGGTCCTCGATCACCGCGCCTTCCGGCTCGGCGCCGACGAAGGAGGGATCGCCCGCGCCGTGGGTCTTGCCAAAGGTATGGCCGCCGGCGATCAGGGCGACGGTCTCCTCGTCGTCCATGGCCATGCGCATGAACGTCTCGCGGATGTCGACGGCCGCCTTGACCGGATCGGGATTGCCGTTCGGCCCCTCCGGGTTGACGTAGATCAGTCCCATCTGGACCGCGCCGAGAGTCTTGTGCAGCTGGCGCTCGCCGCTGTAGCGCTCGTCGCCGAGCCAGGAGCCTTCAGGCCCCCAGTAAAGCTCCTCGGGCTCCCACTGGTCCGCGCGTCCGCCGCCGAAGCCGAAGGTCTTGAAGCCCATCGACTCCAGGGCGACGTTGCCGGCCAGGATGAAGAGGTCGGCCCAGGAGAGCTTCTGGCCGTACTTCTGCTTGATCGGCCAGAGCAGCCGGCGCGCCTTGTCGAGGTTGGCGTTGTCCGGCCAGCTGTTGAGCGGGGCGAAGCGCTGCTGGCCGCCGCCCGCGCCGCCGCGGCCGTCCGAGATGCGGTAGGTGCCGGCGCTGTGCCAGGCCATGCGGATCATCAGCCCGCCGTAGTGGCCGTAGTCGGCCGGCCACCAGTCCTGGGAATCGGTCATCAGGGCGTGGAGGTCCTGGATCACCGCGTTCAGGTCGAGGCTCTTGAACGCAGTGGCGTAGTCGAACGCCTCGCCCAGCGGGTTGGACCGCGGCGCATGCTGGTTGAGGCCGTCGAGCCGCAGCCTGTCCGGCCACCAGTCACGGTTGGTTCTGCCGCCCTGCCCGTGAACCACAGGGCATTTGCCTGGGGTGTTGTCTTCAACCTTGGCGTCCATGTCGGTCTCCTTGGAAGAGGCTTGTCCGACGGCCGGCCCGATGGCCGAGCGCGTATCTTCCAGAAACTACGGAAGGCGCGCTCCGGGCGATTGTAAATTCGATTTTCCATATGGAAACGATCGACTGAGCCTATCGCGCCGCGATCCGCTCCCTTGCCACCGTGGCGGCGCTCCGCCGCCCGCTTTGGTGACCGGCTCGGCCTTTCCGGAATTCGCCCGGGTTCTATTCGGCGAGGCAGGGGCGGGCTTCGGCGGCTGTCGCATGCGGCTGGAACAGCCGTCCCCGCTCCGCCACCAGCACGGCGGCGAGCGCGCAACACCCACAAACCAGGTAGCCCGCCTCGATCGGCAGCACGGTGCCGTTGAACGCCTGGCCGATGACGAAGCCGATCAGCGAGGCGCCCACCGTGCTGACGAAACCCTGGAAGGAAGAGGCCACGCCGGCGATGTGGCCCATCGGCTCCATCGCCATCGCCCCGAAGTTGCCGGAGGTCAGGCCGAAGCAGAACATCGTCATCGCCTGCAAGACTGCGAAGGTGACCAGCGTCTCGTGGCCCGCACCGGCGATCAGCAGATGGACCGCGACGACGGCGATGTAGACCAGCAGGGCTGTGTGCGAGAGCCGCCGCATGCCGAGGCGCATCACCAGCCGGGCGTTCAACAGCGACGCCACCGCGACGAAGCTGGCGCAGATGGCGAACACCAGCGGGAACTGTTCGGCTGCTCCGAAGGCGTCGGCGAACACCTGCTGCGCCGAGTTGATGAAGCCCAGAAGCCCGCCGAACAGAACGGTCTGGGCGAGGATGTAACAGAGCGAGGTCCGGTTGCGCGCCGCCAAGGCGAAGGCCTGCGCGATCCGCTGCGGCTGGATCGGCAGCCGGTCTTCCGGATGCAGCGTCTCGGGCAGCCGCACCAGGGCCCAGAGCATCAGCAGCACGGCGAAGGCCGCGAGCAGATGGAAGATCCAGGGCCAGGAGGCGAGCACCAGCACGAGCTGACCGAGGCTTGGCGCGGCGATCGGCGCCGCCATGAAGACCAGGGAGGTCAGCGACATCACCCGCGCCATCTCGCGGCCGGCGTAGCGGTCGCGTACGACCGACACGGGAATGGCCCGGGTAGCCGCCGCGCCGACGCCCTGCAGCACCCGGGCCACGAGCAGGAGATCGAACGTCGGCGAGAAAGCCGCCAGCAGGCTGAAGCCGACATAGAGCGCCAGCCCCGCCAGCAGCACCGGCCGGCGTCCGAAACGGTCGGCCAGCGGGCCGTAGATCAGCTGCGAGCCGCCGAGGCCGAGCAGATAGGCGGTGATGATCAGCTGCCGCCGGTTCTCATCGTGGACGCCCAGCGCTTCACCGATCGCGGGCAGGTTGGGCAGCATCGAATCGATGCCGAAGGCGCCCAGCGCCTGCAGCGCGGCGATCAGCAGGACGAATTCGATGAAGCCGGGCCCGCGCCGGCCCCGCTGCGCTGCAACATGGGTGGACATGCCCTGGCTTCAGCACAGCAGGCCGTCCACGTCGACCCCAATCGCGCGTTTCCCGACCCACAGCCGTGCGGCAGGGCCGCCGCTGAAACTTCACGGCGCGGCCTGACCGCCACCTGGGCGAGCCGTCCGCCTTCATGTCAAGCTGCTCGGCCGCCCTGGGCGCGCCCAGCGGCAGGGTCTTGCAGGCGGCGGCCAGCGTCGAGGGCGACCCGAATCGCCCGCGGCCAAGGCGCCCTGCAACCATGGGAAGAGCCTGGTCGACGCGGATTAACTCACTTGAGCCGGCGTCCCGGAGGGATCGTCCGGAGCGGCGACCGCGCGGAAATCATAGTAAACGCGATGTATAGTTAATATCAAAAATCAATTTCTACAATCCAAGCGCGAACTATTTCGGTATATTCGCGTTCCATCATTCGGACGGCCGGCTTATCAGCGAGGTTAGCGCTCCCAGACAAGACGGCAGGGGCCCGCAAGATTGGAGGCAAACGCGATGATTGTTCGTCGGAGTACGTTCCAACTTGGACCTCAAGTCGGCGCCGCGAAATTCACGGTGCTGGTCGCCGACGACTGCGCCGCCAACCGGCGGTTGCTGGAGGTGCTCTTCGAGTCCTGTGGATGCTCGGTGAGCCTGGCGGAGGATGGAGCGGAGGCGATGGCGGCCGCGCTCAGCCAGCATTTCAACCTCATCTGCCTCGACCGCCACATGCCCAAAGTGTCGGGCGACGAGGTCGCCGAGGCGGTGCGTTCGACTTATGGACGCGCGCCCCGGCCCTATCTGGTGCTCTGCACCAGCGATCCGCGCCCGGGCGACGCCCCTTACGCCTTCGACGCGGTCCTGCCGAAGCCGGTCTCGCCGCAGGACGTTGTCGCGGTCGTGGCCAAGGCGCTGCATTCGGCCGTCTCGGGCCGAGGCCGGTCGAGCCGGTCCGGCGGGACGCCGGCGCGCGCGGAGCTGTCCTGAGATGGTCCGCCCTGCCTGAATCGAACCAGCGCGCGCTCACCCCGCGAACTCGTGCACCGCCTCGCCGAGCAGGGTGTTGTCCGCCCCGAAGGCCTGCAGCCTCAGGACATGCAGGCCGGGCTGCGGGGCGCCGCTCAGCCAGACCAGCTCCTGGGTCGCGGGCCGGGCTAGCGCGGCGCCGAGCACGGCCTCGACCGCACAGAGCAGCCGCATGCCGTCCGGGCTGGCGACCTTGGCCTCGACGCGGCAGGGCGCCTGAAGCGCGGCCACGAAGCTTTGCGTGGCTGCGGAGACCGATTGAAGGGGCAGGGACCGGGACATTTGAACTTTCTCCTGGAGCTGGGCTCCGGCCGGAGAAGGTCCATGAAAAACCCCGCGTCCTGGCCGGAGCGGGGTGCAAGCCTTGCGATCGTGCGGCGCTCAGGCCGCGCGGGATCGCCCCCGTCCGATATGGCGGGTGGTAATTTTCATCGTCGAAGAGATCGCGGTCGAAGAGATCGCGCGCGTCGTGCGCATGGGGCCTCGCCTTGGATGCGACATCGTCCATAGCCGATCGGCGCGCCGTGGCCAAGGGGATGCGTCGAAATCGCCGGCCTTAGCGCGGACAACGGCTGAAGGTGTCGGTCTGGCCCTTCGAGCGCAAGTCCCCCTCGGCCAGCACCAGATCCTGCCGGCGCTCGGCGCAGGCTATGCGGACGCCCTTCGCGGTCCGGGTCCGCGACACCACCCGCGAGACCACCTCGGCCGAGCGGCCGTCCGGCCCGAGCGCGATGCGGACGATGCGGCCGGTCTCGGAGACCTGGGCGGCCGCGCGGTGCTTGCGGCTCTGGGTCCGCGCCTGGGAAAGCGTGCTCGTGCCGTAGGGCACGATCTCGCCGGCCGGCGTCCGGTACTGGTCGGTGAACGTCGCGTCCGGCCTGAAGCCCGCCGACCAGGCCTCGAGCGCGCCGTCGTTCCAGCTGCGCTCCTGCCGGGCGACGAAAGCCCGGACCTGCGCCTCGCCGAGGCCGGCGCTCCGGGCGGGGCCGGCGACCAGCATGGCGGCGCAGGCCAGCAGCAGGCCCTTCCTGGGTCGAGACTTCATGGCCGCATCTGTGTCAGCGATCGGGCGTTGAGGGCAAGCATGGGCGGAGCGGCGAGCCGACCTGCGCGGCGACGCTGCTAATTTATGGCTCCCGGACAGCCGCTCCGCGGCTTTCAGGATGGCAGTTGTCGAGGGCGGCGATCCAGGTCAGCGCCACCCCCTTCACCGCCGCGACGAACGCGAAGGGGCTGTCGATCATCGGGTAGTGGGTGGTCCCGGGGATGTGGAAGGCCGTGACCTTGCCCTCGGTCGCCGCGGCGACGGCCGAAGGCGCCGTCTCTTCGGCCAGGTGGCTGTGCTCGCCGTAGAGCGAGGCGGCCCGGCAGCGAAGATCCTTCAGGGCCCCGAGCAGCTCGAAGGCCAGCGTGATCGGCGCGGCCTGGGCCGCGTCGTGCTTGGAGACCCAGCCGCCTTCGACCCGGCGGAAGGAATGGCGCGCGATGTGCGCGATCACGTGGTCGGCGTCGATCTCGGCGAGCGGCGCGGGCCTCAGCCGGAAGCGCCCGACCGCCTCCTCGAAGCTCTGGTGGAGGCGCGGCGGCCGGGGCGCCGGCCGCGGTCCCTCCAGCACCTTGATCGCGTGGTCCTTCTCCAGCCGGGCATAGCGCAGGCCGTCGACGGCGATCACGCCCAGCAGTTTCTCGCCGTGGGCCAGCGCCGCGCGCACCGCGAACTGGGCGCCGGCGCTGTGGCCGACCAGCGTCGGCGGCGCCTCGGCGGCCCGCAGGTCCGCGTCGGCGAGCACGCCGGCGATCTCCGCGGTGATCAGCTCGCTGGTGTAGGCGCCGCGCCGGCCGGAATCGCCGCAGCCCGCAGGGTCCATCGCCACGACGTGGAACTGGTCGGCGAACAGCGGCGCCACATGGTCGAACCAGTGGGCGTGGCCGCCGCTCGGCGGCACGAACATCAGGCAGGGCTTTGTCGCCTCGCCCCAGCTTAGATAGTGGATCGCGCAGCCCTCGACCTCGACGAAGCGGCTCTCGCCCGGGGTGGAGACGGCGCGCGTGAACCATGCGGGCGGGGTGGTCTGGAGTGCGTTCATGGGCTCGGCCAGGGTCGGCGGGCGCTGTACCGCCCTCCCCGCTCCCTCCCACTGTCATGCCGGTTTCGCAAGGCGAAGACCGGCGGGCTCTACTGCTGCGGCGCAGCCCCGGGCGCAGGCGCCGCAGCCGCCCCGCCGCCGGGCGGGAACTTCGCGATCAGCTTGGCGACGCCCTCGTCGATCTTCGTGTAATCCGGCTTCTCGGGATTGATCGTCTCGCTCGCCTGGCCGTGCCACACCGCCTGGCGGGTGCTGGTGTCGAAGGCGTCGAGGACCAGCTTCCCCTGGGTGTACTGGTAGACGTCGGTCTGCAGACCAAAGCGGCCCCAGCTCTCGAACTGGGTCTTCTCGCGCGCGCCGACCGACAGGATCAGGCTGAGGTCGCCGGGGTCCGCCTTCTGGTAACCCTTGGCGGCGAGCCCGTTCTCGACGGTCGTGCGGATGCGGTCGAAGGCGATCGGGTTCATGCCGCGCGGCGGCTGGGCGTTCACCCAGGCGAAGGTCTTGTAGCTGGCGAAGTCGGCGCCCGGCGCGGTGTCCGTGGAGATCTGCGGCCGCGCGGCGGCGGGCAGCGCGAGCGCGCTGGCCGCGGCGCTGGCGAGCAGGAGGAAGGATCGGCGTTGCATGGGGACCGCGCCCTTTCAGGGGATGAAGCCGCAGACGATCATCTTGTCGACGATCGGGGCCGCGGCCTTGCTGACGAACTCGTGCCGGACCTGGGCGTCCTGGCGCATCAGTTCGCCGACCTTCTTGATCGCCGCTTCCTTCTCGGCGGTCTTCGGGGCCTGGCGTTCCGCCGCGAGCTGCTGGCAGCTGGACGACTGGTATTTCTGCACGATCCTGGTCGCCGCGGCCTCCACCATGGGATGCTGCTGGGCCTGGGCGAGCGCGGCCGCAGGCGCGAGCGCCAGACCGGCGCAGATGATGGCTAAGCCGGCTCTCGTCCTCATGTCGGTCTCCGCGGCGAATGCGATGCGGCACGCTGCGAGTTCGGGCGGCGCGCCGCCATCCCCCCGGGACCCCAGGGCGCGGCGGGGAGATACCGCAGGTCCCCCTCCCGTCCTGCCTGCCGCCTGGGAGGATCCGCGCCTTGAGCCCGGGTTTTCACCGAGCGCATAGTTCAGCGGGCACGCTAGCTTCGACCAACCGCAAGTTGAAACGTCCCCGAGCATCGGCGATCCGCTCGCCACGGGAGGAACGGCAATGTCTCGCCTGTCGCCCGCGCTTGCGCTGCTCGGCGCAGCGGCCGTCATCGCGCCCTCTCAGGCGCGGATCCCGTCGGAGCGCGGCGCCACCCTGCGCGCCAGCCTCTACTATGTCGCCGTCGAAGGGGACTATCCCGCGGGTCGGGACGGGGTCTTCCGCGGCGCTCGCGGCGAGGTGCTCCACCGCGGCTCGAGGGCCTTCCTCCAGGCCGCCTCCGTTGAAGGATCGGCAAGGACGGCGCGCGGCGTGTCGCTGACATTCGACCCCGAGCATCCCGCCCGGGGCTGGTCGACCACGCTCGAGCCTTATGGCCTCGATGCTCTGGGCTGTCCGCTGGCGCCCTACCGCACCGTCGCGGCGCCGAAGTGGATGCCGCTGGGAACGCGGCTCTACATCCCGGAGACCGTCGGCCTGCCGTTGCCGGACGGGCGACGTCATGACGGCTTCTGGTACGCGACGGACCGCGGCGTCGGCATCGAGGGCGACCGCATCGACCTCTTCATGCGTCTCGGCGAGGCGTCCATGCGCGCCGGCGAGCGGTTCGGTCTCGACTACCTCAAGCCGCTCCACGTGCGCGTCGTCGGCCGCGTCCACGGTTGCCCGGCCGGACCGTCGCCGCACATCGGCTGAGCGGCGTCGTTCTTGGCTCCCATCGCGTGTGCAGACACACCTCATGCGCCTACAACGTGTGTGTATAGGTCGAAAGATAGATTGAGATTTCTCAATGTTCGCCCGCTTCGCACCGATCTGCGCGGCCGATCGTCAAATGACGTTGCGGACCAATTCATCTGATTAAGGCCATGTCTCGCCAATAGATTTTGGCGGTTCGACGCCGACCGGGAGCGCGCCAAGGCGTCGAGCGCTGGTCGCTGTCACGCGTGGCAAAGCAGACTGACACATTAGCTTCACTTGAGGCCGAGCAGCCGTGGATTAAGACCGCGCCCGGCTTGGGCGTGAAGCGTTGCTTCGTGGATCCTTTGCAGGATCCGACAAGTAGCGAATGGACGCGCGCGTGTCCGTAATCCAGCACGCCCCGAAAAGAATACGGGGATAAAATGACGCTTGATTCCAAGTTCAATCGACTTCGTCTGCTGTGCAGCGCGAGTCTGATCCTGTGGCTGAGCACAGGCGCCGCCGTCGCGGCCGAGGCCGCCAAGCCGGTCACGGGGGTCGGCGGGGAAGGCGCCGCCGTCGGCGAGGTGGTGGTCACCGCCGAGCGGAACAAGGCCGCGGCCGACGCCCCGTCCAAGGGCTCGCTCGAGGAGATGCAGCCGGAATCGATCATCAGCCGGCAGTTCATCGAACAGGTCACGCCGCGGCTCGGCGACTGGACGAGCGTCGCCAGCATCGCGCCCAGCATGTCGGGCGTCACCTCCAACGGCGGCGGCATCGGCGAGTACAACAAGCTGACGATGCGCGGCTTCCAGGACGGCCAGTTCAACGTCACCTTCGACGGCATCGCCTTTGGCGACACCAACGACCCCACCCACCATTCGGCGTCCTACTTCCCGGCCTCGACGATCGGCGCCGTGGTCATCGACCGCGGACCGGGCGCTGCGGGCGACCTTGGCCAGGCGAACTTCGGCGGCGCGATCCACTTCTTCTCGCTCGACCCGACCGACACCTTCGGCGTCACCCAGCAGCTGACCTTCGGCTCGTTCAACACCAAGGCCGCGGTCACCACGATCAACACCGGCCAGCTTCCCGCGGGCGGCCCCAAGCTGGTGCTGAACTTCGACGAACGCAGCTCGGACGGGGAACTCACCCATTCCGGCGGCTACGAGGCCAACCAGATGGCCAAGTTCGTCGCCCCGCTGGGCGAAGACTTCACCATGACCATCTTCGGCGCCCGGGAGGAGACGCGGTTCAACCTCGCCGACGCCGGCCCGGGCGCGACCGCGCAACAGGTCCGGCTCTACGGCAAGGACTTCGCGCTCACCGCCATCCCGAACGACGAGCACAATTACAAGTTCAACTACGAGTACAAGACATCCGACTTCGAATACCTCGACCTGAAGGGCAAGGCCCTGCCGACGGTCACGGTCGAAGACCAGCTCTACACCTACTTCTACGCCAACAAGACCACGGCGGCGAACGACATCACCGGCCTGATCGGCGGTCCGAACACCTCGCCGCCGAACGTCACCAAGCCGCCGCAGAGCGCCAGCGACATCGGCGGCTACGACAAGCTCAACGAATACCGGGTCTGGGGCAACATCGTCCGGATCAACAAGGACTTCTCGTTCGGCACGCTGAAAGTCGGCGGCCTGACCGAGTGGTCGTCCACCAACCGGCACAACATCTTCGTCGACCTGACGCTGAACGGCTATCCCGACAACAAGTTCTCGCCGCCGAAATACCCGTTCACCACGAACCAGAAGCTGATGGAAGATTCCAAGTGGTTCCAGTGGCAGGCGTTCGCCGACTTCTACTGGACCCCGACCGACAGGATCACCATCGCGCCCGGCTTCAAGTACGTCCACTTCGAGCGTGACGTCAATGCGGCGCACGAGAACACGGCCGGCGGGTCGAAGAACCAGCCGCTGGTCGGCTCGAACACCTACACCAAGCCGCTGTACTTCCTGACCGCCAACTACCGCATCCGGCCCGACTGGTCGGTCTACGCCCAGGCGGCCACCAGCTTCCTCGTCCCCTCGCTCTCGACCCTCTATGTGACGGGCGTGAACCTCCAGGGGCTGCAACCGCAGACCAGCGTCAGCTACCAGGCCGGCACCGTCTTCACCCACGGCAAGGTCACCTTCGACGCCGACATCTACCGGGTCGACGTCGACAACCTGGCGCTCGCCTGCAACGTCCCGAGCCCGACGGCGGCCAACCCGAACGCGACGGCCGCCGGCTTCTGCAACGCCGGCAAGGGCCGCTACACCGGCGTCGAGGGCGAGGGCGCCTACGCCTTCGATTTCGGCCTGACGGTCTTCGCCAACGGCTCGCTGAACAGCGCCAAGACCCTGGCGACCGCGGCCAACCCGGCCGCCGGCGTCGCCGCCGCCCCGGCGGGGACTGTGCCCAACGCGCCCAAGTGGACCTACGCGGCGGGCGGGATCTATCACACGGGCCCCTGGGCGCTGTCGGTGAGCTACAAGAACTCGGGCGCCTACGTCTCGGACGACGGGCCGCACATGTCCGGATACGACAGCGTCGACGCCTCGGTGCGCTACGACGTGAACAAGCGGCTCTACCTGCAACTGCAGGCCTTCAACCTGGCGGACAAGCGCGAGGTGACCAAGCTCAGCTCCGGCCTCTACCAGTTCCAGGCCGGCCGCACGATCGAGGGCACGATCGCCGCCCACTTCTGACGGCCTCCCCGGTCCCTCGTGGACCGGGGCCCCTCTCGGCAGGCTTCAGCCGGCGGCGGCGGCGAAGGCGTTCTCGGCGGGCGCGCCTTCCTGCATGCCGATCTCGATCAGCGCCCAAAGGTTGGCGACCAGGGCCAGGAACGCGACGACGCCGCCGATCGAGGCCAAGGCCGGGCTGTGGCTGTCCTGCAGCGGGGCCGCCGCGACGCGGGCGAGCGCGGGGCCGCCGATCAGCGGGATCAGCCGCCAGCCGCTGCGGCTGCGATCGTGCAGCCGGCGCACGAGGCAAGCGGCGAGCGCCATGGCGTAGAAGACCACGGTCGGCGCCAGGACCAGGGCGCCGAGCGGCCCGCCGGCGATGGTCGCCATGATGCTCAGCGCCCAACCCACGACGCCGAACACCTGGACCGCCAGCCACGCGCGCCAGAATCCCAGCCGCGTGAGCCGGCCCTCGAAGTCGAGGAACCGCTCCAGCCGCGCGCCCAGTCCTTCCTGACGCAACTCCAACCGCGCCTCCGATCGTCCACGATGCGGATAAGGCCCGCGGGCCCGCGCCAGCCGCAAGGGCGCGCAACCGGCGGGCGAGCACGCGCCCGGCTCTAGACCATTCGCCGCCGAAGTGAAGGCCGGTTCGGCGCAGCGAATGGTCTAACTTCAAGAACTCATGAGCGTTCGGCGGTTCATTCGAACCGCCGAACGCTCTAGCCTCACGGCTCGCGCCCGAGAAAGGCGCTCACGGCTCCGGTCAGGCGGTCGTGGAAAGCGGCCGGTCCGACCGCCTCGACGATCCCCGCCTTCTGCAACGTCGCGCGCACGGGATCGCGCACCCGGGCGAAGGCCGCCGCGACGCCATCGGCCTTCAGGTCCTTGACCAGCGCCAGCAGGACCTCGGCGGCGCTGGAGTCGACGAAGGCGACGGCGCTGGCGTCGATCAGCACCTGGCGCACCGGCGCCTGGGCGCGGGCGATCGAGGCCCTCAGCTCCCGCTCGAACGCGCCGACGCTGGCGAAGAACAGCGCCCCGCCGGGGTTGAAGATCAACAGGCCCGGGAAGGTCTGGGCCTCCGGATGCAGCTGGACGTCGCGGTAGGCCTCCTCGCCCGGCAGCTTACCCTCCACCGCCCCGGTGGGATGGCTGGTGCGGTAGATCAAGAGCAGCAGCGAGATCACCACGCCGAGCGCGATCCCCTGCAGCACGCCGAGCGCCAGCACGCCGACGATCACCACGACCGCCATGGCGAACTCGAACGGCGCCTGTGCGGCCAGCTGGCGCAGATAGCTCGGCTTGGAGAGGTGCAGCATCGCGGCGATGACGATCGCCGCCAGCGCCGGGTGCGGCAGGCCTTTGAACAGCGGCGTCAGGAACACCAGGGTGAGGAAGCAGAGCAGCGCCGCGACCAGGTTCGCGACCTGGGTCCGGGCGCCCGCCCCGATCGCCACCGAGGTCTTCGACAGGCTGCCGACGGCGAGGAAGCCGCCGAAGAGGCCGCTGAGCACATTGGCGAGGCCGTGGGCGGTCAGCTCCTGGTTGGCGTCGATCGCCTCGCCGCCGGACGCCGCCGCCTTGGCCGCGCCCAGCGCCTCGGCGTAGCCGACCAGGACGATGGAGAGCGCGCCGGGCGCGAGGCTTGCCAAGAGCTGCGGGTCGAGCCGCGGGGGCGTCAGGTGCGGCAGCCCGGAGGGCAGGTGCTCGACCACCTCGACGCCCAAGGATTCGAGATGCATCAAGCGCGACGCGATGGTCGCCGCCACCGCCACGACGAGGGCCGCCGGCAGGCGCGGCGAGATGCGGCGCATGACGAGCATCGCCGCAAGGCTGGCGAGGCCGACGGCGGCCGACGGCGCCGAGATCTCGTGCAGCCGGCCGAGGATCGCCGTCAGCTTGGCGAAGAAATCGCCGCTGATCCCATGCAGGCCCAAGAGGTTCGCCACCTGGCCGATGATGGTGACGCCGATCAGCCCCTCGATGAAGCCGCGCATCACCGGGTTGGCGATGAAGGCCGAGACCCAGCCGAGCCGCAGCGCGCCGAAGGCGAGGAAGAAGACGCCGATCAGCACCGCCAGAGTGCTGGTCAGGGCGACGAAGTCCGCCGAGCCTTTCGCCGCCAGCGCCCCCACCGTCAGGGCCGAGATGACCCCGGTGGCGGTGTCGGGCCCGACCACCAGGCGCCGCGAGGTGCCGAACAGCGCATAGGCCGCCAGCGGCGGGACCAGGGTGTAGAGCCCCATGATCGCTGGCACGCCGACGATGCCGGCATAGGCCATCCCCTCCGGAACCATCACCGCCCAGAGCGCCAGCCCGGCGAGCACATCGGGAGGCAGGCACGCCCGCTCATAGCCAGGCAGCCAGCGCCCGATCGGCGCAAACCGCGTCCACGCGGCGGCGGGGCGGGGCGCGACGGACATGCGCGAGCTCCAAAGTCGGCCCGACGGCGCGCTCGCCGCCGGCTCAGTCCACGGATGGTTCCGGAGGCCGCATGCCTTGTCCATGCTTTTGGCGAACTTCCACGAGCAGCGGCGGATAATCCAAGACACGCGTAACGGGAATTGCGCCACAATTCGCCTAGCGGTATGATTTCATTGGCCATTCGGCGATTTGCGGCTAGATTGAAGCGGGAACGTCGGGGGATCCGGCATTCCGACTTAGAGGAACCGCGTCAGCCGGATGACCTCGCCAGCTGCAACCAGGACAGTCCCCCTCGATCCGCACGCGCTGTTCGCGGCGCTTCCCGGGAACTACGTCCTGCTCGCAGCCGACCCCGATTTCACCATGGTCGCCATCACCGACGAGCGGCTGGCCGCGACCATGACCCGGCGGGACGACACCATCGGCCGGCCGTTGTTCGAGGTCTTCCCCGACA
The DNA here is from genome assembly GCF_035276905.1 of Phenylobacterium sp. Taxonomy (GTDB): domain Bacteria; phylum Pseudomonadota; class Alphaproteobacteria; order Caulobacterales; family Caulobacteraceae; genus Phenylobacterium. The sequence goes on along the minus strand of NZ_DATELG010000185.1, from coordinate 8,240 downwards.
ACCCCGATGATCCAAACGCCGACGGCGTCCTCAATCTGCGGGCGTCGCTGGAGCAGGTGCTAAGGACCCGCTCTCCGGACCGGATGCCGATCCAGCGCTACGACATACGGAGGGCCGACGGGACGTTCGAAGAACACTATTGGAGTCCGATCAACTGGCCGCTGATCGGGCCGGACGGGTCGGTCACGCACATCATCCACGCGGCCGAGGACGTGACCGACAGCGTGCGCGAGGCCAATCAACGCTTGGAGATCGAAGCGCGACTGCGCGACCGCGAGGCCGAGCTTCGCCAGCTCAACAGCTCGCTGGAGCAGCGCGTCGCGGAAAGAACCCGCGAACGCGACCGCATCTGGCAGCTTACGACCGATCTGATGAGCGTCAGCAACGTGCAGGGCTGGCTCCTGGCGGTGAACGGCGCCTGGACGGCGACGCTCGGGTGGACCGAGGCCGAGCTCTGCTCCACACCCGTGCTGGATTTCATCCATCCCGACGACGTCGAAGCGACCTGGGCGGAGATCTTGCGGCTGGCCGACGGCGGCGCGACCCTCAGGTTCGAGAACCGCGTCCGCCATCGGGAGGGCGGCTTTCGCCACATCTCCTGGCGCGCCTCGCCCGAGAACGGGCTGATCTACGCCATCGGACGGGACATCACCGAACGCCTGCGCAACGAGGAAGTCCTGCGGCAAGCGCACAAGATGGAAGCCGTCGGCCAGCTCACCGGCGGCGTCGCGCACGACTTCAACAACCTCCTGACCATCATCCGCTCGTCAGTCGACCTGCTGGGACGGCCGGGCCTCTCCGAGGCGCGGCGGGCGCGCTACATCCAGGCCATTTCCGAGACCGTCGATCGGGCCACGAAGGTCACGGGCCAGCTCCTGGCGTTCGCCCGCCGCCATCCGTTGGACCCGGAGGTCTTCGACGTGAAGGAGCGCATCTCCGACGTCGCCGAACTGGTCCGCGGCCTGGTCGGTCCGGGCGTCCACATCGAGACCCGGGTGCCGCAGAGCCCCTGCGCCGTCGAGGCGGACATCGCCCAGTTCGAGACCGCCCTCGTCAACCTGGCCGTCAATGCGCGCGACGCCATGCAGGGCGCCGGCGGGCTCACCATCGAGGTCACCCGCGTGTCGCAGCTTCCGCCGGTGCGGCGGCACGCCGGCATATCGGGAGACTTCGTCGCGGTGGCGGTGCGCGACACCGGCTCCGGGATCGCGCCCGAGCACCTGCAGAGCATCTTCGAGCCGTTTTTCACCACCAAGGACGTCGGCAAGGGAACTGGACTGGGCCTCTCGCAGGTCTACGGCTTCGCCAAGCAGTCGGGCGGCGAGATCGACGTCGAAAGCCGGCTGGGCGGCGGCTCCACCTTCACGCTCTACCTGCCACGCTCGTCGAAGGCGCCGGCGCCGCAGCCGGAGCCGGACACGCCCCGCAAGTCCGCGGCGCACGCCCGCGGCGCCCGGGTGCTGGTGGTCGAGGACAATCTCGAGGTCGGCGCCTTCTCCACGGCGATGCTGCACGACCTGGGCTTCCGCACCACCTGGGTGACCAGCGCCGAGGAGGCGCTCGAACTGCTGAAGGAAGAGCGGCGCTCGTTCGACGTCGTCTTTTCGGACGTTGTCATGCCCGGAATCAGCGGCGTCGAGCTCGGTCGCTCGATCCGCAGCCATCATCCCGACCTGCCGGTCGTCCTGACCAGCGGCTACAGCCATGTGCTCGCCGAAGAGGGCCGCCACGGCTTCGCGCTTCTGGCCAAGCCCTATTCGGCGGAAAGCCTGGCGCGAACCCTGCGCGGGGCCATGGCTCCGGAGGCCGGGCGCATGGACCCGGTTCCGGCAAGCGCGGCGCGGGCCGAAACGGGGCCGGCGGCCTGATCACCCGACCCCGAGACCGGCCAGCACGGCGGGCAGAGCATCCCGGCCCAGCTGGCGGGAGGCTCCGATCGACCAGCCGGCCACGGCGTCCGGCGCCTCGAGGCTGTCCTTGAACGGCATTTCCAGCGTCAGGCCGACGGCGCCGTAGCGCCGGGCCACCGCGCGGGTGCACATGCCCGGAGCCTCGGCGCCGGCGTAGGTCGGCGGATAGCCGACCTTGGTCTGGAAGGCGGGGCTGGCGGCCAGCAACGCCGTCTTGAAGCGCTCGACGCCGCCGATCTGCGCCGTCGTGGCCTGCGGGTCCACGTCCGCGCCGTCGACGAAGACGTGCGGCAGGGTCTCGTCGCCGTGCACGTCGAGGCTGAGGTCGACGCCGGTTGCATCCATCGCCGCCAGCACCGCCGCCACCTCGGGCGCCTTGGCCGGGTCGGGCCCATGCCACTGGCGGTTCAGGTCCAGGCCCGCGGCGTTGCCCCGCAGATTGCCGCGCGCCGCCCCGTCGACATTGACCAGCGGCACGACGTGCACCGTGGCCGCCGCGGTGAGCGCCCGGCCCGCCGCGTCGGCAGGATCGAGCAGCCGCTCCAGGGCGCCCTCCATCCACCAGCTGGCCATGGTCTCGCCGGAATGCTGGCGGCCCAGCCACCAGACCTGGCGGGGGCCGGAGCCGATCGTAAGGCGGTCGATCGCCCGGCCGTTGACCGAGCGGCCCAGCACGTCGCCGCGGGCGCCCGCGGCCGTCGCGCGGGCGAGCAGCGCCTGGTGGCGCCGGTCGTCGTAGGGCGGAAAGTAGGCGACGTGCAGCGCCTCGGCCGCGGGCCGATGGCGGATCTCCAGCACGCCGTCGGCGTAGCGGGTCTCGGCGCGCGTCCAGGTCTCGCCGTCCTCGCTGACGCACGCGCGATAGCCGGCCCAGCCCTCGGGATAGGTCGAGCCGCCGGCATTGACGATCCGCAGGGTCAGGGCCCGCCCGCCCGCGCCGCTCACCCGGAAATAGAACCACTGCAGCCAAGGCCCGTTGGAGTCCTGCCGGATGGCCAGGTCCGCCCCGGCCTCGCCGAGGCTCTGAACGATGATGTTCCCGCCGTGGAAGTCGGCGTCGATGGCGAGGCTCATGCGGGGCTCCCTGTCCGCTGAGCAGGCTTCTTCGAGCCGTCGCCGTTGTCCAGCATTCCGAGCAGCGGCTGTCGCTGGGCACGGCGAAGCGCCCCTCCCCTGCGCTCAGGACGCGGCGCCCATTTTCACGGCACGATGCTCACGGAACCGGCAATTGGCGCTCGCCCACAGATCAAACCGACCTCTGTCGGCTGCTGGACAGAGTTGCGGCGCGCTCCCTGTCAAGAGGCGCAATAGCCGCACCTGCTGCCGGAGGATCCCATGGACGCCTACCGCCTTCACTTCGTGGACGAAGACGGCGCGCGCCTCGGCGTGTTCGAGTTCACCAGCGCGGACGACAGCCTGGCGACGCAGGCGGCCAGGCAGTTCGGCTGCGAACGCGGGGCGGATCTCTGGTGCGGACCGCGCAGGGTGGGAAGCTGGCGCTCCGCCCGTGCGGCCACGGCCGCGCCCTCGCCCGCTGCGGCCGGAACCCCGGCGGGGTTCTGGTGAGTCGCAAGGAGGCCAGAACCGACGGCTCCCCGACCGAACCGACGACAGCGGAATCGAACGCCGCCGACGGACCAACCAAGGCCGCCCGCGCGCCCAACGGCAACCGCCAGCGTGGAGGGCGATCCGGCTGGATCAAGCGGCGCGGTCGCGGGGGGCAAGACCTGCCGGTGGAGTGATGAGGCGAGCAGCTCGCGACGCGGACCGGTCACCGATACCCCGATATTAATCTTCGTTGCCAATTGGCAACCAGACCCCGAGTGCTCCCCTGCCCTCGCACCCATCTCGCTGTGAGCAGCCGAGCCTCAGCGCTTCGGCCGCAGGCGCTTTAGCTCGCGCTCGAAGGCGGCGAGGAAGTCGGCGTTGGAGGCCTCGGCGCCAAGCGCCAACTCCAGGATCGCGCGGCCGTCGGCCTTGGGCTTCACCGTGAAGAGCGTGGCGCCGGCGGCGTTGCGGACGGTCGTGGGCGCCGGCGGGGCGGCGGCCGGCTTGGGCCCCTCCCCTTTCGCGGCCGTCTTCAGCGCCACCACCACCTTCGTCGCTTCGACCAGCGGCTCCTGGGCCTCGCGGCGCGCCGCCTGGCGCTTCGCCAGCTCCTTGGCGGCAGTCATGACGCGAGGCCGCGCGACCGGATCGAGCAGCAGCGGCTTCAACTCGCGGGCGTGGTTCTCGCGCAGGGCCCGCACGTCGCCGAAGGCTTCGACCACCTCGGCCGGCAGCTTGGCCATGTCGAGGAAGCGCGACAGCCAGGTCTTGGAGACCTCCAGCCGCTCGGCCATCCGCTGGGCCACGCCGCCGTAGTAGCTCTGCACCGCGTCGCGATAGTCGACGGCGCGCTCGTAGTCGGAGATGTCCTGGCGGGCGCGGTTCTCCAGGTCGGAGATGCGGAACGCCTGCTCGTCGGTCAGCTCGCGCTCGTCGATCAGGAACTTGATCGGCCGGTGCTCGACCTGGCGCAGATAGGTGATCGACCAGTGCCGGCGGGCGCCGCAGATCACCTCCCAGTCGTGGTCCGGATCGTCGCTGACGCGGCGGACGACAGCGGGGAACTCCTGCTCGCCCTGGGCGCGCAGGCTGTCCAGCAGGTCGGCGCAGGATTCCGCGGTCAGCAGCGCATAGGCGCGGTTGTGGCGGGTCCACATCCGGCAGCGGGCGGGATCGACGAGGCGGAAGGTCTTCTCGGCGAAGTCGCCGGAGGTCACGCGCGCCAGGGCGGAGAGCCGCTCGCCGACGCGGGGAATCCCCTCCCCCGCCGCCGGCCGCAAGGGCGCAGGCGTCGCCGCAGGACGCGGGGTTTCAGTGACCGGCGCCGGCGCGTCCGCCACCAGCCCCGCCAGGATCGATCGATTCTTGCCCGTCGTGGAGGCCGCCATGTCTCAACTCCCCCCTTGGTCTCAGGCCAGGCCCAGCCGGCGCAGCTCCGGCCGATGGCTGGGCCAGGCCTTGCGGATCAGGAGCTCGATCTCGCCGTTCAGGCGGTCGAGGTTGTTGCGGCAGCGCTCGTGGGTGCGGCTGCCGCCGTTCTGCAGCTCGTAGACCGTGCGCAGCTGGACGTTGGCGTTGTCGATCTCGGCGCTGTCCAGCAGCGAGGTGTTGAGCATGTCGGCGCCGAACACCGCGTCCATCATCTCGCGGATCTGGGTGTGGGCGCTCTTGGCCTCGTCCACCTTGGTCGCGACGACCCGCAGGAAGTGGTAACCGCGCGCGCCGAGCCCATGGGCCTGCAGCGTCTCCAGCGTGTCGACCACCATGCTGAGGAAATGGCTGGTGGAGGCGAAGTCGACCGTCGACGGCGGGGTGGGGATGAGGAGCGCATTGGCCGCGCGCAGCACCGCCAGCGAGATCATGCCCAGAGCCGGGGGCGGATCGAGTATGACCACGTCGTACCGCTCGGCCATACTTTCCACCCCGCGCCGGAGGCGGTCCAAGGCGTCCGGGTTGCCGCGCAGGCGCGCCGCGGCCTCGTATTCCGCCTGGTAGAGCCCGAGGTTGGCCGGGATGAGGTCGATGCCGGTCCACGGGGTCGGGCGCAGCGCATAGCTGAGGTCGGGCGCGCCGCCGTGGCGGAAGAACGGCAGCAGCGTCTCTTCGTCGTCGATGTCGATGTCGGGATTGAAGCCGAAGATGGTGGTGCTGGACGCCTGGCTGTCGCAGTCGACGATCGCCACCCGATAGCCGGCGAGCGCCAGGTGCTGGGCGATGTGGCAGGTCAGCGTGCTCTTGCCGACGCCGCCCTTGAAGTTCTGCACCGCCAGGATGATCGGCGGATCGGTCTCGGCGCGGCGCGGCCGAGTGCCGAAGACGTCGCGCATGTGGTTGACCTCGGCCAGCGTATAGCCTTCGCGGCGGCCGTTGGCCCCGATCCGCGGCGGCGGCAGCCGGCCGTCGGTCTCGGCCTGGCGGATCGCCTCGGCGGTGCGGCCGACCATCTCGGCGGTGCGGGTGATGCTGAACTTGTGGTCCACCACCTTGACCTCGCCGGGCGCGAAGACGGTGGAGCGCAGGCGGGAGATGACGTGGCCGGCCCGCTGGTTGAGCGCGGCCATCGCGTTCAGCAGCATCGGCGCGGGCGGGGCGTCGTTCGCCGGATTGGGGGCCAGGGCTGGGGACGACACGGGCGCCTCCTTTGCAAATTTCCGGCGATTTCACCGAAGTTCGCAAAGTTGATGCGCCTTAATCATTAACACCGGCTTAACAGTGAAGGCGTGCGCGAACCCTCAAGGTTCAGCGCGTCGCCTGCGGACCCTGGCCGGCGCTGGCGGTTAAGAGAGATTCCGTTATCGAGCAGGTTAAGAGCGTTAAGCCCCCGCCGCGGGCTTGCATGGCGCTGTTTTTACGCGGGTTTTTTATCCACAGCGTCACAGATCCCCCGAAGCCTGGTCATCGATCCCCCGCCGATCCGGTCACCGTTCCCCCGCGTCGGCGGTCACAGATCCCCCGGGTCGCGACGGCGCCTCGCCAGCATCTCGTCGACGTCCAGGGTGCGGGCGTCCTCGCGGGCGAACCTCTCGGCCTGGGAGCTGAGTCGCGCGAGGTCGGCCTTCACCGCCGCCTTCTCCGCCGCGTTGCGCCGGACGAAGTGGACCGCCGGGGCGCCGTCGCGCGTGGTGGTGAGCGTCATCGCATAGTCCGGCAGGTCGTCTGCGACGACGATCTTCTTCATCAGATAGGCGAACTGCTTGAGTGGGCTCTCGCTGCCGGTCTTCTCGTGCAGCACGCTCAAGCGGCAGGCCCAGCCTTCCGGCTGGTCGCCGGCGTGCTTGCGGGCGATGCGGTAGATAGCCCGCTCCAGGCCGCCGGCCAGGGTGAAGTAGTCGGGATGCAGGGTGAGCAGCGCCCGCTCCTTCATCAGGCCCTCATAGAGCCAGTTGGAGAGGGTGAGGCTGAGTCCCCGCGCCACCCCGGTCTCCGGGTCGGTCTCCAGGGTCCATTCGTCGAGCCAGCCGAACTGGGCGCGCTTGTTGCGCTTCGGCGCACGGATCGAGGTCTCGATGACGGTGGATTGGAGACGCTCCAGCGCCGCGGCCAGCTCTTTGTAGCCCTTGCCGCCGGTGTCGCGGCGGATGGCTTTCAAGAGGTCGTAGCTGGTGGTGCGGATGGTGCGCGGCAGGTCGTTGGTCCCGGCCTGCTTCAACTGGTTCAGCCTGGAGGTCGCCCAGATCAGGATGTCGGCGTCCCAGATCGTGGCGATGCCGAACCTGGGATTGGCGCTGACGTGCACCCAGACGTCGCCGTCCGGGCTCTGGTATTCGATCGGCTTCAGCCGCTTGCGCTTGGAGAGCGAGAAGAACGGCCGCTCCATCAGCTCGCGCTGATCCTTCAGCGGCGCCTCGCCGAGCCGCGGGATGAAGAGATCGAATTCCTGGTTGCGAATCGCGCGCTTCGACATCGCCGCATTGTGCGCGATTCAAGGCGACAGGCGAGGGGAGGGGGGCGGCGTTGCCAATTGGCAACTCGGAGCGGCGCAGGTGTCGGGGGATCGGTGACCGAAAGCGCGGTCGCCAACTGGGGCTCGACTCCAGGTGCTCCCGTTCAGGGGGAGGATCTGGGAGTTGCCAATTGGCAACCCGCTACAGCCGCCAGGCCCGGTAGCGCGTCTGGCCGCTGACCTCGGTGACGCTGGCCCCGAGCTCGGCGAACAACCGGCGAGCGGTCTGGCCCGACACCTTCAGCCGTTTCGCGGCGGCCGGGGCGGTGACCACAGGGCGTTCCAGCATCAGGTCGAGCAAGCCGGTCAGGTGCGAGTGCGCCCGCCGCTCGCCGATGCGGCCGACCGCAACCTGGCGCGCCAGCTCCAGCCGGTTGAGCTGCTCCAGAGCCGCCGCCGCGCCCTGGCCTATCACCTCGATCCAGAACACCAGCCGCTCGGCCAGAGGCGCCGCGGCCGCCGGACGCCGCGAGCGGTTGAGCGTGCGGATCCCGGCTTCCAGGCCGAGCAGGTGGCTCCGCACCCGCCGCCGGGTCCGGAGCCACTGGGCGGTCATCAGCACGCCGAGATAGGGCTCGCGGGGGTAGGGGTCGACGATGCGCCAGCCCTCCAGCGCCAGCGCCGCCTGGAGCAGGGCCGGCAGCCGCGGGTCCGACAGCCGCAGCAGCCCCAGCCACTCCTCGACCGCCTCCTGCGCTTCCACCGTCGTGCCGACCTGCTGCCGGCCGACCTCGGCCAGCAGCTGGGGCGCGAGCGGGGCTTCGGCGTCCAGCCCACGGTCCGCAGCCGCGTGGCCCCCGCCGGCCGCGGGCGGATGCGTGCGTCGCCCGGCCAGCCAG
>NZ_DATELG010000184.1:0-2624 GCF_035276905.1 Phenylobacterium sp. | reverse complement strand
TTGGCCGCCATCCCGGCCCTGGTGCGCGAGTTCGCCGACGACCGCGCCTACGAGATCGCGATCGTCGAGAACGTCCAGCGCGAAGACCTCAACGCCATGGAGGAGGCGCGCGCCTACGAGAACCTGATGGCGCGCATGGGCTACACCCAGGAGCAGGCGTCGAAGGCGGTCGGCAAGAGCCGCAGCCACCTGGCCAACACGCTTCGCCTGCTGCAGCTGCCGGTCCCGGTGCAGGAGCACGTGCTGCAGGGACGTCTGTCCGCGGGCCACGCCCGCGCCATCCTCGCCTGTGACGACCAGGAGACGGTGGCCGACCAGGTGGTCTCAAAGGGCCTGTCGGTCCGCGACACCGAGGCCCTGGTCCGCGCCAAGGCCGCCGGCCCGAAGAAGGCGTCCGGCCCGCGGCGCAACGTCAAGGACGCCGATACCGCCGCCCTGGAATCCGATCTCGAGGATGCGCTCGGCATGACCGTCGACATCTCCGACCGTGGCGGCGCAGGCGAGTTGAGGATCCGCTACGCCAGCCTCGAGCAGCTGGACGAGATCTGCCGGCGCCTGACGCGGGGGTGATGTCCCTGCTTTGATGGGGAGGGAAGCTAGGCGAACAGATCGGCCTGCGCCGCGGCCTGGGCGCCTTCGATCGCCAGCAGCTTCAGCTTGGTCGCCGCGCCGCCGGGAGCGGAGAAGCCGCCGAGCTTGCCGCCGGCGGCCGTCACGCGGTGGCAGGGGACGACGATCGGCCAGGGGTTCTTGCCGAGCGCCCGGCCGACCTCGCGGGCCAGCCGCTTGTCGCCGAGGCGCTCGGCGACCTCGCCATAGGTCAGGGTCTCGCCAGGCGGGATCGTGCGCGCCACCTCATAGACCCGGGCGTGGAACTCCGGTGTCCGTGACAGGTCCAGCGGCGCCGCGGCGAAGTCCGGCGAGCCGCCCGCCAACAGGTCGCGGACGTCGTCGATCAGCGCTGCGATCGCCGGCGGCGGCTCGGCTTCCTCAGCGTTGGGCAGGCGCCGTCGAAGTGACGCCAGCACATGGCCGCGCTCGGACTGCGGCAGACGGACGGTGGCGAGGCCGGCCCCGTTCCAACCGACGGCCGCCCACCCCAGCGAGGTTTCGAACAGGGTGAATTGGGTCATGACCCGCAAGATAGTGTCCGCACCGGCCGGCCGCTGGCGGTTATCGGACATTAAAGCGGTCAAAAATCGACGGCGATGCCCTTGCGCTCCCAGTCGCCGAAGCGGGTGGGTTCGGGGCCGCGGGGACCGCCCTCCTCACCGGACGCCTGGCCCCCGGCGGCTTCGGCCTGCCGGCGGGCTTCAGCCTCTTCGAGCGCGCGCCGCGCGGCGGGCGTCAAGTCCCTGCCGGGCGCGGCGTTGGGTGGGGCGTCGTCCATCTGGTCCATCTATGTCGCCGCCGGGGCAAAAGCCAGCGTTGCCATGGGATGCGAACACTGTTCTCATTTTTCGACAGTAGTGTTGGGGGAATATCGGATGTCGAGGATTTCCGTGGCCTTCTTCGGCGCGGCGGTGCTCTACGCGCTCACCGGCATGGTGCTCGGCGTGGTGATGGGAGCGTCGGGCGACCACACGCTGGCGCCGGTGCACGCGCACATCAATTCGCTGGGCTGGGCGAGCCTGGCCTTGATGGGCGCCTTCTACGGCCTGGCCGGCGACCTGGCGCCGACGCGGCTGGCCTGGGTGAATTTCGGCGTTTCCAACCTCGGCAATCTGGTCACGCTGCCGATGCTCGCCATGTTGCTCGAAGGCGATCGGGCGGTCGTCTGGGTGATGGCCGTCGGCGAGGGGATCACCGTCGCCGGGATGCTGGTCTTCGCCGTCGCGATCGTGTCGACCTGGCGCCGCGCGCCCGCCGCGATCGCCTAAAGTCCTTGCGCCGGCGGCCTTGAAGGGGCACGCGGGCGCCGGTGAGCCAGATCGAACCCAACGAGGCCGCGGGCCTGCCCGCCCGCGCCGCCGCCCTCGACCTCTTGACCGCAGCCCTGTCGCGGCGCGCCGGCCTGGAGGAGGGGCTGAGCCATCCTGCGCTCGCGGCGCTTCCGCCGCGCGACCGGGCGTTCGCCCGCGCCCTGGTCATGGCGACGCTGCGCCGGCTGGGGCCGATCGACCAGGCGCTGCAACAGCGCGTGAAGAAGCCGCCGCCGGACCGGGTGGTGCAGATCCTGCGGCTTGGCGCGGCCCAGCTCTTCGTGCTCGGCACGCCGGCGCACGCGGGGGTCTCCAGCGCCGTCGACCTGGCCCAGGCGAACCGGCAGAGCCAGGCCTTCAAGGGTCTCGTCAATGCGGTGCTGAGGGGTCTTACCCGGGAGCCGCCGGACCTCGGCGACCCCGAACGGCTCGCCCCGCCGTGGCTCTACGCCCGCTGGCAGGCCGCGTTCGGCGGCGAAGCCGCCCGCGCGATCGCCGGCCTGATCGCCGAGGAGCCGGCGACCGATCTTTCCCTGAATGATCCCACCCAGGCGTCCGCGCTCGCGGCCGCCGTCGACGGCCAAGCGCTGCCGGGCGGCACAGTCCGGACCAGCCGGCGCGGCGACGTCGCCGCCTGGCCGGGCTTCGCCGAGGGCGGCTGGTGGGTGCAGGACGCCGCCGCCGCCATTCCCGCCCGCCTGC
>NZ_DATELG010000183.1:0-9570 GCF_035276905.1 Phenylobacterium sp. | reverse complement strand
CACGGGGTCGGCGTCGAGGAGCTGCAGCGCCGGCTGCTGGAGTTCGGCTTCGTCGAGGGCGCTGAGATCGAGGTGCTGCACGAGGGCGCCATCCGCCGCGACCCGATCGCGGTTCGCGTCGACGACATGCGCGTGGCGCTGCGCCGGCGCGACGCCGAGGACGTCTGGGTGCGGTTCGCGACGCGCGCAGTCGGCGCCCGCCGCGGATGAACGCCGTCACCGATACCCTCGCGCGGACGGCGCGGGTCGCGCTGGTGGGCAATCCGAATTCCGGCAAGACGGCCCTGTTCAACGCGCTCACCGGCAGCCGCCAGAAGGTCGCCAACTACGCCGGCGTCACCGTCGAGCGGAAGGAAGGCCAGCTGAAGACCGCCTCGGGCCGCACGCTCTCGGTGCTGGACCTGCCCGGCACCTATTCGCTGCGCGCCCGCAGCCCGGACGAGGCGGTGACGCGCGACGCGGTGCTGGGCCGGCTCGCCGGCGAGCAGACGCCCGACGTCCTGGTCTGCGTCGCCGACGCCACCAACCTGCGGCTCGTCCTGCGGCTGATCCTGGAGCTGAAGGCCGTCGGCCGGCCGATGGTGCTGGCGCTCAACATGTACGACATCGCCCAGCGCCAGGGCCTGAGGATCGACCTTGTCGGGCTGCAGCGCGAGCTGGGCTGCCCGATCGTCACCACCGTCGCCACGCGCAAGCGCGGCGTCGACGACCTGGTCGCCCAGATCGACGAGACCGCCCGCGCCGTCCCGACCGGCGAGAACACCTGGCGCGAGCCGACCGCGGCCGAGATCCGCCAGGCGCATCGCGAGGCGCAGCGCATCCTGAAGGCCTGCGTGCGCCCGCCCGAGCGGCCGGATACCCTGACCGGCCGCATCGATTGCGTGCTGCTGCACCCGGTCGCGGGCCTAGCGATCCTGCTGGGCCTCTTGTTCCTGATGTTCCAGGCGGTGTTCACCTGGGCCAAGCCGGCGCAGGACCTGATCGACTCCGCCTTCCAGGCGTTGGGCGGCCTCGTCGCCCACGAGCTGCCGCCGAGCCTGCTGACCAGCTTCCTGACCGACGGGGTGATCTCCGGCGTCGGCAGCGTGCTGGTGTTCCTGCCGCAGATCCTGGTGCTGTTCCTGTTCATCATCCTGCTGGAAGACTTCGGCTACATGGCCCGGGCCGCCTTCCTGATGGACCGCATCATGGGTGGGGCGGGCCTGCACGGGCGCGCCTTCATCCCGCTGCTCTCGTCCTTCGCCTGCGCCATCCCGGGAATCATGTCGACGCGGGTGATCGACAACAAGCGCGACCGGCTGACCACCATCCTGGTCGCCCCCTTGATGACCTGCTCGGCGCGGATCCCGGTCTACACCCTGATCATCTCGGCCTTCATCCCGCACCGCACGGTGTGGGGGGTCCTGAGCCTGCAGGGGCTGGTGATGTTCAGCCTCTATGCCGCGGGGATTCTCAGCGCGCTCGGCGTCTCGTTCCTGATGCGCAAGCTGTTCTGGCGCGGCGCCGTCGAGCCCTTCCTGATGGAGCTGCCGACCTACAAGCTGCCCGATCTGGAAAACGTCGCCCGCAACCTGTTCCTGCGCGGCAAGATCTTCATCGAACGGGCCGGGCGGATCATCTTCCCGCTCATGATCCTGATCTGGTTCCTGTCGTCCTTCCCCGGCGCGCCGAAGGGGACGACGGATCCGGCGATCAACTATTCGATCGCAGGGCGGCTGGGCCACATGCTGCAACCGCTGCTGGCGCCGATCGGCTTCAACTGGCAGATGACGGTGGCGCTGATCCCGGGCTTCGCCGCGCGCGAGGTGGCGGTGGCGGCGCTGGGCACCGTCTATGCCGTGGGCGACGCCGACTCCGCGCCGGGCACGCTCGCCACCATGCTGGCCCACCACTGGTCGATCGCCACGGGGCTGTCGTTCCTGGCCTGGTATGTCTTCGCCCCGCAGTGCGCCTCGACACTGGGCGTGGTGAAGCGCGAGACCAACTCCTGGCGCTGGCCGATCGTCATGCTGTTCTACATGACCGCCCTGGCCTATCTGGCGTCGCTGGTGGTGTACCGCGCCGCGGTTGCGGGCGGGCTGGGGTAGAGGCGGAAAAAGGGTTACCGAATCCTAAACCTGGACGCGAATTAACCACCTGTTCAACCTGGACTTTAACCGGCCGTCAAACCCACTTGCGTCATGGTTGCAGGGCCATGTCAAAGCCCCTGGAAAACGCCCCCGAACCGCGCTCCAGCAAGAAGCTGGCGCGTCCCAGTCAAAACCTCGCCAAGCGCGTCCGCGACGTCCTCGTCTCGTTCGGCGGCGAAGCGCACCGCGCGCTGGTGATCGAGCAGGTCGCCCGTTCGCTGGGCCACGACGTCCGGCAGATCCCGGACGAGCTGCAGGCCGCGCTGATCCACAGCTTCGAGGAAAACTGGCGCGACGAGCGCCGGCGCGCCGCCTACGGCTTCCACCTGCCGTTCGGCGAAGGCTCGCACCGCTGGGGCGTGCGCACCGTTCACTGACGGGGCCAGGCTCAGCCGATCGGCGGCCGCTCGCCCTCGCCGACCAACGCCGCCGCCGCGGACTGGAGGCGCGTCAGCAGCCGGCGCAGGAGCGTGACCTCTTCCGGCGCGAGGCCGGAGATCAGGGCCGTCTCGTAGGCCAGGGCCAGGGGAGCGATCTCGGAAAACAGCCGCCGGCCTTCCGGCGCCAGGGCCAGCATGTGCGAGCGGCCGTCGGCGTGATGCTCGGAGCGGTCCACCAGGCGACGGGCCGCCAGCCCCTGGACGGCGCGGCTGACGGTGACCTTGTCCATGAAGGTGCGTCCGACGATCTGCCCCTGGGTCAGCCGGCCGTCTCTCGCCAGCACGCAGATCACCCGCCACTGCGGGATCGTCAGGCCGAAGCGGTCCTGATAGGCCCGCGCGATCAGGCCGGACACCGCGTTCGACGCCACCGACAGGCGGTACGGCAGATAGCTGTCGAGCCGCAGCCGCGCCTCGGCGTCGTCGGCGCTCATGGCCCCCTCACCTCCTGCTCTATGGCGCCGAAGATGGTGCGGCGGCGCGCGTCGCGCATCTCGATGCGCACGACATCCTTGGCCTTGAGGAAGGGCGTCCGCGGCGCGCCGTGCGTCAGGGTCTCCACGGTGCGCAGCTCGGCCAGGCAGGAATAGCCCGCCCCGCCCTCCTCGATCGTCCGGCCCGGGCCGCCGTCGGGTCCACGGTTGGAGACCGTGCCGGAGCCGATGATCGTGCCCGCGGCGAGGTCGCGGGTGCGGGCGGCGTGGACCGCCAGGCTCCCGAAGTCGAAGGTCATGTCGACGCCGGCGTCCGCCTGCCCCAGGGGCCTGCCATTCAATTCAACCTCCAGCGCGCCGCACAACCTTCCGTCGCGCCAGCCATGGAGCGAGTCCGGCGTCACCGCCACCGGAGAGAAGGCCGAGGCCGGCTTGGACTGGAAGAATCCGAAACCCTTGGCGAGCTCTCCCGGGATCAGGTTGCGCAGCGAGACGTCGTTGCACAGCATGACGAGCCGGATGGCGGCGAGGGCCGCCTCCCGGTCCGCGCCGCGCGGCAGATCGCCGGTGATGACCGCGACCTCGGCCTCCAGATCCAGTCCCCAGCTGTCGTCGGCGAGGGGGATCGGGTCGCGCGGCCCGAGGAAGCCGTCGGAACCGCCCTGGTACATCAATGGGTCGGTCCAGAAGCTGTCCGGCATCTCCGCCCCGCGCGCCTTCCGCACCAGGGCCACGTGATTCACATAGGCCGAGCCGTCCGCCCACTGGTAGGCCCGCGGCAGCGGGCTCGCCGCGTCGTGCTCGTGGAACCGCTCCCGCGGGACGGCGCCATGCTCCAGCGTCCCGGCCAGCGCCCGCAGCATCGGCTCGGCGCGCTCCCAGTCGTCGAGCGCCGCCTGCAGCGTGGGCGCGACCGCGTCGGCCGGCGCGTACCAGGCCAGGTCGTCTGAGACCACCACCAGCCGCCCGTCACGGCCGTCCTTCAGAGACGCGAGCTTCATTCCGGTTCCTCACCCGATGTTCCCTTCGCGGCAGCCCCTTCCGCCGCCTACCCCGAACGCTTGATCACCCGGGTCAGCCGCACGCCCGCCTCGTACGCCTGCGGCGGATAGACGACGACCTCGACGCGGATGTCGCCGCCGGCGCCATCCTCCCACAGGTAGCTGCGCTCGAAGGCGACCTCGCGGCCGGCGGGCGTGAAGCCCTCGAAGATGTCGCCCCACGGCGTGTGGGCCGCAAGGTCGCGCCAGGCGAGCGTGCAAGCGCGCTCGAGCTCCTCGCGCGCGGCGGCTTCCAGGTCCTCGCCCACCTTAGGGGTCGTCCTTGTAGAGGCCGACCGTCAGCGGCTCGGCCGCGCCGATGCGGGCGCGGTACATGCCCGCGGTGTTGAAGCTCCAGGCGACGGCGCCGTCGGGGGAGACCGCGATCACCCCGCCGTCGCCGCCCAGCGCGGTCAGTTGCTCCTGCACCACCGCGTCCGCCGCCGCCTGCAGGGCAAGGCCCCTGTGCTCGACGAGGGCGCAGATCTCCTTGGCCACGGCCAGGCGGATGAAGTACTCGCCGGCGCCCGTCGCCGAGACTGCGCAGCCGCGGTTGGAGGCGTAGGCGCCGGCGCCGATGATGGCGCTGTCGCCGACCCGGCCCCAGCGCTTGCCCGTCGTCCCGCCGGTCGAGGTCGCCGCCGCCACGTCGCCGTAGACGTCGCGGGCCACCACCCCCACCGTGCCGCGCTTGCCCTCGTCGTGGGCGAGCGCCGCGGCGAGGTCGTCGACCACGCCCGCAGGCCTGGGCGGCGGCGGCAGGCCGCGCTCGTCGAGGGCGTGCTCCAGGGCGCTCCAGCGCCGCAGGGTGAAGAAATAGGCCGGCGGCGCAGTCTCCAGGCCCTCGCTGCGGGCGAAGGCTTCCGCGCCGTGGCCGACCAGGAAGACATGGGGCGATCGCTCCATCACCGCGCGCGCCAGCGAGACCGGGTTCTTGATGCTGATCACCCCGGCCACGGCGCCCGCCGCCAGGTCGCGGCCGTCCATGATCGACGCGTCCATCTCGACCTCGCCGTCGGCGGTGAAGGCCGAGCCGCGCCCGGCGTTGAACAGCGGGTCGTCCTCCATCGCCCGCACGCCCTCCTCGCAGGCGGCGAGCGCGCGGCCGCCGGCGCGCAGCACCGCGGCCCCCGCCTCGGCGGCGTGCGCCATGGCCCGACGATAGGCCGCCTCCTGATCAGGACGCAGCAGCCCGCGCTCGATCACCCCCGCGCCGCCGTGGGCGGCGAGAGCCCAACCCCCGCCCACGGCTCAGCCCTGCCTGGCGGTGAGCACGCCGCGGCGGATCTGGTCGAGCTCGATGGACTCGAACAGGGCCTTGAAGTTGCCCTCGCCGAAACCTTCGTTCCCCTTTCGCTGGATCAGCTCGAAAAAGATCGGGCCGATCATGTTCTCGGTGAAGATCTGCAGGAGCAGGCCCTGTCCCTGCGTCGGCGCGCCGTCGACGAGGATGCGGTCGGCCTCCAGCCGCTGCAGGTCCTCGCCGTGGCCGGGCACGCGCGCGGCGAGCTGCTCGTAATAGGTCTGCGGCGTATCCTGGAAGCGCACGCCCCGCGCCCGCATCGCCTCGACGGCATGGAAGATGTCCGGGGTCCCGAGCGCCACGTGCTGGATCCCCTCGCCGCGGTAGTCGCGCAGGAACTCCTCGATCTGGGAGCGGTCGTCCTGGCTCTCGTTCAGCGGGATGCGGATCTTGCCGCAAGGGCTGGTCATGGCCTTGGAGAAGAGGCCGGTCTGCTGGCCCTCGATGTCGAAGTACCGGATCTCCCGAAAGTTGAAGATCCGCTCGTAGAAGTCGGCCCAGGCGGCCATGTGTCCGCGGAAGACGTTGTGGGTCAGGTGGTCGATGTAGGTCAGGCCCACGGAGTTGGCCGCCGCCGTCTCGGCCGCGCCGGGGATGGCGACGAAGTCGACGTCGTAGATCTCCTGCGCGCCGTAGCGGTCGACGAGATAGAGGTTCGAGGCGCCGATGCCCTCGATCGCGGGGATGTTCAGCTCCATCGGCCCGACCGGCCCGGTGACCGGCTTGGCCCCCCGTTCGACGGCGAGCTTGAGGGCGCGGCCGGCGTCCTTCACCCGGAAGGCCATGGCGTTGGCCGAGGGCCCGTGGGCGCGGCGGAAGTCCGCCGGCTGGCCGGACGGCTCCATGTTGAGGATGAAGTTGATGTCGCCCTGGCGGAAGCGCAGCACGTCCTTCGACCGATGACGCGCCACGGCGGTGAAGCCCATCAGCTCGAACAGGCCCTTCAGCCGCTCCGGCTCGGGCGAGGTGAACTCCACGAACTCGAAGCCGTCGGTGCCCAGAGGATTGTCGAATAGATCCTCGGCCGCGATCGTCGTCTCGGCGCCCATCGCGCACACTCCACACCGAAATTTGGTCACAGACGAAACTATATAGCGCCGGACGAGACAAGGCCCGCGGCGCCTGCTAGCTGAACGCGTAAATCCTCCGTTGGGGCGTCGATGCTTCGCAAACTCTACGACTGGGTGATCGACCTGGCCGGATCGCGCCATGCGCCGCTGGCGCTGGCGATCGTCTCCTTCGCGGAGAGCTCCTGCTTCCCGATCCCGCCGGACGTCATGCTGGCGCCGATGGTGTTGGCGAAGCCGCAGCGGGCGTACCTGTTCGCCGGCATCTGCACCATAGCCTCGGTGCTCGGCGGGCTGCTCGGCTACGCCATCGGCGTCTGGCTGGCGCCGCTCGGCCACACCATCCTGGGCCTCTTCGGCCATCCGCAGGGCCAGGAGGAGTTCCACCAGTGGTTCGCCCAATGGGGCGTCTGGATCATCCTGATCAAGGGGCTGACGCCGATCCCCTACAAGCTGGTGACGATCACCGCCGGCCTCGCGCGCTTCGACCTCTTCACCTTCGTCTGGGCCTCGATCGTCACCCGCGGCGCGCGCTTCTTCCTGTCGGCGACCCTCTTGAAGTACTTCGGGCCGGGGATCCGCGCGGAGGTGGAGCGCCGGCTCGGCCTCTACAGCGCGATCTTCGCGACCCTGCTGGTCGGCGCGGTCGTCGCGCTGAAGGTCGTTGGCTGAGCCGCGCTTTGGGCTCATATCGAGGGCGATGACCGGCTTCCTGCGCCCCTTCCTAGACCGCTGGCGGCTGTGCGCGGTCGTCGCCTCGGCGGCGATGCTGGCGATCGCCCACGCCTTCGAGACCTTCGGCCACCTCGCCCCCTGCACCCTCTGCCTGAAGCAGCGCGAGGTCTACTGGTGGGCGGGCGGGCTTGCCGCGGCTTTCATGATCCTGGTCCGGCTGCCGGGGGGACCGCGCCTGCGGCAGGCGACCTGCTGGATCCTGGGCCTGGCCTTCCTGGCGGGCGCCGGCCTGGCCGTCTACCACGCCGGCGCGGAGTGGAAGTTCTGGCCCGGGCCCACGACCTGCTCCGGCGCCGGCTCGGCGGGCGTCAGCGCCGACGCCATGTCGGCGCTGCTGCAAGGGGCCAAGGTCCGCGGCCCATCGTGCGACAAGGCCGCCTGGGTGTTCCTCGGTCTTTCCATGGCCGGCTGGAACGCGCTGATCTCGCTGGCGTTGGCCGGCTTGAGCGCCGCCGCGGCGCTGCGCGAAAGGTCGAAGGCATGACCGACAAGCCCGCTCCCGCCGCCCACTTCGTCGCCCCGCGGCCCGGCGGGGGCAGCCTTGCCGCACGGCTGGCCGAGATCCTGCGCGTCGACCACGCCGGCGAGCTGGGCGCCGTGGCCATCTACCGCGGCCAGCGGGCGGTGCTGGGCGAGGCCCGCGGCCAGGCGCGCGTCGCCGGCCAGCTTGCCGAGATGGAGGCGCAGGAGGCGCTGCACCTTGCGCGGTTCGAGAAGCTCATCGCCGAACGCCGGGTGCGGCCGACCGCGCTGGCGCCGGTCTGGCGGCTGGCCGGCTTTGCGCTCGGCGCCGGCACGGCCCTGCTCGGCGAGAAGGCGGTCCACGCCTGCACCGAGGCGGTCGAGACGGTCATCGAGCGGCACTACGCCGGCCAGATCGAGGAGCTCGCCGCCCTCGAGCCCGAGCTCGCCGCCGAGCTTTCGAAATTCCGCGACGAGGAGGTCGCGCACCGCGACAAGGCCGTCGAGGAAGGCGCGCGCGAGGCGCCGGCCCACCGCCTGCTCTCGGCGGTCGTCGGCGCGGGCTGCCGCGCGGCGATCAAGCTCAGCGAAAAGCTCTGATCCACAAGCGCGCGAGGCGTGCGCCGTCGACAGCCGCTCGGGAATCGGCCGCATTTGCGGTCGGCTCCAGGGACCACGCGCGGTTGCGCCCCATCCACAAGACACAGCCTTTACGGAGTCGCCAAGAGGAAGGAGTTCTGCTTTTGTTCACCTATCGGAGGCGCAGCATGGCAGACGGAACTTCCTGGCGGGCGACGGAGCCGGCGACCGGGGCGGTGCGGCTCGGCCAGGTGACGGCGGGACGCTCGACGCTCTGGGCGCAGTGCGGTTGCGGCTTGCAGGCGGTGCTCGATCCGGGGCCGTGGCTCGGCCAGGGCCTGGCGCGCCATCCCCTGCCCGCGCTCGAGGACCGGCTGCGTTGCGCGTGCGGCGCGCGGCAGGCGAAGCTGGAGATTCGGGGGCTGGCCGAGGCGCCGGCGGCCGCCGGGAGCGGGATCTTCATCTTCCGCTGAGGTTCAAGCGATCACTCGGATCAACCGCAAATAGGCGGCCGTATGCAGGTACAGCCTTGCCGTATCGCTACGGCGCAGCCATTGAATGCCTTCAGTCGCGTGATACCCTGAACTCCGTTCTTCGAGGATCGTCTCCCATGCGCAAGATCACCATCTCCGTCGTGCTCGCCGTGGCGGCGGCGGCGATGACAGCCTCTCCGGCCGCCGCCCAGTACGGCATGGACAAGAAGGGCCCGAAAAACGCCGCTACGCCGGAGCTGCCGCATTGCGCAGCGCCGCTCGGCCGCGCGGCGATCCAGGAGCCGGAGACCCGCTGGTGGACCCAGCTGGGCCTGTCGAGCCCGGAGACCCTGCTGAAGCTGTTCGCCATGCGCTCCAACTGCCTGCGGATCGTCGACCGCAACATGGGCCTGGCGATGCGCAACCAGGAGGCCGAACTGGGCGCCGGCGGCGACCTGCGGCGCGGCGCCAACATCGGCCGCGGCCAGGTGGCGGCGGCGGACTTCTTCATCATCCCCGACATCGCCAACTCGAATTCGAACTCTGGCGGCAACAACATCGGCGCGATCGCCGGCGCGTTCGGCAGCCGGCTGGGCGGGTTCGGCGCGCTCGCGGGCGGCCTGCGCACGAAGAAGTCCGAGGCCCAGGCGCTGATCACCCTGGTCGACGCGCGGACCACGGAACAGCTCTACGTGGCCGAGGGCGTCTCGCAGAAGACCGACATCGGCTTCGAACTCGGCGGCGGCGGCGGCGGCTGGAGCGGCTTCGGGGCCGCGGCCGGCGGCGGCTATTCCAACACCGAGATCGGCAAGGTCATCACCGCGGCCTACTTCAACGCCTTCGTCGACCTGGTCGGCTACATGCAGCACAACGCGCCCACCGGCGCCCAGGTGAAACAGGCGGCCGGG
>NZ_DATELG010000182.1:0-5033 GCF_035276905.1 Phenylobacterium sp. | reverse complement strand
CGCCGAGCCTGCCGACCACCGGCGACGGCGCCCAGGTGCTGCAGGCGCTGGAGAAGGTCTGTATCCCGGCCGTCCGCGGCCAGGGCCTCGACGCCGCCGCCAAGGCCGCCGGCCTGAAGGGCAGCCGCCGCGATGGGACCTGGACGATGCCGCTGTCCGGCGGCCGCGACTACGCCATCATCTTCCAGCCGCAGTTCTCGCAGACCAACGTCTGCCACGCCGAGATCCACTACGCCGTCGGCCAGGACAAGCCGATCGTCACCGCGCTGAACATCTGGGCTTTCATGCAGGAGCCCAAGCTCGTGCTGCAGGCCAACTATGTGAACGTCGGGGCCGACGGCGTGAAGCGCGTCCGCAAGTCCTGGGAGCAGATGCAGGCGGGCGGCGGGGCCTCCTCGCGGGCGGTGAACTTCTCGGTCGAGCGCAAGCCCGACGACAGCCCGCTGAACGCGAAGTTCGACACCGGCCAGCTGTTCTACCAGGAACAGAAGTAAGCGCTGAGCTCGTCCCTCCTTAATGGGGAAGGGACGTTACGCCGCGGCGCGGGCCTCGCGGCCGATGAACTCCAGCGCCGCTTCGGCGACGTCCTCCCACCCGGGCTCCCCCGGCAGCCAGTGGCTCATCTCGGGCAGGCAGAGGAACTCGCCGCCGATCCGCTCGGCGACCAGACGGCCGCTCGCCGGCGGATGGACCTGGTCGGCCTCGCCGGAGATCACCAGGCTGCGGGCCCGCAGCGGGCCGGAGCCGATGCTGCTGGTCATGAACGGATCCAGCCACCAGTTCAGCGTTTCGCGCACGGCGCGTGCGCTCTCGCGGCGCAGCCGCGCCAGGATCGGCGCCGCCTCGGCGCGGGTCATGCGGTTCAGGGTGACGGTGCGCATCACCTCGGCGCTGGGCTCCACCGCGCCGTTGGACAACAGGCTGACGAACTGCGCGCCGAACGCGGTCAGCGCCTCCTCCACGTTCCAGCCGACCAGGCCCCAGGGCGGCGAGGGGGCGAGCAGCACCACCGCCCGCGGCTTCACCCGCCGCGCGGCCAGCTGCGCCACCAGACCGCCCATCGAATGGCCGATCAGGATCGGCCGGCTCGGCAGCGAGGCGCACAGGGCCGCGACGTCGTTGGCGTAGTCACGGATGGAGACTCCCACCACCGCGTCGGACGGCTCGCGGGCGCCATGTCCGCGCAGGTCGGGCGTCAGGACCCGGTGGCCGGCGGCCTCGAAAGGCGCGCGGAACCGCTCGAAGGACCATCCGCCGACGAAGGCGCCATGCACCATGACGATGGGGTCCATTCACCGGCCTCCGGGCGAGTAGAAGCGCCCGTGGCGCCGTGACTTGGGAGCACCCTAGCAGGAGATTTTGCGCTGCAATACGGGCGTCACGCCGCAGGCGAACCGCCGTCCCACGGCGCGGCGAAGGAGGCGAAGGCCTGCACCACCGCCTGGTAGGCCGTCCGTTTGAAAGGCGCCACCACGGACAGCGCCTCGTCGAGGTAGCCCCACCGCCAGGCGTCGAACTCCGGCTCGCCGTGCGCCAGGAGGTCGAACTCCGTCTCCCCGCCGTCGAAGCGGAAGGCGAACCACACCTGCTTCTGGCCCCGCCAGCCGCGGGAGACCTTCGGCCCGCCGTGCCCCGGCGGGAAGTCGTAGGTGATCCAGCCGTCGGTGCGTCCGAGCCGCGTCGCGCTGCGGGCGCCGGTCTCCTCGGCGAGCTCGCGCCGGGCGGCGGCCTCCAGGTCCTCGCCGTCGTCGACCCCGCCCTGCGGGAACTGCCAGTTGTGCGGTCCGGGCGTGTTGGCGCGGCGGCCGAGCCATACGCGGCCGTCCGGGTGGAACAGCACCACGCCGACGTTGGGCCGGTATCCGTCGAGCTCAGTCATTTCTTCACGGCGAGCGCCGAGGCGGGCGCGAGCTGGTAGCCTCGCTGCTCCACCGTCTGGGCCCAATGGGCGACCTTGTCCAGCGTAACCGGATAGGCGAAACCGGCGCCCAGCGCCTGGCCGTGCTCCAGGGCGCTGGCCTCCAGCTTCAGCAGCTGGCCGTCGATGGCGCCTTGCGACAACTGCTCGTCGATCACCCGCTCGGCCGAAGCGCGCGGCACGCCGCCGCCGGTGCGCCGGCCGGCGGCGCCGTCGTCGATGAAGCCCAGGCCGCGCCCGCGGACCGCGCCCAGGAAGCTCTCATAGGCCTTGTCGTCGCTGAGGAAACGAGAACCCAGGTAGTTCGTCAGGGCGAAGTAGCCGCTGGCGCGCGACAGGATCCAGTCCAGTTTCTTCGCCGTCTCCGGTCCCGCCCCGTCAGCCATCAGGGTATAGGGGCCGGGATCGTTGTCGGGATAGTCGAGCGGCTCCATCGGCGTCTCGAGCAGCACCTCGTGGCCGTGGGCGCGGGCCATGTCGATCCAGCCCTGCAGGCCTTCGGCGTAGGGCACGAAGGACAGCGTGATCTGCGGCGGCAGGGTCTGGATGGCGGCCTGGGTGGCGCGCGCGTTCAGGCCCAGGCCGCCGATCAACAGGGCGACCTTGGGCCGGCCGTTGGAGGTGAACGGCCGCGCATAGGCGTCGAACGGCGTGCGTCCGTCCTGGGCGATGATCGGCAGCGGGCCGCCGGGTCCAGGCGCGAAGAAGCCGGCGATCGGCGCCTGCGGCAGAGCGCCGCCCGCCGGGACGGCCTCGGCCGACGCGGCCTGCGGACCCGGCTCGGCGGCTGGCCCGTCGGACAGGTGCAGGACGTCCTCCGCCTGCCAGGTCATGCTGGACTTGGGCAGGCCTTCGCGCCAGCCCTCGGGCGCCTGGGCGAAGACCGAGGTCAGGTGGATGCGGATCGGCCTGCCCGACGCCGGCCCCAGCAGCATGACCACCGCCGCGGCGCAAGCTGCGAACAGCGCCGCCGCGCCCACCGCCTGCAGCATCGGCGAGCCCAGCGCGGCCTTCAATCCGTCGAGGCTCGGCGCGCCGAACGCCGGCATGTTCCGGCGGGAGATCGCAATCATGGCCACAGTCGGATCCTTCCCCCTCGACCGGAGGCTCGGCCGATATGGTTAATCAAAGCCTTCCAGGGCGGATTTTACGTAGGGTCCCCGCGACCTTCTCCCCTTGCGGGACCGTTGCGCAACGGTCCCGCAAGGGGAGAAGGGCGACTTATGCTGGGTGGCAATCGCCATCCCAGTGGGCAGCGGAGGCGCTCAAAGCTCAAAGAAAAAGGCGGCTGCACGAACAGCCGCCTTGCAATATCCAGACTTCCGCTGCGCCTACTTGTCCGTTCCCGGCGGCTTGACCGCGGCGACCTTGGCCTTGGAGCCGCCCAGCACCTCGGCCAGGCGAGCGGTCGGCTTCGGCATCTTCGGCGTGGCGGCCACCGAGCCGTAGTGCAGCACGTCCTCGGCGCGGGCCAGCTGGAAGTCCTTCTTCACGTCGAAGCCCTCCGGCGGCTCCTCCGCCGGCTCGTGGGCGCCAGCGCGGACCTTGCCCTCGTCGGCGTTCAGCGCGTTGCGGAACGAGGCCTCCGAGAACTGGAACGACTTGTTGGCGATGCTCTGCGCCTCGTCGCGGGTGGAGGCGACCTCCAGGTCCGGCGTGATGCCGGTCTTCTGGATCGAGCGGCCCGAGGGCGTGAAGTAGCGGGCCGTGGTCAGCTTGAGCGCCCCGTCCATGCCGCCGCGGAGCGGGATGACGGTCTGCACCGAGCCCTTGCCGAAGCTGGTGATGCCGACCAGCTGGGCGCGCTTGCGGTCCTGCAGGGCGCCGGAGACGATCTCGGCCGCGGATGCGGTGCCCGAGTTGATCAGCACCACCATCGGCATGCCGTGGGTGATGTCGCCCGGCCGGGCGTTGTAGCGCTCGACGTCGCGCGGATCGCGGCCGCGCTGGCTGACGATCTCGCCGCCCTCCAGGAACAGGTCGGCGACGCCGACGGCCTGGTCGAGCAGGCCGCCGGGATTGTTGCGCAGGTCGAGGATCAGCCCCTTCATCTTCGGGTTCTTCGCCCGCAGGTCGTTGAAGGCGGCCTCGGCCTCGTCGGTGGTCTTCTCGTTGAAGGCGGAGACCCGCAGCACGCCGTAGTCGCCGTCCATCTTGGCGGTGGCGGACTTCGGCTTGATCACCTCGCGCACCAGCTTGACGTCGAACGGATCGGATTTCTCGCGGGCGATGGTCAGGGTCACCGTCTCGCCGGGCTTGCCGCGCATCTGCTTGACCGCGTCGTTGACCGACAGGCCCAGCACGCTCTCGCCGTTGACCGCGGTGATGTAGTCGCCGGCCTTGATGCCCGCCGCGGCGGCGGGCGTGCCGTCCATCGGCGAGATCACCTTGACCACGCCGTCCTCGCTGGTGACCTCGATGCCCAGGCCGCCGTACTCGCCGCGGGTCTGGTCGCGCATCTCGGCGAAGCTCTCGGCGTCGAGGTAGCCGGAGTGCGGATCGAGCGAGGTGAGCATGCCGTCGATGGCCGACTGGATCAGCTTGGTGTCGTCGACCTCGGTCACATATTGGTGCTCGACGGTGTCGAGCACGTCGCCGAACAGGCCGAGCATTCGATAGGTCTTGGCGCGGGGCTCGGCGGAAGCCAGCGCCTGCTGGCTGAAGTAGGCCATGGAGCCCGCGCCGAGCACGAAGGCGGACACACCGATCAGGAGATACTTTTTCATAGCCTGTGAAGGCTCCTTCCGCGGCCGTCCGACCGCCAACAGACCTAAAAGCCCGTTAGGGGCGCATCGCTGCGCTCCACCCGTTAGTTCGTCATCCAGCGCCCCGGATTCACCGGCGCGCCCTGCTCCCTGACTTCCAGATAGAGTTCCGATGTCGTTTGTCGACCATCGGGCATCCATCCGACAGGTTGTCCCGGCGCGACGGATTGTCCGACGCCGATCGAAGCCTCGGCCAGTCCAGCCAGCACCAAATGGTAGCCGCCCGTCAAACGCAATATCAAAATAACGCCCCAGCCTTTGACCGGGCCGACGTACTGAACCACGCCTGCGGCGGGGCTGGCCACGCGCGCGCCGCGCGGGGCGGCGTAGCTCAGGCCGTTCGAGCGGCC
>NZ_DATELG010000181.1:0-8566 GCF_035276905.1 Phenylobacterium sp. | reverse complement strand
CGACCGGCCGGGCGTCGCACGGCCGCGCCGTGCTGATCGACGTGCCCGACGCGCCGCTGGCGCAGGTGGTGGTCGCCGGCCCCGCGGCCGGGCGGTCAGATCGCGCGCACTACGCCGCCGAGCTGGCGAACAGCGCGCTCGGCGGAACCTACACCTCGCGGCTGAACCAGGAGATCCGCGTCCGGCGCGGCCTGACCTACGACGTCTCCAGCACGCTGGAGCAACGCGATCGCGACGGCATGTTCCAGGCCCGGGCGGAAACTCCGACGGGATCGGCGGGCGAGGTGGCGGCCCTGATGCTCGCCCAGCTGGACGCGCTGGCGGCGCGCGGGGTGACGGCCGGCGAGCTCGGGATGCGCAAGGCCATGCTCCTCGGCGACCTCGGCCGGGCCACGGAGACCTCGGAGGACCTGGCCGACCTCCTGGCGCACGAGGCCGTCTATGGCCGGCCGGTGGGCGAGATCGCCGAGTATCCGGCCCGCCTGGCGGCGGTCTCCGACCGCGACGTGCAGGCGGCGGCCGCGCGCCTGGACGATCGGTCGCAGCTCAGCGTGATCGTCATCGCTGACGCCCGGCGCGTCTCCCGCGAGCTGCGCCGGCGCTTTCCCGCAATGATGGTCGTCACCCCCGCCACGCTGGAACGTTGGGCGGCGCGCTGATCGCCGGACCTCAGGCGAAGCCCTCGTATCCGGCCACGTCCTCGCGCGCGCGCCGACCGGCCGCCGACGACGCGGGCGCGCGGCTCCGCGGCTTGCGCGGCGGGCGCAGCTCGTGCGCGACGGAGGCCCGCACCAGCACGCCGGTGGGTCCTCCCAGCAGGTCCAGCGCGCCGCCGATCTGCATCATCCGCGCCCGCATCCCGCTGATGCCGACGCCCTCGATGGGCGGCTGGCCGCCCGTTCCGCGCATGCCGATTCCGTTGTCCTCGACCTCCAGCACGATGCGCCGGCCCTTGTGCTTGAGCCGCACCTCCACCCGCGCGGCCTGGGCGTGGCGGTAGACGTTCATCAGGGCTTCCTGCGCCACGCGGAACAGCGCGACCTTGATCGTGAACGGCAGGCGCCAGCCAGCCCGTCCGACATCGAAGGTGATGTCGAGACCGGTGCGCCGCGCGAAGCCGACCGCGAAGGTCTGGAGCGCATCGGCCAGGCCGGTCTCCATCAGCGACGGCGGGTGCAGCACGAAGGAGAAGTTGCGGATCTCGCGCTGCGCGCCCTCGATCGCCTGGCGCGTGTCCTCCAGCACGTGCGTCGCCTCCTCGTTCGGCAGGTCAAGCCCGGCGAGCCGGCTGAGGCCGAGCCTGGCCGCCACCAGCAGCTGAGAGGTGGAGTCGTGGAGTTCGCGCCCGATGCGCCGCCGCTCGTTCAGCTCGGCGTGGGCGAGCGCGTTGGCCGCCGCGGCGATCTCGGCCTCGTAGGTGTAGTGCTCGGTCTCGTCGGTGGCGACGCCGAGGATGCACTGGACCTCGCCGTCCGGCGTGCGGGCGAAGATCTGGGTCCGCACGCCGACCCAGATCACCTGGCCGTGGATGTCCCGCACCCGACAGACGCACTGGATCACCTCGCCGTCCGCCGCGGCGAGCTGCCGCTTCAGGAGCCGCGCCAGGATCTTGCGGTCCGCCGGGTCGACCATCTGCAGGGCCTTGTCCGCCGGGATCGATCCGGGGGCCAGGCCGAGGCGCTCGAGCACGGGGTGGGCGGCGCAACGCAGCACGTTGTGAACGACGTCGTGGATATAGACCAGGCCGCGGCTGAGCGGCGCAAGCTCGGCCAGCACGCCGGCCTCGCCCAGCGACGAGAGGGCGAGCGGCGAGCGCGCCTCGCTCAGGCTGATCAGGGCGCAATCCGCTCCGTCGCCCCCGACGTGATGGACCTCGACCTCCAGGATCTTGAACTCGGACGCCGCCCCATGGGCGATGCGGAAGCGCGCGGGCTCGCGGTCGCGCAGGCACTGCTCCACGGCGAGGCGGACCTGGATGGAGGAGGCGCCGCGAAAGATCCGCCGCAGCGGTTGTCCATGGGGCGCGTGCGACGGAAAGTCGAACAGGCGGGCGAAGGCCTCGTTCACCTGCTGGGCGCAAAGCTCTCCGTCCGCCCACGCCGCAAACGCCAGCGGCGCCGTCGTGGTGCGGAAGGCCCGCTCGTAGAGGTTTGAGCTGGGTGCATTACATTCTTCCCGAAGCACGAGTGACACGGCTCAAGCTCCGTCAAAACGCCCTGCACAGGGCTCAACTCATAGTAGAGCTTCCGTAACAACCGGGAACACGACCCGGCCCCGGAGCCTAGGGGAAAACGTGTAGGGAAGATACACCTGAGAGGCGACTATCATCCGATGGCGAGGAGGGCCGAATAGGCGTTTTCCCGGTTGCGCGCCTGCCGGCTCTCTAGGCAAGCAGGATGGAACGGCGCCCCGATAACGAACAGTTGCAATCCGGGATTCGCCTGATGCCGCAGGCGCCAACTGCGCAGTATCGGTGATCAGGACGGGAGAAACCGACGATGTTACGCATCCTGATCGCGGATGATCATGAGATCGTTCGCAAGGGTGTGCGGGACCTGATCGAAGCCCATCCCGGGTGGGAGGTGTGCGGCGAAGCCGCCGACGGTCAGACTGCACTGGAGATCGCGCTTCGCGAGAAGCCGGAGATCGCCGTCCTCGACGTCGCGCTTCCAGTTCTCAATGGGGTCGCCTTGACGCGCAGGCTGAAGCAGGAATCCCCCAACACCAGCGTCCTGCTCTTCACCATGCACGACGACGACGAGACGGTGAGCAGCGGCCTGGCCGCCGGCGCGCGCGGCTATGTGCTCAAGACCGACAGCGAGCGCTACCTCGAGGCCGCCATCTCCGCGCTCGGCGCCAACCGGCCGTACTTCTCCTCCTTCGTCTCGGAGCTGCTGCTGGACGCGGCGATCAACGACCGCAAGCGCTCGCGCCTGGAGAGCTTCACCATCCGCGAGCTGGAAGTCGCGCAGTTGATCGCCGAGGGCAACTCGAACAAGCAGATCGCCCGCAACCTGGAGATCAGCATCAAGACCGTCGAGAGCCACCGGTCGGCGGCGATGCGCAAGGCCGGCGCGCGGACCGCGGCGGAATTCGTCCGTTTCGCGATCAAGCACAACCTGATCCAGCCCTGACCGCAGGGAAGCCGGATTCCAGGCCGGCGGATCAGCGGTCGAAGGCGCACCCGCTCGGGTTTCGCCGGATTGGTGTGCATTTCCAGGCGCCTGAGGCTGACGGGGATACCCGGAGCGCTCCCTTGGTTCAGACGCCCGTCCCCGCAGCATCCCCTGACGCCCCTGCCCGTCAGCTCGCCAGCGAGGTCTTCGTCCTGGGCTTCCCGCTCGTCGTGATGGACACCATCCGCAGGGCGCACCCCCTCGCCGCGAACCACTTCCGGCTGTTTCCGCGGGTCTCACAGGACCTCGTGCCCGGGCTGTTCCTCGACGATCCCGACTGCCTGCACTCTTCGGCGATCGTCGACCTCGGCGCCGGCCCGACCGTGCTGCACCTGCCGAACACCCACGGCCGCTACATCTCCCTGACCCTGATCGACTCGGCGGGCGAGGCCTTCGCCAGCCTGGGCTCGCGGAGCGACGAGCATCTCGCCGGCGACGTCATGCTGGCCGGACCGGCCTGGCGGGGCGAAGCCCGCGCCGGTCTGCGGACCCTGCGCACCCCCTGCGATTGCGTCTGGGCCGTTTCGCGGATCCTCGCCCGCAGCGCGCCCGACCGCCCGGCCGTCGAGGGCCTCGCCGCCGAGCAGGGTTTCGCCTTCCCGTGGGCGCCGAGCCCAGCGTCATCGGGCCCCGCCGCAAAGGCCGGCCTGGACGTGCTTGACCTGGGCGCCATGCGCCAGGTCGCCGAGATGGAGCCGCCGGCCCTGTTCCATCGCCTCCGGCATCTGGTCGAACGCGGACCCCAGCCGGTCCGGCAACGCCTCGGCGGCGCGTTGCGCGAACGCATCGCCCGCCTCGAACGGAACAGTCAGGCGGGCGCCCGCGCGGACGACATCCTGCTGCGCGGCTTCGCCGACGGATGGAACGCCATCCGGGCGGCGCGCCGGGCGATGGACGGCGAACCGCTGCGCGAATGGACGAGCGCGGCCCCTGCGGCAGGCGCCGCAGAGCCGGTCGAACGCGCCGCCGCCGTGCTCGCCGTCCTCGGCGCCCCGCTGCGCGAGGACATCCTGACCCTGCGCTGCAACGCCGACGAGTCCGGGCGGCCGCTGACGGGCCAGGAGCAGTACCGCCTGGTGATGCCGGCGGCGCGGCTGCCGCCGGCGCTTTCGGCCTGGCGCTTGAGCGCGCCCCCGCGCGAGCGCGCGGCGGCCGGCGACGTGATCGGCGACCACAGCCCGCTGGTCGCCGCGCCCGACGGATCGCTGGAACTGTTCGTCCAGCGGGACCCGCCCGCGCGCCGGCATGCGGTCAACTGGCTGCGCGCGCCGGACGGCCCGTTCGAGCTCAGGCTCAGGCTCTACGCGCCGACAGCGGATACGCTGGGGGGCGCCTGGCGCATGGCGGCGGTGGAGCGGCTCGGATCGCGCGGCGGCGGCGGGCGCCTCGACCGGCTGGCCCGGAGGCTGGCCACGGCCCCGGCGCGGCAGCTCCGCGCCCTCGGTCGCCTCCAATGGAGCATCTCGGCATGACCGATCCCCGAGCCCCTAACCGGGAATGCCGAGGCCCAGGACCTGGACCGGCAGGCTGAGCAGGCGCAGCAGGCCTAGCACGAGGCTGACGCTGGCGACGGCGAGCAGCCAGACGCGGGCCGTGCGGCCCTTGAAGACCTGGCCGATCCCGCCGAAGAACAGGGCCAGCGCCAGCATGGTCGCGCCCTGCTGGAAGCCGTCGGAGACGGCGTTCGCGTACTGCCCGTCCCTGAACTCCTTGTCGGCCTGGCGCTCGAGCGTCTGCGACCGCTCCAGTCCCGGCCGATGATAGGCTGGGGTCGCGAACGGCGTCGGCGGCGCGGAGGGGTCGGACAGCGGATTGTCCTGCTGCCAGCGATGGAAGGCGGGCTTGAAGTGCGGCGGGAACCGCGCCTCGTAGAAGGCGGCGAGCCTCTCCTTGCCGTCCGTCTTGGCCGTCAGCCAGGCGCCGAAGATCTGCACCTCGACGCCGGCGAGCGCGTCGCCTTCGAGGATGGCGCGGGACGCCTCGGTGCGCAGCGCGTTGGTGCGGCTGTAGTGGGCGGCCTGCTCCCCGTCCCACAGACCTGCCTGGTAGCTCGCCCAGGACGAGGCCAGCGCAGCGACGGAGAGGACGATCGCGCTCGCGATCTCCAGGCTGTCCGTCCGTTCCTCCGAGCCGGCCATGTCCGATCCTTCCCGTGCGTCCGGCACTCCACGTCGGAGCGTCGCCGGCGCCCATCCGGCGCAGGCCCGATCCCTCAGGCGTTCGCTGCCTTAGAACCCGAACGATCTCAGGGATCGGCCCGATAGGCAGCACTCGGCCCGCATGCGCCACTTTCCGGAAGACGACCTCCCCTGCCGGAGCCGCCATGCCGTCCCCCGCCGCCACGCTCCGCCGCAGGCCGGCCCGCAAGCCCCAGGACGGCATGGCGCGGATCTTGGGCGGCAGGTTCCGCATGGGCTCGGACCGGCACTATGCGGAGGAGGCGCCGGCGCGCTGGGTCGAGGTCGACGACTTCTGGATCGACGTGCGCCCGGTGACCGTCCGCGACTTCGCCTGTTTCGTACGCGAGACCGGCTGGGTCACCGTGGCCGAGCAGCCGCCCGATCCGGCGGACTATCCCGGCGCCCTCCCAGAGCTCCTCGCGCCGGGCTCGCTGGTCTTCGTCCCCACGGCAGGCCCGGTTCCTCTGCACGACATCCACGCCTGGTGGACCTATGCCCTGGGCGCCGACTGGCGCCATCCACGGGGACCGGACAGCGGTTTGAACGGGCTGCTGGACCACCCCGTCGTCCACGTCGCCTGGGCCGACGTCGAGGCCTATGCCCGCTGGGCCGGCAAGGCGCCGCCGACGGAAGCCGAGTGGGAGTACGCCGCCCGCGGCGGGCTGGACGGCGCCGAGTTCGCCTGGGGCGACGAACTCGCGCCCCGCGGCCAGCCGATGGCCAACACCTGGCAGGGCGAATTCCCCTACCAGACGTTGAAGCGAGGCGGTAACTTCCGCACGTCGCGCATCGGAAGTTTCCCGCCGAACGGCTACGGGCTCTTCGACATGATCGGCAACGTCTGGGAATGGACCCAGGACTGGTGGTCGACGACGGCGCCCGGGGCCGCCGCCTCCCCCTGTTGCGCGCCGAGGAACCCGCGCGGCGGAACGCTCGAGGGAAGCCTGGAGCGCGACTGCCCCGCCGGCGGCGACATCCCGCGCAAGGTCCTCAAGGGCGGCTCCCACCTCTGCGCCCCCTCCTACTGTCGCCGCTACCGACCGGCTGCGCGTCACGCCCAGCCGATCGACACCTCCACCTCGCACATTGGATTCCGCTGCGTCGTGCGCGGAAGCCGGGAACCTGAAGGAGCCCCTTCATGACGTCCAAGTTGACCGCCGAATTCGTCGGCACGCTGATCCTCGTGCTGTTCGGCTGCGGCGCGGCCGTGCTCGGCGGCGAGCAGGTGGGCCAGCTGGGCATCGCCCTTTCGTTCGGCTTCGCCATCGTCGCCCTCGCCTACGGGCTGGGGCCGATCTCCGGCGGCCACGTCAATCCGGCGGTGAGCCTGGGCGTGTTCCTCGCCGGCCGCATGCCGGCGGTGGAGATGGTGTTCTACTGGGTGGCCCAATTCGCCGGCGCGCTCGCCGGCGCCCTGATCCTGATGGGCATCAGCGGCGGCCACGAGCACCTCGGCCAGAACGGCTGGGGGCCGGGCTACGGCGGGGAGTTCGGGGTCGGCGCCGCAATGGGCTTCGAGGTGGTGATGACCGCGCTCTTCGTGGCGGTGATCCTCGGCTCGACCGGTCCGGGCGCAGCGGCCGGCTTCGCGGGCCTGGCGATCGGGCTGACGCTGGCCGCGATCCACATCGTCGGCATCCACGTGACCGGCGTCTCGGTCAATCCCGCCCGCAGTTTCGGCCCGGCGGTGCTGGTCGGCGGCGTGGCGCTCGGCCAGCTGTGGCTGTTCATCGTCGCGCCGGCCATCGGCGCGGTCATCGGCGCCCTGCCGTTCCGCTTCGGCCTGCTGGAAGCCGCCAAGCCGCCCGTCGACGAGCGGATCGACACCACCCTGCGCGGCGCGACCTGACCCGTCGCCGACGCGCCCGAGACGGATCAGGCCGCCCAGGGAACGTCCCGGACCCGCAAGCGCCAGCGCCGTTGCGGGTTTCGGCCGGCCGGCGCACCGTAGCGCTTCTCGATGTCCTTCTGCAGCGCGCCGGCCGCCATGGCGTGGCCGCGGAACAGGGTGTCCATCGCCCAACCCAGCACGGGCACGCCGTCCAGCGCGGTGTTGACTGTGAGGTAGAGGCCCATGCGCACCAGCGTCTCCGGCGCGGCCCCGGCCTGGACGGCCTCGAACAACAGGATCGCGCCGGCGCCGACGCTATAGGCCACGTTCGCGCCGGGCATCCAGGCGACGACCCCGTCGACCCCCAGGCCCCACGGCCCGATGCGGATCAGCCCGTCGGAGAGGCGCTTGATGCGCTCGGCGTTGGTCCAGGCGCGATGCGCGCGCTCAAGCGTCACGTCCATGCGGGCGGAGGCTCCCGTCTCAGTCGTCTGTCCCCTGACTGCAACATGGCCTGGCCGGGTTAAATCCAAGCGTCGCAACAGGGCTAAAACGATGCGGCCTATCCCCACAGCTCCGGCGGCGGCGGCTCGATCAGGGCCCCCAGGATCGGCAGGCCGGGCGCACGGTCGCGGACCAGCAGCAGCGGGCCGTCGAGGTCGACGAAGCGCGCCCCCTGCGCCACCACGAGCGCGGGGGCCATGGCGAGCGAGGTCGCCACCATGCAGCCGGCCATGATCTCCAGCCCCCGGCCTTGCGCCTCCGCCTTGAGCGCCAGGGCCTCGGTCAGGCCGCCGGCCTTGTCGAGCTTGATGTTGATCGCCGCGTAGCGGCGGGCGCAGGCGGCCAGTTCGGCGCGCGTGTGCAGGCTCTCGTCGGCGCAGAGCGGGACCGGGCTCGTCCAGCCCTCCAGCGCCTCGTCGTCGGCCGCCGGCAGCGGCTGTTCGAGCAGCTTGACCTCGAGCCTGGCCAGTTCGGGCGCGATGCGGCGCAGGTCTTCGAAGGACAGCGCCTCGTTGGCGTCGACCACCAGGCGGGTGCGCGGCGCGGCCGCGCGCACCGCCTCGATCCGGTCGAGGTGGTCGGCTGCGCCGATCTTCAGCTTCAGCATCGGCCAGCGGGCGTGGGCGCGCGCCGCCTCCGCCATCACGTCGGCGGCGTCGAGGCTGAGGGTGAAGCAGGTCTTGACCGGGTCCAGCCGCGCCCGGCCGGCCAAGGTCCAGGCGCGCACGCCGGCGGCCTTCGCCTCGAGGTCCCAGAGCGCGCAGTCGAGCGCGTTGCGCGCCGCCCCCGGCGGCAGCAGCCGCTGCAAGGCGGCGCGGTCGGCGCCGGCCTCGATCGCCTCGCGCACGCTCTCGATCTGCGCCAGTACGCCCGCG
>NZ_DATELG010000180.1:0-6909 GCF_035276905.1 Phenylobacterium sp. | reverse complement strand
GTAGGCCGCCAGGCCTTCCAGCGTCGCGGGCGAGGGCTCCGGCCCGTCGAACTCCTCGGTGATCAGGCCGTGGATGAAGCTCTCCAGCGCCCGTCCGCCCGGCGCCTGGGCGATCTTCAGCGCCGTCTTCGGGCCGCTCAGGTCGGGGATGGCCTTCGGATCGTCGATCCCGTCCTCGCGGTGGCTGGAGAAGATCGACTGGGTGACGTCCGCCGTGCCCGGGGCGCCGGAGACGCCTGGGAACTGGAAGTCGGGGTTGGTGCGCCCGGCGCGGTGGCAGGTCTCGCAGGCGAGGCTGGCGCGCGCCGCCTGGCCGCCGAGCAGCACCGGCGTGCGGAAGGCCGCCCGGCCGATCTCGACCTTGAGCGCCTGGGCGGCGTCGGCGGGGTGGCGCAGGCACTCCGTCGGCTGGGTGGCGATCGCGCGGACCGGGTCGGCGTCGGCCGAGATCCAGTGCAGGGCGCGGATCGGCGGCTCGCCATCGGCCGCCACGGCGGCCCACCCCAGGAGCGCGGCCGCGAGCCCCGCCCCGGCCAGGGCGGCGCCTAGCGCTGCTGCGGGTCGCCGCGGTGATCGATCCAAGCGCGCAGCTCCTCGGCCTCGGCGCAGCCGTAGGCGCAGGCGGTCTCCAGGCGGGCCAGCATCAGCTTCGCTCCGGCGAGGTCGCCGCGCTCGACCTTCAGCTCGCCATAGTATTCGTTCGCCCCGCGATGGTTCGGGGCGATCGCCAGCGCCTGGCGGTAGTAGGTCTCCGCGCGGTCCCAGTCGCCCTTCTTACGCCAGGCGTAGCCCTGGTAGGTCAGGATGTCCGGGTGCGGTCCGAACACGGCCTGGGCGTCCCGCAGCGAGGCCAGCGCCGCGTCATAGCGGTGCTGGTTGATCAGCCTCACGGCGGTGGAATAGGCGGCGTCGCCGGCCGCGGCGCCGGCGAAGATCATCGGCTCGTCGCGCTGGGCGCTGGGCTTGGGCGCCTCGGCGCCGGAGATGGCGCCCTGGACCTGGTCGGCGGCGGCCTTCAGCGCCGGGGCGTCGGCGCAGGCGCCGGCGCAGGCCTGGGCCTTGGCGTTCAGCCAGTCGAGCTCGCCCTGCGCCTTGGGGTCCTTCAGCCGCGCCAGGGCCGTGCCGAGGCCCGCGTGGGCGCCGACGTCGTCGGGCGAGAGCTTCACTGCGTGCTCGTAGGCCTTGCGCGAGCCCTTCCAGTCGTTGTCGCCAGCGAAGGCTTCGCCCAGCAGCCGCCAGGCCTCGGCGTTGGACGGGACCGCGCCGGTCACCCGCTTCAGCGCCCGCGAGGCGTCGCGATACTGGCCGGCCTTCAGCGCCGAGACGCCCGTGGCGTAATCCGCCGCCGGGTCGTAGGCCGGGGCCGACATGCTGGGGGCCATGCCCATCCCGCCGCCCCCGCCGCCGGACGCGAGCGCCTGGCCTGCGGCTGCGGCCATCAGGCCGGCCGTGATCACCGCCGCCATCGTGCGCATGGCCAACCTCCGAAAAACCAGCATGGCGTTGGTGCCGGCTCGCCCAATTTCGGTTCAATCGAAGCAGAGCCGTCATCCCGCAGGCCGCGCGGCGGCTGAACCGTCACCCCTCTAGCAGCTTGCGCAGGTCCGACACGGCGGCGGCCGCCGGCGAGCGGCGCTGGCGCAGCAGCAGCAGGGAGACGCAGGCGATCGTGGCGGCGATGCAGATCGCCGGCCCGAACAGCCAGGCGGCCGCAGGAAGGGCGAAGTAGTAGGCCCGGACGCCCTGGTTGAAGGACGAGAGCGCCGGGTTCAGCAGGCGCGCGGTGATGTCGCCGTAGGTCCTCTGCTCCTCGGCCGTCGAGTCGAGCGGGGCGGCGCCGAAGGCGGCCAGGCAGTAGTTCATCTGCCGGATCGACCACATGAACTCGAGAAGCCCCCGCACCAGGGTCAGCAGGATCAGCGCCAGCTGGCCCTCGAACAGGAGCCGCGAGGAGGTCTGGATGCCGACCAGGCTGGAGGCCGAGCGGAAGGTGCGCTCGCCGCCGAAGAGGGCGCCGGCGATGCCGGCGATCAGCAGCAGGTTGGACGAGGCGAAGAACGAGGCCGAGCTCAGCGCATGGCCGAGCAGCTGGCCGTCCATGAAGCGGTTGTCGCGCGCGGCCATGTTGCGCATCCAGGCGGTGCGGATCACCGTCATGTCGGTGTTGATCACCCCGCCGCGGTGGCGGGCGAGGCTGCGCAGCAGCGGCTCGTAGCCCAGCCAGCAGACGAGGAAGGTGCTCAGCGCGGCGATGTCGAGCGTAGTCAGGGCTCAGGCCTCCAGGATCATCTCGGTGGCGTTGGTGTCCGGCAGCCGCGCGGAGATCGCCGCGGCGATCGCCATGGCGGCGGCGACGTAGATGTAGAACCAGCTCTCGTTTCCGCCCTGTTTAAACCACAGGGCGACGTATTCGGCCGTCCCGCCGAACGCGGCGTTGGCGACGGCGTAGGGCAGGGCCACGCCCAACGCCCGCACGTGGGTGGGAAACAGCTCGGCCTTCACCGCCGCGTTGACCGCGGTATAGCCGGAGAGGATGACCACCAGCAGCGTCATCAGGCCGAACGCCGCCCACGGCGAGCCGCCGTGGGACAGCAGGCTGAACACCGGATAGGTGGCGAGCGCGCCCAGGCCGAAGCCCCAGGCCATGACGTTGCGCCGGCCGAGGTAGTCGCTCGCCCAGCCCACCAGCGGCTGCACCAGCATGTAGACGACGAGCGCGCCGGCGGTGATGGCGGTGGCGTCGTTCTTCGAAAAGCCCGCGGTGTTGACCAGGAACTTCTGCATGTAGGTCGTGTAGGCGTAGAAGGCCAAGGAGCCGGCGCAGGTCAGGCCGAAGATGGAGAGCGTGGCCCGCGGGTGGTCGCGCAGCAGCATGGCGGTGCGCGCCCGCGCCGCGCCCTCGGCCTTCGCGGCCAGGAAGGCGCGGGTCTCGGCGAGGCCCGAGCGGATCCAGAAGACGACGATCGCCAGGACGCCGCCGATCGCGAACGGAATGCGCCAGCCCCAGGTCTCCAGCGCCGCCTTCGAAAGCACGTTCTGCAGCACGACCAGCACCGCCAGCGCCGTCAGCTGGCCGGCGATCAGGGTGACGAACTGGAACGAGGACCAGAAGCCGCGCCGGCCCTTGCCGGCCATCTCGGTCATGTAGACGGCGCTCGCCCCGTACTCGCCGCCCAGCGACAGCCCCTGCACCAGGCGGGCGAGGAGCAGCAGGACGGGCGCGGCCACGCCGATCGCGGCGTAGTCGGGGATCAGGGCGATGGCGAAGGAGCCGGCGCTCATCAGGGCGACCGAGGCGGTCAGCGCCGCGCGGCGGCCCGCCCAGTCGGCGTAGAGTCCCATCAGCCAGGCCCCGATCGGCCGCATCAGGAAGCCCACCGCGAAGACCGCGGCGGCCTGCAAGAGCTGGGCGGTCTGGTCGCCCTTGGGGAAGAAATGCCTGGCGAAATAGAGGGCGAAGGAGGAGTAGGCGAACCAGTCGTACCACTCGACGAGGTTGCCGGCGGACCCGCCGAGGATGGCGTTGATCCGCGCCAGCGGCGAGAGGCCCGCGGGCGCCTGCGCCTCAGCCTTCATCTCGATCTGCGCCATGCATCCCCCCGTAGAGCGGAGGGATGCTAGCGGAAGTCGGGCCTCAAGCCAGAGGCCTGGACGTCAGAGTTGTCCCAACAGAACCAGGACGATGATGATCACCAGCACCAGGCCCAGGCCGCCGCTTGGGAAATAGCCCCAGTTGCGGGAATAGCCCCAGCTCGGCAGGGCGCCGATGAGGGCGAGGATCAGGATGATGATCAGGATTGTCCCAAGACCCATGCGCGTCTTCCTCCTTTCATGGCCCATCCCGACCAGAGAGGAGGCAAACGGCGCCCGCGGGGACGGGTTCCTGAAGAAGGTTTGACCCTTGAGGGTCTAATCAGCGGCGTCGGCCGTGTGCAGGGCCGCGTCGCGATCCTTGACGCCCAGCGCGTACATCAGCCCGATCCAGCCGCCCTTGATCACCGGCAGGGCGAGCAGCGTCAGCCCGGTCAGCGAGCAGAGCGCGATCGGCGCCGTGTACATGGCCGGCGCGCGCCAGACGATGGGGAAGAACAGCATCGGAGCCACGATCAGGTGGCCGATCAAGAGGATGGTGACGTAGGCCGGCCCGTCGTCCGCCGGATAGTGCGCGAGGTCGAGCGCGCAAGTCGGACACTGCTCGTTGACCTTGAGGTAGGCGCGAAAGATCCGCCCGGCGCCGCAGCCCGGACACAGGCCCCTCAACCCGCGGAAGACGGATCGGCGGAGCGGATGGACGAGCTCAGGCATTAGCCGCCATATGCACCTTCCGCCGCCGAAACCCAAGGGGCTGGGGCCGTCCGCCGCGGTCGCGCGGCGCGCCGCGGCCCGCGCTTAGCGCTTGGCGTCGTCGGCGGTGCTGGAGACGGCGCGGCCGGCGGCCGACACGTCGCGGCCCATGCCGGCGATGGTGTTGCAGCCCGACACCCACATGGCGGCGGCGGCGGCGGCGATGACGATCAGAGTGCGCATGGTGGAATTCCCCGACGTTTTCAGCGCGATGAACGAGCGCGTGTCTGTAGTCAAGCCTGCGGCGGGAATTGGGCGAGCCGATCCAGGCGCTCGGAGAGCCGCCGCACGTGGCTGCCCGGCCAGTAGACGCGGCCGCACGCGGGACAGGCGCGGAACGGACCGGGCCGCTCGCGCGCTTCGGGCGGCATGCGGGCGATGTCCGCCGCGTCGGCGTGTCGCAGCGGCGCATTGTCGACGATGCAGCGGGTGAAGGGGGCCAGGCGCCAGTCGATCGGCAGCGCCGCGGCGAGGTGCTCGGCCTCGGCGTAGGCGCCGCGGCCTTGCACCAGCACGCCCCGCGGATGGGCCTCGCCGGCGAGCCGCCTGTCGCGGGTCACCAGCACGCGATTCTCGGCGCGGGCGATCGCCAGCAGCTCGGCGTCGCGCTGGCCGCCCTCGGCCAGATAGGTGTCGTAGCCCGCCGCCCGCAGCAGCCGCGCCAGACGCAGGAGCATCTCGTCGCAGAGGAAGCGCATGGCGCTTCAACGCGGCGGCGAATGGTCTGGGGTCCTCAAGGCGCTATGCTCGCGACATGGACGCCGCAATCGGCCAATCGGTGCTGGCGCTGCACCTGGCGGTGATCGCCTTCAACCTCGCGGGCCTGGTCGTCATTCCGCTGGGAGCGAAGCTCGGCTGGAGCTTGGTGCGCATCCGCTGGCTGCGGCTCGCGCACCTGGCCTCGCTGGCGATCGTGGCGCTGCAGGCGGTGCTGGGGCGCGCCTGCTTCCTGACCATCTGGCAGGCGGACCTGACGGGCGGGCGGGAGGAGCCGCTGATCATGCGCTGGGTCAACGGCGTCATCTATTGGCCGCTGCCGATCTGGGCGTTCACGGCGCTCTACCTGGCGGTCTTCGCCTATGTCGTGGCGCTGTGGTGGATCGTCAGTCCGCGTCCATCTTCAGGGCGGCGATGAAGGCTTCCTGCGGGATCTCGACCTTGCCGAACTGGCGCATGCGCTTCTTGCCCTCCTTCTGCTTGTCGAGGAGCTTGCGCTTGCGGGTGGCGTCGCCGCCGTAGCACTTGGCCGTCACGTCCTTGCGCAGCGCGCGCACCGTCTCGCGGGCGATGATCCGGCCGCCGAGCGCCGCCTGGATCGGGATCTGGAACATGTGCGGCGGGATCAGCTCCTTCATCTTCTCGACCATGCCGCGGCCGCGCATCTCGGCGCGGTTGCGGTGGACGAGCATGGAGAGGGCGTCGACCGGCTCGGCGTTGACCAGGATCGACATCTTCACCAGGTCGCCGACCCGGTAGCCCTCGATCGCGTAGTCGAACGAGGCGTAGCCCTTCGAGATCGACTTCAGCCGGTCGTAGAAGTCGAACACCACCTCGTTCAGCGGCAGGTCGTAGACCACCATGGCGCGGGCGCCGACGTAGGACAGCTCGCGCTGCTCGCCCCGGCGGTCCTGGCAGAGCTTGATGATCGCCCCGAGGTATTCGTCGGGGGTGAAGATGGTGGCCTTGATCCACGGCTCGGCGATGCTCTCGATCTTCACCGGGTCCGGCAGGTCGGCCGGGTTGTGCAGCTCGATCTCCTCGCCGTTGGTCATCTTCACCCGGTAGACGACCGAGGGGGCGGTGGCGATCAGGTCGAGGTCGAACTCGCGCGACAGCCGCTCCTGGATGATCTCCAGGTGCAGCAGGCCCAGGAAGCCGCAGCGGAAGCCAAAGCCCAGCGCCGCGCTGGTCTCCATCTCGTAGGTGAAGGAGGCGTCGTTCAGGCGCAGGCGTCCGATCGCCGCGCGCAGATCCTCGAAGTCGGCCGCGTCCACCGGGAAGAGGCCGCAGAACACCACCGGCTGCACCTCGCGGAAGCCGGCCAGCGGAGCCTCGGTGGGCTTCTTCTCGTCGGTGATGGTGTCGCCGACGGCGGCGTGGGCGACCTCCTTGATCGAGGCGGTGATGAAGCCGACCTCGCCGGGACCGAGCTCGGCCACGTCGGTCTGCTTGGGCCGGAACACCCCCAGCTTGTCGATCTGGTAGGTGGCCCCGGTCTGCATCATCTTGACCTTCTGGCCGACCTTCAGCGTCCCGTCGAAGACCCGCACCAAGACGACCACGCCGAGGTACTGATCGTACCAGGCGTCGACCAGCAGCGCCTTCAGCGGCGCGTTGCGGTCGCCCTTCGGCGGCGGCAGGCGCTTCACGATCGCTTCCAGCACGTCGTGGATGCCCAGCCCCGTCTTGGCCGAGCACTCGACCGCGTCGGAGGCGTCCAGGCCGATGACGTCCTCGATCTGCTGGCGCACCCGCTCGGGCTCGGCCGCCGGCAGGTCGATCTTGTTCAGGACCGGCACGATCTCGTGATTGTTGTCGAGCGCCTGGTAGACGTTGGCCAGCGTC
>NZ_DATELG010000179.1:0-6770 GCF_035276905.1 Phenylobacterium sp. | reverse complement strand
ATGAAGATGAAGCCGGCGGAAATCCGGCCCCAGACTTCGTTCGACATCCGCCCGAACATCTTGGGCCACCAAAAATGGATCGCGCCCAGGAAGGCGGTCACCGCACCGCCGACCATGATGTAGTGGAAGTGGGCAATGACGAAGTAGGTGTCGTGCACGTGGCCGTCGACCGAGAGCATGGCCAGCATCAGTCCGGTCAGCCCGCCAATCACGAACAGGCCGATGAAGCCCATGCCGAACAGGAACGGCGGGTCGAGCGCGATGTCGCCTTTGTAGAGGGTGGCGGTCCAGTTGTAGACCTTGATCGCCGAGGGCACGGCGACCACCAGGCTCAGGAACGAGAACGTCATGCTGGCGTAGACCGACTGGCCGGCCACGAACATGTGGTGGCCCCAGACGAGGAAGCCGACGCCGGCGATCGCCAGGCTGGAGGCGGCGACGAAGGCGTAGCCGAACACCTGCTTGTGGGCCGCGGCCGACACCAACTCGCTGACCACCCCCAGAGCCGGCAGCACCATGATGTAGACGGCCGGGTGGCTGTAGAACCAGAACAGGTTCTGGAATAGCAGCGGATCGCCCCCGAGCGCGGGATCGAAGACGCCGATCCCGAACAGCCGCTCGGCGACGATCAGGGTAAGGGTGATCGCCAGGACCGGGGTCGCCAGCACCAGGACCAGCGAGGTCGCATAGTGCGACCAGACGAACAGCGGCAGCCTGCCCCAGGTCATGCCCGGCGCGCGCAGGGTGTGGATGGTGACGATGAAGTTGAGGCCGGTGAGGATCGAGGAGAAGCCGGCGACGAACACCGCCGTCGCCGCGGCGATGACGTGGCCGTTGGCGAATTTGGTCGAGAGTGGGGTGTAGAAGGTCCAGCCGGTGTCGACCCCGCCGCTCGCCAGCACATAGAGCAGCACCGCCCCGCTGGCGATGTAGATGTACCAGCTGAGCAGGTTGAGCCTGGGGAAGGCCAGGTCGCGGGCCCCGATCATCAGCGGGATGAGGAAGTTGCCGAAGACGTTGGGGATCGAGGGGATCAGAAAGAACCAGACCATGACGATCCCGTGGATCGAGAAGGCGCGGTTGTAGCCCTCATGGGTCAGGAGGTCGGCCTGCGGGGTGATCAGCTCCAGCCGGATGGCGGCGGCGGCGCAGGCGCCGATGAAGAAGAAGAAGGTGATCGAGATCAGGTAGAGGATGGCGATCCGCTTGTGGTCCGTGGTGAACAGCCACGAGGCCAGCGAATGGCCGGCGCGCAGGTAGCTTTCGCGCTCCTCGCGGGTTTCGCCGGTGACGATGGTTGGCGCGGTCATAACGGATCCCCTGACCGCTGGCCGCCCAGCGACTGGATGTAGGCGACCAGCGCCTGGATCTGGCCCTCGTCGGCGACCCCGGCGTAGGTCGGCATGACGGCGGAATAACCGGCGGCGACCTCGCGGTTCGGGTCGGTGATGCTGTCGTGCAGGTACTGGGCGTCGGCAGTAATAGTGCGCCCGTCGGAGAGCGGGACAGCGGCGCCGGCCAGGCCGTTGAGCGGCGGAGCGCGAACCGGGCCGCCCGGGTCGTGGCAACCCGAGCAGCCTAGCCGGCCGTAGAGCATGCGCCCCCGGCCGGCCAGGGTCAGGTCGGTCTGGCCGGCCTGCAGCCAGCGGCCGTAGTCGGCGGGCGAGAGCACCACGAAGCGGCCGATCATCTGTGAATGGTCGAAGCCGCAGAACTGGCTGCAGAGGATGCGGTAGACGCCCGGCCGGTCGGCGGTGAACCAGAACTGGGTGTAACGGCCCGGCAGCACGTCCTGCTTGATGCGCAGTTCCGGCAGATAGAGCGAATGGATGACGTCCTGCGAGGTCATCACCAGCCTGACCGGCTGGCCGGCGGGGACGTGCAGGTCGTCGATCTCGCGCTGGCCGCCGGGATGCTGGAACTTCCACATC
This sequence comes from Phenylobacterium sp., assembly GCF_035276905.1. Classification (GTDB taxonomy): domain Bacteria; phylum Pseudomonadota; class Alphaproteobacteria; order Caulobacterales; family Caulobacteraceae; genus Phenylobacterium. Next base: position 4,839 of record NZ_DATELG010000179.1, on the reverse strand, counting down.
CACTGCTTGCCGACCACGTCGACGGTCAGCGCCCCGGGCGGTGGCCGCTGCAGGTTGAAGTACATCCAGGCGGCGTAGGCGAAGAAGCCGATGGTCAGCAGGAATGGGATGACCGCCCAGGAGGTCTCGATCAGCGGGCTGCGGTTGATGACGTGGTCGCGGTCGGCGGGGCGGCCGCGGCGATATTTCCAGGCGAAGTAGAAGGTCAGCAGGAAGACCGGCGCGCTCAGCAGGGCCACGACCCCGGTGAAGACCCACATCAGCAGGTCGACGTGGCCGGCGTAGGCGGAGGCGCGGGCGGGCCAGAAGCTGCTCACGGCCGGGCGCTCCGCCGTTCCCGCCGCAGGCTGAGCGCGATGAAGGCCGCCAGCGCCAGGACGACGGCGGCGCCGCCGAGCTTCAGGGCGAGGGCGACCCGGCTGTCATAGCGCCCGGTCTGCGGATCATAGTGGTAGCAGAGCAGGGTCAGCCGATCCCCCAGCGCGCCGAGCCCGCCGCGGGCCGCTGTGCGCACCGCCGCCCGCAGCACCGGGTCCGGCGGCGCCAGGCCGTAGAGCCAGGACGACAGCCGCCCGTCCGGGGTGAGCACCGCCACCGCCGCCAGGTGCGCGTACTGGCCAAGCCGCGGATCCCAGGCGTAACGGTAGCCGAGCGCGCCAGTGAGGGCGGCGACCTGCGGAGCTGCGCCCACTACGGCGTAGGCGTCGGCGAGGCCAGCCAACCGGCCGGCGCTGGCCGCTGCGTCGGCAGGGGTCTCCCTCGGGTCGATCCCGAGGGCGACGACCGCGGCGTCACGGTCGAGCCCGGTGGCGTGCAGCCGCTGCGCCAGCCCGTCCAGCGAATAGCCGCAAAGGTTCGGGCAACGGTGCTGCACGGGCGCTAACAGCACCGGCTTGCCGCCGGCGATCAGGGCCAGGGTCGTGGGCCGGCCGTGGGCGTCCCGGAGCGGAACCTGCATCGGGATCTGCACGCCGGCTTGGCCGTCGATCGCCGCGGCGTGCAGCGGATCGAACGGCGGGGCAGCCTGGGTCGCCGCCGGCAGGGCCGCGAGCGCAAGGAGGGCGAGCGCGCGCCTCATCGCGCCGGCTCCGGGTCGGACCAGCCGCGCTGTGCGGTGATGGCCAGGGCGCGGTCGAGCGGGATGCGGGCGGCGGCGTGGCCGGGATCCGTCCAGCCATAGGTCGAGAGCTTCGCCTGGGCCCGGGCGCGAACCTGGGCGAGGTCGCCGCCGCCCCTGACTTCCAGCTGCGGAGCAGGAGGCGCGGCGGGCACAAGCGGCGCGGCCGGGATCGCCGAACGGTCGAACAGCCGGCTGACGCCCGCCGCCACCAAGAGGCCGAGTACGGCGGTCGCCAGCACCGCGACGATCCCGATCAGGGCGATGCGCATGCTGGCGTCCGGCGGGGTCTGTCGGCTCATGCCCGGGCCCTCCGCCGACGCGCGATGCGAAGGAGGCCGAAGCCGCAAAGCCCCAGCGCGGCGCTAGCGGCGAGGAACAGGACGAGCGTCCCCCATCCGGCGGACGGGCCCGGCGCCGGCAGGGCCAGCCAGCCGACCTCCGGGACTGCGCCGGCGGCGACCAGCAGGGCGCAGGCGGCCAGAGCTCTCGGCGATCGGCGGACGTGGCCGAAGATCAGCGGTGCGAAGCCCAGCGTCTTCAGGCCGATCGCCAGCCAAGCCAGCGCCCCCCAGGCCCCGCCGCGGCGCAGATACCAGCCCACCCCGCCGGGCAGGTCGCCCGACCAGGTGATGAAGTACTGCATGAAGCCCAGGTAGGCCCAGATCACCGCGACGGTGAACAGGGTTCCGCCGAGCACGTCGCGCACCCGCGGCTCGGGGGCTTGGGCGCCGGCGGCGACGGCCAGCGCCAGCGCCAGAAGGATGGCGATCGACAGCAGATAGAGGCCGAAGCCCGAAGAGGCGAAGCCATGGTCCAGCGACAGCAGCCAGTCGAAGGCGATCGGCAGGCCGGCGACCACCAGCGCGATCAGCCCCAGCGTCGCGGTCCGTTCCGCCCGCGGGTCGCGTCCGAGGCGCACCGCCAGCACGACGAGCAGCACGAACCACAGGACGCCGCGGAGGGCGAAGAAGCCGGGCGCCATCCAGGCTGCGCGAAAGGCGCCCGGACCCGGATGATCGACCCAGGCGTAGACCAGCCCGGGCAGGGCCAGGATCGGCGCCATGGCCAGGGCCGCCGGCGGCAGCAGGGCCGGCGCGGCGGCGAGCGGCTCGGTCAGGCCGTCTCGCCAGGCGCCGGGGATCAGCCGCAGCATCATGATCACCGCCAGCGCGCCGGTCGGCGCGCACGTCAGCAGGACCGCGGCTCCCAGCCAGGCGCGCCAGGCCGCCCCGCCGACCATCGCGACGGCGACGAAGACGGCGGCGGCGGCGACGAGGCCGGCGATCGCCGCGGGGAGGCCGACGCGGTCACCGCGCATGGATCGCCTCCAGTTGCGCGCGGTCCTCGGCCGGCAGGCTGGCCGTAGGGGCCCCTTGGCTGAGCTGGAGCGCCTGGACATAGGCGGCGATCGCCCAGCGGTCAGCAGGCGCGACGCGGTCGGCGTGCGGGTACATCGCGCCGCAGCCGCGGGCGATGACGTCGACGACCTGGGCGGAAGACAGCGCGCGCACCTGCGGGCTGGCGAAGGCGGGCGGGCGGGGAAAGCCGCGGCTGACCACCACGCCGTCGCCGTCGCCCGCCTCGCCGTGGCACTGGACGCAAGCGATCCGGTAGCGGGCCTGGCCGCGGGCCAGCAGCGCCGGCGTCATCGGCGGCCGTGTCGTCTCCGCGGCCTGCCAGGCGGCGTCCTCCTGCGCCACCGTGCCATCGGGAGGGAGCTGGTTCACCTGGCCGTTGGGGAACAGCCGGGCCTTCTCGAAGGCGTCGTAGCGCGGCTGCTCGCGCATCTGGTCGCAGGCGGCGAGCGCGAACGCGAGCGGCAGCAGCAGGACCGCGGCTCTCACGACTCCGGCTCCGTCAGCGGCGCGTCGGACACCCGCAGCGGCTTCAGCCCGTCAAGGTAGCGGTGGGCCGCGGCGGGGTCGAAGTCCGGCGCCTCGGCCAGCAGCGCCAGGAAGAACTTGTCGTCGGTGGCGAAGTGGAAGTCCGGGATCTCGAACAGCGGATGGTGCAGCCTGGGCAGCCGGTTGCCGATCAGCATGGCCAGGATCGCGAAACTGACCGCGCCCAGCACCATCAGCTCGAAGGTGATCAGGAGGAAGGCCTGCCAGGCGATCAGCGGCCGCCCGCCGATGTTGAGCGGAAAGTCGAGGTTGATCCACGCCTGCATCGCAAAGCCGCCGACGGCCCCGAGGATCCCGCCCGCCAGCATCGCCCGCGGGATGGCCGGCGCGCGCAGGCCGAGCTCCGCGTCCAGCCCCTCGACCGGGAAGGGACTGAAGGCCTCCAGGTGACTGAAGCCGTCGCGACGCGCCTGACGTACCGCGGCGAGCAGGGCGTCCGGCCGGTTGAATTCGGCGACCACGGCGTAGAGGCGAGGGGCGCGCTCAGCCATCGCCGCCTTCCTCCGTCACTTCCTCCTTGAGCTCGGAGACCGAGATGATCGGCAGGGCGCGGACGAACAGCAGGAAGAGGGTCAGGAACAGGCCGATCGAGCCGACGTAGATGCTCCACTCCCAGAAGCTGGGCGAGAAGCGGGCGAACGACGAGACCAGCCCGTGGTGCGCCAGGGTGGTGACGACCAGCATGTAGCGCTCGCACCACATGCCGATCGCCACCAGCAGGCTGATGACGAACAGCGGGACCGGCGCGCGGCGGATGCTGCGGAACCAGAGAAGCTGCAGCGGCGCAAAGTTGCAGACGATCGCGCCCCAGTAGCTCCAGGCCATCGGCCCGATCAGCCGGTTGCGCAGCGTCTCCAGCTCCGAAGCCTCGCCGGACCACAGCGCGGTGAACACCTCAGCGAAATAGCCGTAGGCGGTCATCAGGCCGCAAAGGAGGGTGAGCTTGCCCAGCAGGTCGAGGTGGGTCTCGGTGACGAGGTTCTGCAGGCCCAGCGCGTGGCGCAGGACGATGGCGATCATCGAGACGACCGCGAAGCCGGAGAAGGCCGCGCCGAGCACGAAGTAGGGCGGGAAGACCGTCGAGGTCCAGCCCGGGATCGGGCCCGAGGCCAGGATCAGCGAGATCTCCGAATGGACCGAGACCACCAGCGGTACGGCGATCGCCGCGGTGAGCCGGTAGGTTCTGCGCCAGCGCGTCCAATGGCTGGCCGCGCCCCGCCATCCCAGCGCCAGGAGGCCGTAGAACACCTGGGCGGAGCGGGTCCTGGCCCGGTCGCGCACCGAGGCGAGGTCCGGAATGATGCCGATGTACCAGAACAGCGCCGAGACGGTCAGATAGGTCAGGACCGCGAAGAAGTCCCAGGTCAGCGGGCTGCGGAACTGTGGCCAGACCCCCATGGTCGAGGGGTAGGGGGCCATCCAGTAGAAGAACCACGGCCTGCCCAGGTGCAGGATCGGATAGAGTCCGCCGCAGGTCACCGCGAACAGGGTCATGGCCTCGGCGAAGCGGTTGAGCGAATTGCGCCAGGTCTGGCCGAGCAGCAGCAGCATGGCCGAGATCAGGGTGCCGGCGTGACCGATCCCGAGCCACCAGATGTAGTTGGAGATGGCCAGGCTCCAGTTCACCGGGATGTTCAGGCCCCAGACCCCGACGCCGCGCGCAAACAGCACCGTGGCGGCGACGACGTAGAGGGCGAGCAGGGCGCAGGCGACGGCGAAGGCGATCCACCACGCCCGCGGCGCCGGATAGCGCAGCGGAATGCGGGTGATCTCCTTGTCGATGCGGTCGTATGGGTCGCGCGCCATCACCCGCTC
>NZ_DATELG010000178.1:0-13392 GCF_035276905.1 Phenylobacterium sp. | reverse complement strand
GGGCGCGGCGCCCACCGCCAGGTCGCGGCACAGCCCGAGGTCCGGCGCGTGCCGGGCGGCCTCGGCGAATTGCCGGTCGCAGAGGTGCTGCAGCGCCTGGTGATAGGCCAGCCGCTCGGGCCGGGCGGCGACGAAGGCGGCCACCGCCTGGCTCGCCGGATCGCGCAACGCCTGCGGCCAGTCGCGCCAGCCGACGCCGGGGTAGGCCTCGCGGATCACCTGGAAGGCGCAGAAGTCGGCCAGGGCCTGGCCGCCGGCCGTCACGAAGGCTGCGAAGTCCTCGCCGTGGGCGAGGTCCGCCGCCGAGGCTAGCGCCGCATCCTTCAGCCGGCCGACGGCGGTGTAGTCGATGAGGGCGGGGCTTTGATCGCCCTTCGCCGAGCCGCCGAACCGGGAGACGTCGAGGTAGAGCGGATCGACGAAGCGCCGGTCCGAGGGCTGATAGGGACTGGCGCGTTCGCGATCGTCCGGGAAGAGGGCGTGCAGCGGGTTGAGGGCGATCAGCCGGGCGCCGCTCTCGCGCGCAACATCGCCGAGCTCCGCCAGGGCGGTGAAGTCGCCGATCCCCTGGTCGCCGCGCCGGCGCAGGGAGTAGAGCTGGGCGGCCAAGCCGAAGACCCGCTCGCCCTCGGCCAGGGCCGGCGGCTCGAAAGCGCGGCGGGGCGCGACGATCAGCTCGCCCTGTTCGGCGCCGACGCGCAGGCGATAGCGGCCGGGCGGCGGCGCCGGCAGGCGGGCCTGGCCGTCGGCGAGCATCGTCGGCATGGCGCGGCCGTTTTCGTCCTCGACGACCATCCAGGCTTGCAGCGAGCGGACGGGGAAGACGATAGCCTCGCCCTCCGGCGCCACGACGCCCGCCGGCAGGACCGCACGCCGAGGCGCCGCGAGCCGCCACAGGCTGTCGCGAACATCGCCGCTGGTGGCGGCCGGTAGGTCCATGGCTGCGAGCAGGGCGCGCTGCGTCTCGATGCTTACCCGATGACGATCGCCGTCGAGGGAGCGCCATTCGGGCGCAATCCCGGCGGCGGCGGCAAGCTGGGCGACCTGGCCGTCGTCGGCCGCACGCGGCGCCCGCTTCGACGGCGTCTCGACCGCCAGCAGCACCGATCGTGACGACAGCGTCAGCGCGACGGCGGCGAGGGTTTCTTCGTGGCCCGGATCGGCGCTGTCGGCGATCACCCGCCAGGCGTGGCCGTCGCGCGGCTCCGGGAGCTGCGCCGCCAGCGCTTGTTCGCCGCGATTGACCAGCACGGCGGCCCGGTCGACGCCCTCGGGAAGGGTGGCGGTCAGGACCATCTGCAGGGCCGGGCCTTGCGGATCGTCCCAGTCCTGGGCGGTGAGAGGGCCGCCGTCGGCTCCGCGCCACTCGACGTCGGGCAGGGAAGAGGCCTCGGCTTCGCCCGTCAGGAAGCGGTCTTCGCGCAGCGCCGGGTGCTCGCGGCGGGCTCGGACCAGGCGGGCGGTGAAGGCGGCGAGGTCGAGGTTCGCGCCGGCCCAGTCGATCCAGCTGGTCGTATTGTCCTGGGCGTAGGCGTTGTTGGCGCCGCCCTGGCTCTGGCCGAGCTCGGCGCCCATGGAGAGCATCGGCGTTCCGCGCGCGAGCAGCAGGGTGGCCAAGAGCGCGCGCTGGTCGGCCAGCCGGCGCGCCCGGATGGCCGGGTCGTCGCTGCGGCCTTCGACGCCGTTGTTCCAGGAATGGTTCTGGTCGGTCCCGTCGCGGTTCTGCTCGCCGTTGGCCTCATTGTGCTTGGCCGCATAGCTGACGAGGTCGGCGAGGGTGAAGCCGTCGTGGGCGGTAATGAAGTTGACGCTGCGCGAGGGCCTGTGGCGGCCGCCGAAGCGGTCCTGCGAGCCCGCCAGCCGCCCGGCGAACTCGCCGAGCGTCGCGCCATCTCTAGAGCTTGGGCTGCGCCAGAACCGCCGCGTGGTGTCACGGAAGCCGTCGTTCCACTCGCCCCAGGCGCCCGGAAAGCGGCCGAGCTGATAGCCGCCCGGCCCGCAGTCCCAGGGCTCGGCGATCAGCTTCAGGCCGCGGAGCAGCGGATCCTGGTCGATGGCCGCCAGCAAGGACGCCTCGGGATCGAAGCCGTCGGCTCTGCGGCCGAGCACGGTGGCCAGGTCGAAGCGGAAGCCGGCGACCCCGCCGCGCCGCACCCAGGTCCGCATCGCCTCGGTCGCCAGCCGCACGCCCTGGCGCCGGTCGAGGCGCAGGGCGTCGCCGGTGCCCGCGTGGTCGAGGTAGCGCGCGGGGTCGGCCGGATCGAGCCAGTAGTAGCCGGGATTGTCGAGCCCGCGCAGCGAGAGCGTGGGGCCCAGGGCGTCGCCTTCGCCGGAGTGGTTGAAGACCACGTCGAGGATCACCTCGATTCCGGCGGCGGCCAACGCCGCCGTCGCCGCCCTGACCTCGGACCAGCCGCCCGGCGCGAGCCTGGGGTCCGGAGCGCAGAAGGCGACCGGATTGTAGCCCCAGTAATTGGAGAGCCCCAGCGGCGGCAGATGCCGCTCGTCGATCCAGGCGGCGGTCGGCAGAAGCTCCAACGTGGTGATTCCGAGGTCCGCCAGATGCTCGAGCACCGCCGGATGGGCCAGCGCGGCGAAGGTCCCGCGTTGCGCCTCCGGGACCTCGGGATGCAGCATCGTCAGGCCGCGGACGTGGGCCTCGTAGATCACCGTGCGTTCCCAGGGGACGACCGCGGGCGGCGGGAGCTCCGGCCCGGCGGCCAGGACGATCGCCTTGGGGACGATGGGCGCGGTGTCGACGCTTCGCGGCGGCTGGAGCAGCAGCTCGGGCGCCAGCACGAACGGCCGGTCGAGCGCCACGGCGTAAGGATCGACCAGCAGTTTCCAGGGATCGAACCTAAGGCCGCGTTCGGGCGCGTACTCGCCGTGGGCGCGCAGGCCGTAGAGCGCGCCTTCGCCGATGCCGTCCACATGGCCGTGGAACACCTGGCCGGTGCGCTCCGGCAGGCGGATGCGCGTCTCCCGGCCCGCGTCGTCGAACAGGCACAAGTCGATGGCCGTGGCGGTGGAGGAGGCGACGGCGACATTGACGCCGGCCGCGGTGAGCGTGACGCCCAGGGGCTCTGGCCTGCCTGCCGTCACCCGCGCCTGGCCCATCGTTCAGCCCGCTCTTTCCGTGATGAGATCGGCGTAGAGCCGCGCGTATAGCTTCGCCGATTGCGCCCACGAGACGTCGCAGGCCATGCCGTTCAGCTGCAGCCGCCGCCAGGTCTCGGGAGCGCGATAGAGATCCAGCGTGCGGCGGACCGCGCTCTCCAGCATCGTCGTCTCGACGGGCGCGAACTGCACGCCGCTCGCCGCGCCGGACGCCAGGCTCATCGGCGTGGCGTCGATCACCGTGTCCGCCAACCCGCCGACCCGCGCCACCACCGGGACGGCGCCATAGCGAAGGGCGCAGAGCTGGGTCAGGCCGCAGGGCTCGAACCGCGATGGGACCATCAAGGCGTCGACCCCGCCCTGGATCTGATGGGCGAGCGGCTCGTCGTAGGCGAAGACGCAGCCGACCTGGCCCGGATAGGCGGCCGCCGCCTGCCGGAAGCCGCGCTCCAGCTCCGGCTCGCCCGAGCCGAGCAAGGCCAGCTGCGCGCCCTCGGCGACGAGCATCGGCAGCGCCGCCAGCAGCAGGTCGAGGCCCTTCTGCCAGCTCAGCCGGCTGACCACGCCGAACAGCGGCGCCCGCCGATCCTGGGCGAGCCCGAGGCGGGCCTGCAACGCGGCCTTGTTGGCGGCCCGCGCATCGAGCGTCTGGGCGTCGTAGCGGGCGGCGATCAGCGGATCGCGGGCCGGGTCCCAGGTCGTGGTGTCGATGCCGTTGAGAATGCCGCTCAGCCGGTCGGCGCGGCCGCGCAACAGGCCGTCCATGCCCATGCCGCGCTCCGGCGTGCAGATCTCCGCCGCGTAGGTCGGCGAGACGGTGGTGATCCGGTCGCAGAGCCGCACGGCCGCCTTCAGGAAGCCGATGTCGCCGTAGTACTCGACGCCGTCGGGCGTGAAGGCCCGGGTCGGCAGGCCAAGGTCCGCCAGCAGCCTGCGGTCGAACTGTCCCTGGAAGGCGAGGTTGTGGATGGTCGCCACCACCCCGGGCCGCGGGCCGCGGTCATAGGTCAGGAAGGCGGCCGCCAGCCCCGCCTGCCAGTCGTGGCTGTGGACGATCTTCGGCCGGTAGCGCGGGACGAGCCCTTGGCCGATGCTGGCCCCGGCCCGCGCCAGGGCGGCGAAGCGGCGGGCGTTGTCGCCGAAGTCGCGCCCGTCCAGCCCCGCGTAAGGGCCGCCCGGCCGGTCGTAGAGGTGCGGCGCGTCGAGCACGAAGAGGTCGAGGCCGGCGGCGCTTGCCGACAGCAGCTTCGCCGGCCCGCCATAGAAGTCGGGCAGCAGGCGCATCGTGCGGGCCGTCTCCAGCCCTGCGAGCACCGTGGGGTAACCCGGCAGCAGGGTGCGTACGCGCACGCCGAGCGGCTTGAGGGCGCCGGGCAGGGCGCCGGCCACGTCGGCCAGTCCGCCGGTCTTCACCAGCGGGTAGAGCTCCGAGGCGATCGCCAGGACGTCGATCTGGTTCACGCAGCCCCGGCGCCGAGCTTGTCGATCATTTTCTGGGTGATCAGGCAGACGCCGGCCTCGCTGCGCCGGAATCGTTGGGCGTCGAGCTGCGCGTCCTCGCCCACCACCAGGCCGTCGGGGACGTTCACGCCGCGGTCGACGATCACGTTCCGCAGGCGCACCGATCGGCCGATCGTGGCGTTGGGCATGATCACGCCCAGCTCGACGGTCGAGTAGGAGTTGATCCGCACGCCGCTGAACAGCAGCGAGCGCCAAACCGACGAGCCGGAGACGACGCAGCCGCCGGCGATCAGGGACGAGGTCGCGCTGCCGCGCCGGCCCGGATAGTCGTGTACGAACTTCGCCGGGGCGTTCATCTCGCTGTAGGTCCAGATCGGCCAGGATTGGTCATAGAGGTCGAGGTCGGGCACCACCTCGGTCAGGTCGATGTTGGCGGCGAAATAGCTGTCGATGGTGCCGACGTCGCGCCAGTAGGGCGGCGCGTCGGGCGTCGAGCGGATCGCCGAGCGGCTGAACGGGTGGGCGACCGCCTTTCCCCCTTTCACCAGCTTGGGGATGATGTCCTTGCCGAAGTCGTGGCTGGAGCTCGGATCGGCCGCGTCCTGGCGCAGCAGCTCGGCCATGAACTCGGTGTTGAAGACGTAGATGCCCATGCTGGCCAGCGCCATGTCGGGGTTGCCCGGCATGGGGGGCGGATCGGCGGGCTTCTCGACGAAGGCGGTGATGCGGTCGCTCTCGTCGACGGCCATGACGCCGAAGCCGACCGCCTCCATGCGCGGCACCTCGAGGCAACCCACGGTGACGTCGGCGCCCTGCTCGACGTGCTGCCGCAGCATCAGCTCGTAGTCCATCTTGTAGATGTGGTCGCCGGCCAGGATGACGATGAAGCGGGTGTCGTAGTCGAGGATGATGTCCATGTTCTGGTACACGGCGTCGGCGGTGCCGCGGTACCACATCTCCTCGGAGACCCGCTGGCTGGCGGGCAGGATGTCGAAGGTCTCGTTGCGCTCCGGCCGGAAGAAGTTCCAGCCGCGCTGCATGTGCCGGATCAGGCTGTGGGCTTTGTACTGGGTCGCCACCGCGATGCGGCGGATGCCGGAGTTCAGCGCGTTCGACAGGGCGAAGTCGATGATCCGGAACTTGCCGCCGAAATAGACCGCGGGCTTGGCGCGCACGTCGGTCATCTCCATCAGCCGGCTGCCGCGTCCGCCCGCCAGGACATAGGCCATCGCCTGGCGCGACAGAGGCGCGTTGATCGCGGGCCCGCCAGTCATTGCCGGATTCCTCCTGTCCAAAGCCTAGGCTTCATGCCCGGGGTCATATTGCAAGAACACCGTGGCGAGCGGCGGGATCACGATCTCGGCCGAAGCCGGCAGGCCGTGCGACGGCTGGTCGTGGGCCGTGACGCGGCCGAGGTTGCCCAGGTTCGAGCCGCCATAGACGCCTGCGTCGGAGTTGAAGGCCTCGCGCCAGACGCCGGCATGGGGCAGGCCGATCCGATAGCTCTGTCGCGGAACCGGCGTGAAGTTGCAGACCACCGCCACCGGCGCATCGTCCGGGCCGCCGCGCCGCAGCCATGCGAAGATCGACTGGGCCGCGTCGTCGACGACGATCCATTGGAAGCCCTCGGGCTCGCAGTCGTGGCGGTGCAGGGCGGGCGCCTCGCGGTAGAGGCGGTTCAGGTCGGCCACCGCGCGGCTGAGGCGGGCGTGCGGGGCGTGATCCAGCAGACGCCAGTCGAGGCTCTGGCGGAAGTTCCACTCCGCCCGCTGGCCGAATTCCTGGCCCATGAACAGCAGCTTCTTGCCGGGATAGCCCCACATGAAGCCGTAATAGGCCCGCGCCCCCGCGAACTTCTGCCAGTCGTCGCCCGGCATGCGCGACAGGATCGAGCCCTTCCCGTGCACCACTTCGTCGTGACTGAGCGGCAGGACGAAGTTCTCCGAGAAGGCGTAGATGAGGCCGAAGGTCAGTTCGCGGTGGTGGTGGCTGCGGTGGACCGGCTCGCGCGAGACATAGTCCAGCGTGTCGTTCATCCAGCCCATGTTCCACTTGAAGCCGAACCCCAGTCCCCCTTCGTCCACAGGCCGCGAGACGCCGGGCCAGGTCGTGGACTCCTCGGCCACCATCAGCACGCCCGGATGGGCGCCGTGCGTCAGGACGTTGAGCTCCTTCAGGAAGGCCTCGGCCTCGAGGTTCTCGCGGCCGCCGCGGATGTTCGGGACCCACTCGCCGGCTTTTCGCGAGTAATCGAGGTAGAGCATCGAGGCCACCGCGTCGACGCGCAGGCCGTCGATATGGAAGACCTCCAGCCAGTAGAGCGCGTTGGCGAGCAGGATGTTCGACACCTCGCGCCGCCCGAAGTTGAAGATCGCTGTGTTCCAGTCGGGGTGGAATCCCTGGCGCGGGTCTTCGTGCTCATAAAGAGCCGTGCCGTCGAACCGGTAAAGGCCGTGGGCGTCGACCGGAAAATGGGCCGCCGGCCAGTCGAGGATCACGCCCAGGCCCGCGGCGTGGGCCCGGTCCACCAGGCGCGCGAACCCCGCCGGGTCGCCGAACCGGCTGGTGGGCGCGAAGAGGCCGATCGGCTGGTAGCCCCAGGAATCGTCCAGCGGATGCTCCGAGACCGGCAGGAGCTCCAGGTGGGTGAAGCCCATCTCGGCGGCGTAGGGGATCAGGCGGTCGGCGAGCTCGTCATAGCTCAGGAAGCCGCCGTCGCTCCGGCGCCGCCAGGAGCCGAGGTGGACCTCGTAGATGGAGATCGGCGCCTGCCGGCCGACGCGCGCGGCCCGCGCCTGCAGGTAGGCCGCGTCGGTCCAGCCCAGGCGATCCAGCGAGGCGACGACCGAGGCGGTGGAGGGGCGCATTTCGCCGGCGAAGCCGAACGGGTCGGCCTTCAAAGGCAGGAGTTCTCCGTCCGGGCCTGCGATCTCGTACTTGTAGCGCGCACCCTCCCGGACGCCGGGGACGAAGATCTCCCAGAGGCCGCTGTCGATGCGCTTGCGCATCTGCGCGCGGCGGCCGTCCCAGGCGTTGAAGTCGCCGACCACCGAGACCCGCCGCGCATGCGGGGCCCAGACGGCGAAATGCGCTCCGGCGGAACCCTGGTGGATCGTCAGATGCGCCCCCAGCCGCTCCCAAAGCCGGCGGTGCGCGCCCTCGACCAGGAGGTAGTCGTCCATCTCGCCCAGCACCGGCGCGAAGCGGTAGGGATCGTCGATCTCCCAGGCGCCGCCGGCGTTGGCCGCGTGAAGCCGGTAGTCGGGAAGTTTCTTCCGGCGCGCCAGCAGCCCCTCGAAGAATCCGGCCGGATGACGGCGGTCCAGCGCGAGCAGCAGCGCGCCGTCCGGGCTGCGCGCCGCGAGCGTCTCGGCGTCGGGGGCGAAGGCGCGGATCACCACGCCGGCCGGCGTCAGGTGCGGGCCCAGCACCGCGAACGGGTCGCCATGCCGAGCGCCGACGATCGCGTCGATCTCGCGTTCGGCGATACGCCAGGTACTCGCGTCCGATGGACTCAACGGGGCTCCACGGGAATGCTCCAGATGTCCTCAGCATATTCACGGATGGTGCGGTCCGAGGAGAAGTATCCCATATGCGCGGTGTTCAATACTGCCGAGCGCCACCAGGCCGCCGGATCGCGCCACCGGCTGTCGACCCGGCGCTGGGCCTTCGCGTAGTCGACGAAGTCGCCGAGCGTCAGGAAATGGTCGTGCAGCATCAGCCCGTTCAGCAGGTCGCGGTAGAGGTCGGGCTGGCCCGGCGAGAAGCTGCCGGCGCCGATCTGGTCCAGCACCTGCTGCAGCATCGGCGAGCCGGCGATGATCGCCTCTGAGCCGAAGCCCTCGCGGCGGCGCTGCTCGACCTCGTCGGCGGTCAGGCCGAAGATGAAGATGTTGTCGTCGCCGACCCGCTCCTTGATCTCGACGTTGGCGCCGTCGAGCGTGCCGATGGTCAGCGCCCCGTTCAGCGCCAGCTTCATGTTGCCGGTGCCCGAGGCCTCCATGCCCGCCGTCGAGATCTGCTCGGAGAGGTCCGACGCCGGGATGATCATCTCGGCCAGGGAGACGTTGTAGTTCGGCAGGAAGACCACCTTCAGCCGGCCGCGCAGGACCGGATCGTGGTTCACCACCTGCGCCACGTCGTGGATCAGCTTTATGATCAGCTTGGCGTTGTGGTAGCTGGCCGCCGCCTTGCCGGCGAAGATCTTCACCCGCGGGGCCCAGTCCCGCGTCGGCTGGGCGCGCATGGCGTCGTAGAGCGCCACCGTCTCCAGGATGTTGAGCAGCTGGCGCTTGTACTCGTGCACCCGCTTGATCTGGGTGTCGAACATGGCGTCGGGGTCGACCTTCAGGCCGAGCCTGGCCTGGATCAGGTTGGCGAGCTTGACCTTGTGCTCGCGGCGGCTGGCCTGCAGCTCTTCGCGCACCGCCGCGTCGTCGGCGAAACGGGCGAAGTCGGCCAGAGCGTCGGCGTCGTCCAGCACCTTGCGGCCGACCGTCTCGACCAAGAGGTCGGTCAGCCGCGGGTTGGCGCACATCAGCCAGCGGCGGAAGGTGATGCCGTTGGTCTTGTTGACGATCCGGTCGGGATAGATGCGGTTGAAGGTCGAGAAGACCGTCTGGCGCATCAGGTCAGTATGCAGGGCCGAGACGCCGTTGACCTTGTGCGAGCCGATGAAGCTCAGCCAGCCCATCCGCACCTTGCGCCCGCCGTGCTCGTCGATCAGCGAGACCACGCCCAGCTCCTCGTCGCTGACGAGGTCGCGCTCCTTCAGTTCGTCGAGGTGCAGAGCGTTGATCAGGTAGATGATCTGCATGTGCCGCGGCAGCAGCCGCTCCATCAGCGGCACGCCCCAGTGCTCCAGCGCCTCCGGCAGCAGGGTGTGGTTGGTGTAGCTGAAGGTCTGGACGGTGAGGTCCCAAGCCTCGGTCCACCCCATCCGGTGCACGTCGACCAGCAGGCGCATCATCTCCGGGATGGCGATCGCCGGGTGGGTGTCGTTGAGCTGGATGGCGACGTGCTCGTGCAGGTTCTTCAGGTCGCCGTGCTCGCGCAGGTGCCGGTGCAGGATGTCCTGCAGGGCGGCGGAGGAGAAGAAGTACTCCTGGCGCAGCCGAAGCTCTTCGCCGGCAGGGCTATCGTCGGCCGGATATAGCACCTGCGAGATCGCCGCGGCGCGCGCCTGGGCGGCGAGCGCGCCGACGTGGTCGCCGCGGTTGAAGGCGTCGAGCCTGAGCGGGTCGGGCGCCCGGGCGCGCCAGAGCCGCAGCGTGTTCACGTGCCTGCCGCGCCAGCCGACCATGGCGGTGTCGTAGCCCAGCGCCTCGACCGTCTCGCCCGGCGTCCAGGCGTAGACCGGCTCGCCGTCCGCCCCCTCCCTGGCCTCGACCGAGCCGCCGAAGCCGATCGGATAGGTCACCTCCGGCCGCTCGAACTCCCACGGGTTGCCGGAGGCGAGCCAGTTTTCCGGCACCTCCGACTGCCAGCCGTTCTTGATCTTCTGGCGGAACAGGCCGTGGTCGTAGCGGATGCCGTAGCCGTAGGCGGCGATCTCCAGGCTGGCCATGCTCTCCATGAAGCAGGCCGCCAGGCGGCCCAGGCCGCCGTTGCCCAGCGCCGCGTCCGGCTCCTGCTCGAACAGGGGACCTAGGTCGACGCCGAGCTCGGCGAGCGCCCGGCGCATCACCTCGGTCAAGCCCAGCGCGTGCAGGCTGTCGTTGAGCAGGCGGCCGATCAGGAACTCGAGCGAGAGGTAGTAAACCCGCTTGCGCTTCTCGCGGTAGATCGTCCGCGTCGAGGGGAACCAGCGGTCGATGATGCGGTCGCGCACCGTCAGCGCCGTGGCCACATACCAGTCGTGCTGGCTGGCCACCGTCGGGTCCTTGCCGACCGAATAGGCGAGCTTGGCGACCAGCGTGCGGCGCAGCGCGGCCACCTCCTCGTCTTCCGCCGGCAGGGCGATCGAGACGGCGGCGTTCGGCAGGGACGTCATGAAGCTCTCATTCGCAAGGTTTCGGCGGCCGGACCGCGACGCCTGCGCAGAGACTTCAACCGGCGGACCTGCCGCGTCCAGCCTCACGTGCCGTTCCATCCCGCCTTATCGCGCCGAAGGACGTTTCGTCGCGCAAGGCCGCCGTCGGACTAGGCAGCGGCCGTTTCAGCCTCGGGCCGCCGCTCGGCCTCGACCTGCAGCAGGATCTGCGAGAACTCCTCGACCGTCGCGTCGACCAGGCAGGCGACGTCGGGCTCGTAGGCCTTGCGTGGCGGCGCCATCCACTTGCGGCCCTGGGGCGCGCAGGGAAGGGGCGCGTGCCCCGTCTGGCGGACCTCGTACACTCGGGCGGTGGCGTAGCAGCGCCAGCCGTAGGAGCTGCCGGCGAACTCATAGGCGCCGGAATAAGCCTGGAACGCGGACATCAGACGCCTCCCCCGCACCAAGGGCCGGTTGCTCGATTTTGCGCAAATGCCGCCCCGCCTGTCATGGATACGTTCACGGCCACGCTTGGTTCCGGCAAGAGGCGGAGTTTTGAGCAGCGCGGCCGAAAATTGAGCTTGGGCAGCCTATTCGGCCGCCATGGCCAGTCCTTCCAGCGCCCCGCCCAACCGGCGGCAACGGCTCAGAAGCGCCAGGTGGTCGGCGCCGTTCTGGACGTTGCGGACCCATGCCTTGTCGCCGTTGACTGCCAGGACCTCGAAATAGGGATGCAGGTTCGCGCCGGTGGCGACGAGGTCGCCGGGACGGATCTCTTCGTCGAACTCGCGCTCGTGGCTGATGCCGAAGACGTCGGAATAGCTGGAGAGGGTCATGATGGCCGCGCCCGTTGTCTGGAGCGGCTGGAACTTAAGGATCGGGTCGGAGAGGTGAACCCCGAGGAGGCTGCGCGACTTGTCGCAGCGCAAGGCGATCCCCGAGGGGCGGATCCGCTCTGCGCCAGGAGGCCGCGCCTCTGCCGTTCGTCGGCGATCGCCTGCAGGCTGTCCGCCAGGTCGTTCCCACATGCGGGGCGATTTCGCCGCCAGGGCGATATCGTCAGCTTCGCAGCGCTGCGTCTTTAGTCCGCGCCGCGCGAAGGCCAGGATCTGCCCCGTGAGACACCAGGAACGGGAGACGGACATGGCCGCGACGTCAGCCTTCGCCAAAGGCGGCGCGGGGATCGACAGCGTGGAACTGCGCGAGGTCGCGATCCCCGAGCCTGGGCCGGGAGAGGCGCTGGTCCGCCTGAAGGCCGCGACGCTCAACTTCCGCGACCTCTTGTTCGTCAACGGCGTCCTGCCCGGCATGACCAAGCAGCCGGAATACGTGCCGCTGTCCTGCGCCACCGGCGAGGTGCTGGCGGTGGGCGAGGGGGTGGCCCGGGTGAAGGCCGGCGATCGGGTCAATCCGCTGTTCCACCAGGGCCTCGCGGCCGGCGCGCGGAACTCGCCGGACATGCTGGGCGGCTCGGCCGACGGGGTGGCGCGCACCCACGCCGTCTTTCCGGCCGAAAGCCTCTGCCTGGTTCCTGACGAACTGGGCGACCTGGAGGCCGCGACGCTGCCGTGTGCGGCGCTCACCGCCTGGTCGGCGCTCTTCGATGCGCGACCGCTGAAGGCCGGGGAGCGCGTGCTGGTGCAAGGCGCCGGCGGCGTCTCCATCGCCGCCCTGCAATGGGCCAAGGCCGCCGGCGCCGAGGTGATCATCACGTCGTCGTCGGACGCCAAGCTCAAGCGCGCGAAGGCGCTGGGGGCGGACGTCGGCGTCAACTATCGCACCAGCCCCGACTGGGCCAAGGCCGTCCGGGCGGCCTCGGGCGGCAGGGGCGTCGACATCGTCGTCGACACCGCCGGCGCCTCCGAGCTGGAGGCCTCCGCGAGCCTGCTCAACGACGGCGGCGTGATCGCCGCGATCGGCATGCTGGGCGGGGACTTCAGCTGGAACAGGCAGATCGACAAGCCGATCGTGCCGATCTCGGTCGGCGACCGTGAGCAGCACGAGGCCATGCTCGCCTTCGCCGCCCGGCGCGGGATCCGCCCGGTGGTGGACGTGGTCTTCGACCTGACCCGGCTGACCGATGCGATGCGCTGCCTGGAGAGCAAGCAGTTCTTCGGCAAGGTCGGCGTCAACCTGCGCTGAGCCGCAGGAGAACATCGGCTCGCGGAGGTCACCGCGGAACCTGCGCCTTCGGGAACCCCGTCCAGCAGGCGTCATAGTCCTTCTGCAGCTGCGGCAGCGCCATCGCCTGGGCCGTGGGACGGATCACCCAGCGGCTCTCGAACATGAAGGCCAGGGCGTCCTCGATCCTGTGCGGCTCGAGCTCCGCCTGGACCGCCGCCTCGTAGCTGGTCCGGTCGGGGCCGTGGGCGTTCATACAGTTGTGCAGCGAGGCGCCGCCGGGGACGAAGCCCTGGGCCTTGGCGTCATAGGCGCCGTGCACCAGGCCCATGAACTCGCTCATCACGTTGCGGTGGAACCAGGGCGGCCGGAAGGTGTCTTCCGCCACCATCCAGCGCGGCGGGAAGATCACGAAGTCGACGTTGGCGGTCCCTGGGGTCTCCGAGGGCGAGGTCAGCACGGTGAAGATCGAGGGGTCCGGGTGGTCGAAGCTGACGGTGTTGATCGTGTTGAACCGCGCCAGGTCGTAGCGGCAGGGCGCCAGGTCGCCATGCCAGGCGACCACGTCCAGCGGCGACCACGGCAGGGTGGTGGTCCAAAGGCCGCCCTGGAACTTCTGCACCACCTCGGTCGGCGTCTCGTCGTCCTCGAACGCGGCCGCGGGCGCCTCGAAGTCGCGCGGACTGGCCAGGCCGTTGGAGCCGATCGGCCCCAGGTCCGGC
>NZ_DATELG010000177.1:0-14234 GCF_035276905.1 Phenylobacterium sp. | reverse complement strand
CTCCGCCAGCTCCAGCCGAAGCGCGTTGCCGAGCAGGCGATGGATGTCCCAGCGCAGGCTGACCCGGCCGAAGATGCTGAGCGCGGCCTCCTGCTCGCAGGATTCGATCAGCATTCTGAGGCCCGGCTCGAACTCCCGGCTCAGGAACCGTCGTCCGGCCCGGCGCTCGGCGGCGGCCGCGAGATCGTCGGCGTCGAGCGGCTGCTCGCCAAGGCGCAGGCGCTGCGCGCTCCGGTCCGCGAACTTCAGAAGCGCCGGCGCCACCGCAGCCATGAATCCCTCCTTCGCCCACCTGGGTAGAGTGAGGGCGAGATGTCGCACCCGCAAGCCTTGGCGTGCGACAGTCGAACGCATGAGGCGGTCACAAGGACGATCTGCGTCACGGGTCGCCGAGGGCGCGCCTTGTCCCTGACAACGGCGTGAAGATTTTTCGGCGCTCGCGTCACGGTTGCCATCATTTGACAGTGCACGGGTCGCGAACGCCCGCGACCCTTGACCATCCCCCGATGTACGAACTTCCCTCGGTCCCCTCAGGGCCGGGGGCTTATTTTCCGCAGGACGCCTGAGCGGTCGATCGCGGCGCCTTTAGTCGATCGGTCGGATTTCGGTGCTATGAAGCCGGCGCGTTGACGACGCCCCGCGCGAGAGCGAGCCAGAGCAAGCCCGATGGAAAAAGATTGGCCGGAAGGCGTGCCGCGCTGGCTGCCGCTTGCGAGCTGGGGCTTTTGGCTGACCGTCCTGGCCGTCGCGGCGGCCTTCGTCCTGCAGGCGCTCGCGGGGCACCGGGCCGAGGCCGCGGCCGGCGCGCGGGACTGGCGCCTGCGGGTCGAAATGTGCAAGCGGCTGTCGAAGGCGCCCAGGCCGCCGTGGTGGGAATGCCATGCGCGTGCGGAAGAGGACGGCGACCTGCTGGCGCCGCTGACGCGCGACGATCAGCGGCGTTGAGTCAGAGAACCTGCGCCAGGGCCGCGATCAGCGCCCAGAGCAGGAGGCTCACGCCGACGGAGATCAAGAGGCCGATCCCTGGCGAGATGCGGCGCGGCGCGTCTTTGCTCCAGGACAGAGCCGCCATCGGTTTCTTCCTCCGTCCGTGGAATGGAGGATGGAGCGGATAGTTCCCGACGCCGCCGCTGCAGGCCGATCGCCAAGCTCAATAGGCGTTGGGATCGGCGAAGATCAGCGGAATGGTGGCCATGGCGATCTTGAAGTCGAGGGCCAGCGACCAGCGGTCGATGTAAGCATTGTCGTCGCGGACCCTTGCCGCGATGTCGTCGACCGAGTGGACTTCACCGCGGTTGCCGTTGACCTGGGCGAGACCGGTCAGCCCCGGGCGGGCGCGGAACCGCTGCCGATAGTCCGGCACCAGCGGGTCCCACCGCTGATCGTGGGCCAGGGCGTGGGGGCGCGGGCCGACGAGCGACATGTCGCCCCGCACGATGTTGATGAGCTGCGGCAGCTCGTCGACGCTGAGCGCGCGGATAATCGCGCCGACGCGGGTGATTCGGGCGTCGCGGCGGCTCGCCTGGACCACGTGATGGTCGTGATGCACGCGCATCGAGCGGAACTTCAGGATCGTGAAGGGCTTTCCGCCCAGTCCCGTGCGTTGCTGGCGGAAGAAGACGGGCCCCTCGCTCTCGACCTTGATCGCGACGGCGACCAGCACCAGGAGTGGAGCGAGGATCAACAATATCAGCGCAGCGAAGACGACGTCGAGCCAGCGCTTGCGAATGCTTCGGCCGACTGGAGCCGCTGGCGTCGGCGCGTCGGCGAGTGTCTCGAAATGAGACGACATCAGGTTCATGGTTGAAAAACCCCGGAAGACACCTCCCACGCACGCAAGGAGGGCGCCAGCACGCGCGCGCTTAACCCACCATCTTCACCATGGCGAGGTAGTGTTTCGCAGCCATGACGCAGCCCGTGGCCGAGACGCGCGGGGCGACGGCGCGGCGGTCGCGGCTCGGGGGCGGGGCGCGCGGGGAGGCGCCTAAAATCAAGACTTTACGGCCGCGGAAATCAGCACCCGCCGCCAACCGGGGGCCTGTCGCGGCTGGCCTGGGGCCACGTCAAGAAAGGCTTTACCCGCCTGGGGCGGCCTGATCGCCCAGGTGTGAGAACGGGTGTCATTCGTTGACGACGTGCAGGTGGAACGCCGGGCTGAACGCCCTGTGGCGCAAACTGGGATTCGGGCCGCGGCGCGAGCTGGCCGAGGCGCGGGCGCGCGCCGCGCTGGCCGAGAGCCGGCTGGAGGCGGTGCTCGAGGCGATTCCGGAGGGCCTCGTCCTGCTGGACGAAGAGGGACGCTACATCCTCTGGAACCAGGCCTACGCCGAGATCTACCACGGCTCGGCCGACCTCTTCGAAGTCGGGCGCAGGCTGGTGGACGTGCTGCGGGTCGGCGTCGAGCGCGGCGACTATCCGGATGCGCGCGGCCGAGAGGCCGAGTGGCTGGCCGAGCGCGAGCGGCAGCTCCTGACCACCGGGGCGCGCCACGAGCAGCGCCTGGCCGACGGGCGCTGGCTCCTGGTCGAGGACCGCCGCACCGCCGCCGGCGGCACGCTCGGCTTGCGGGTCGACATCACCGACATGAAGGAACAGACCCTGACGCTGGCCCGCGCCGTCGCCGCCGCCGAGGCCGCCAACCGCGCCAAGTCCGAATTCCTGGCCAATGTCAGCCACGAGATCCGCACCCCGCTGCACGGCATCCTGGGCATGACCCAGGTGTTGGCGCGCGAACAGCTTGGCGCCGAGCAGCAGGCGCGGGTGGGGCTGATCCGCCAGTCCGGCCAGCAACTCCTGGAACTGCTCAACGATCTCCTCGACCTCGCTAAGATCGAGGCCGGCAAGCTGACGCTGCAGGCGGCGGACTACCGTCCGGCCGCCATCGCCCAGGCCGCCTGCGCGCCCTTTGAGAGCCTGGCGCAGGACAAGGGGCTTCGGCTCGAGCTGAACCTCGGCGACCTGGAGGGGGTGGTGTGGAGCGGCGATTCGCTGCGGCTGCAGCAGGTGCTGTCCAACCTGGTCTCCAATGCGGTGAAGTTCACCGCCCAGGGCCGGGTGTCGGTCAGCGCCGAGCTGGTCGGCGAGGGCGAGGCGGAGTTCCGCGTCGCCGACACTGGCATCGGCATTCCGCCCGAGCGCCTAGCCGAGGTGTTCGAGAAGTTCGCCCAGGTGGAGAGCGCCAGCGACCGGCGGTTCGGCGGCACCGGCCTTGGGCTGGCGCTGTCGCGCGAGCTCGCCGAGCTGATGGGCGGGGTGCTGTCGGCCGAGAGCGCGCCCGGCGTCGGCAGCGTCTTCCGCCTGCGCCTGCCGGTGACGCCGGCCGCGATCCCCGAGCTCGAGGCGGCCGAGGAGGCCGCGCCGGACGCGACGGGGCCGCTCTGCATCCGCATCCTGGCGGCCGAGGACAACGCCACCAACCAGGTGATCCTGCGGGCCCTCCTGGAGCCGCTGGGCGCCCAGCTGACCTTGGTCGGCGACGGCCGCCAGGCGGTGGAGGCCTTCAAGGTCGGGCGCTTCGACCTGATGCTGATGGACATTCAGATGCCGGTCACCGACGGCGTCGCGGCCACCCGCGAGATCCGCGCCCTGGAGGCCCGCGAGCGGCGGCCGCGCACCCCGATCATCGCGCTGTCGGCCAACGTCATGGCCCACCAGGTGGCGGAATACCTCGCCGTCGGCATGGACGCGGTGGTCGGCAAGCCGTTCGAGGCCGAGGCCCTGTGGTCGGCGATCGCCCGGCTGGCGAGCGCGGACGACGGCGCGGCTGGGCTCGAAGCCGCCGCGGGGTAGCTGCACTGGCGTGGCGGGAGCAAGATAGCCGCGACACCCGTTCCGGAGACGCCATGAATTCCGCTGATCGCCGGGCCGCCCACGCGGCCCAGCTCGCCTCGCCGTCCTATCGCCTGGCGGCGCTCGACGAGGACTTCCTGCTCGGCCCCTCGATGCGGGGCGTGCGCTTCCTGCTGGAGTTCGCCAAGGTCGACGAGGCGCTCCGGGACTGGGGCGTACGCTCGACCATCGTCGTGTTCGGCAGCGCCCGGGTGCGCGAGCACGGGCCCGGCCGCCAGGCGGCCTGGTATGCGGCGGCCCGCGCGTTCGGCGCGCTGGCCTCGGAACGCGGCGGCGCCTTCCTGGAAGGCGGCGGGACGCGGGACAACGTCATCGCCACCGGGGGCGGGCCGGGACTGATGGAGGCGGCGAACCGCGGGGCCTTCGACGTCGGCGCGCCGAACATCGGCTTCAACATCACCCTGCCGCACGAGGAGGAGCCCAACCCCTATACGACGCCGGCGCTGACCTTCCGCTTCCATTACTTCGCCATGCGCAAGATGCACTTGGCGATGCGCGCCAATGCGCTGGTGGTGTTCCCCGGCGGCTTCGGCACCCTCGACGAGCTGTTCGAGATCCTCAACCTGCGGCAGACCGACAAGGCGCCGCGCATCCCGGTCGTGCTGTTCGACGAGGCCTACTGGCGCTCGGTCATCAACTTCGAGGCGTTGGTCGAGGCGGGCATGATCGGGCGCCAGGACCTTGGCCTGTTCCGCTTCGCCGACAGCCCCGAGGACGCCTGGGCGGAGCTGCTGAAGGGCGGGCTGTCGGTCGGCGAGCCGGTGGAGGGCGCGGCGCAGGACGTGCGCGACAGCTGCGTGAGGGGCGGATGAGCCAGCAGGTCAGCGCCGGCCTCGCCGTCTGGCGGCGCGTTTCGGCCGGCCCGGAGATCCTGCTGGTCCATCCCGGCGGCCCCTACTGGCGCGGCAAGGACGAGGCGGCCTGGTCGATCCCCAAGGGGCTGGCGGCGGCGGGCGAGGACCTGGCCGCGGCGGCGCGGCGGGAGTTCGCCGAGGAGCTGGGGATCGCAGCCCCGGAGCCGCAGACTGCGCTTTCGCCCCGCAAGCTGCCGGGCGGCAAGGTCGTGCACGCCTGGCTGGCCGAAGCCGACCTCGACCTTTCGGACCTGCGCAGCAACCTTTTCGAGATCGAGTGGCCGCCGAGGTCCGGGCGGACGCAGGCCTTTCCGGAGGTGGACCAGGCCGGCTACTTCGCGCGCGAGACGGCGCTGGCGAAGGCGCACAGGGGCCAGCGGCCCTTGGTGGCCGAGGCGTTCGAGCGGATCGGATCGTAAATCACCCGCCTGCCGGCAGCAGGCGGGCGTAGTTGCGGTGGATCGCGGCGTAGCATTCGCAGGCGATCTGCTCCAGGCCGTGGCGGTCGATGATGTCGACCACGCCGCGGCGGTAACGGATCGCCCCCTTCTCCTGAAGGCTGCGGGCCACCGCCGTCACCGTCGTGCGCTGCACCCCCAGCATGTCGGCCAGGAACTCCTGGGTGAGCGCGATGGTGTCGCTGGAGATCCGGTCGTGGCAGGTCAGCAGCCAGCGGCAGAAGCGCGCCTCCACCGAATGCAGGGCGTTGCAGCCCACCGACTGCAGGGCGTGGCCGAACAGGGCCTCGCCGTGACGCTCGACCAGCTCGCGCAGGCGGGCGCTCTTTTGCCAGGCCTCGTGCAGGTGAGAGGTGCTGACGCGGCTCGCCCGCACCGGCGTCTGGACGATGGCGCGCGACAACGACTGGCGCGGCGTGACGGCCGCGTGCAGGCCGAGCGCGCCCTCACGCCCGATGGTGGCGCTTTCGATCGCCGCGCCGCTTTCCATCAGCGTCATCAGCGAGATCACGCCGTCGTGCGGGAAATAGGCCATGTCGATCCGGTCCCCCGGATCGTAAAGCAGCCTTCCGCGCTCGAGCTCCACCGTCGTCAGGTAAGGGGAAAGGTGCGCGAAGTCGTCGGCAGGCAGGGATGCGAGCAGTCGGTTTTGCAACGCGAGTAGGGACCTATGCATCGGGGATTGGAAACGTCGCCCTGCGGCTTCGGTTTCAAGTTATCGATGCGCCCTGGCAGAGACTGTCGAGAACTCGACATTGCCAGGCGAATAACGGCAAAAATTTGCAAGCTTAAGAAAAGGACGAGAACAGCCGCGAGCGGGCGCCGGTGCAAGGGGAAAGTCGGGCAGGCGAGTTTTCTATAGTGAGCTCGCGTTATGCGAATGACGTTCGGCGCCTGCCTGCATTTGCTGTTCGTAAACAAGCGGGCGGCGGCGGCTGCGGGTCAGCCCAGCCAGCGCCGCGGATATCGCCAGCCGAGCTCGCGCACCTCGCCGGGCGCCAGGCCCAGTGTCCCCATCCGCGCCCGCGTGAGGGCCTTCAGCGCTTCCACCGGCTCGGCGCCGGCGACCGGGCTTGAAGCCACCTCGCCGGCGCGGACCGCCCAGTCGATCGCAGTCCATTCGGCCTTGGCGCGGTCGGCGTGGCCCACGGCGTAGTAGCGCCGCTGCATCGGCTGGCCGTCGGCGGCCAGCAGCACGCCGATCACCCAGCCGGCCGGCGCGGTCTTGACGGCGTCGCTCTCGCTCATGGCGGTCCTGTAGCCGGGCGGCGGGGCGGTTGGAAAGCGGCGCGCGCTCGACCGTTTACAGATGTCGATCGCGGCCTTAGGGCTCTGCCGCAAGGGAAGGGGAGGGGAATTCGTCAGTATGCTGAGATGGTTCCAGGCCATGATGCCGCGCGAGGAGCGGTTCTTCGATCTCTTCGAAGCGCACGCTCGGACGCTCTGCGGCGGGGCGCGGGCGCTGCGCGACCTGCTTGTCGAAGGGGGCGAGGCGGTGCCCGGCCTGTGCGCCGAGATCGCCCGCCACGAATCCGAGGCCGACGACATCGCGCGCGAGGTGCTGCTGGCCGTGCGTCGCACCTTCATCACTCCGTTCGACCGGTCGGACATCAGTGATCTGATCAGTTCGATGGACGACGCGATCGACCAGATGCACAAGACCGCCAAGGCGATCACGCTCTTCGAGCAGCGCCGGTTCGAGCCGCACATGGCCACCCTTGGCGAGGTGATCGTGAAGAGCTCGGACCTCACCGCCGAGGCGGTTCCGCTGCTTCGGGAGATGCGCAACAACGCCGTTCGCCTGAACACCATCACCGAGGAGGTGCGGCGGCTCGAGGCTGATTCCGACGACCTCTACGACAAGGGCATGGTCGAGCTCTACCGGGGGCCGGCGCGTACGGACGCCATGGCCTTCATCGTCGGCTCCGAGATCTACGATCACCTGGAGAAGGTCGTCGACCGCTTCGAGGACGTCGCCAATCGGATCAGCGGCGTGCTGATCGAGCATCTTTGAGGTCTGTCGCGTGGACCTCGCCGGCTCGGGCGCCCTGCTCGTCTTCCTCGTCGCCGTCGCCCTGCTGTTCGACTTCCTGAACGGCCTGCACGACGCCGCCAACTCGATCGCGACCATCGTCTCGACGCGGGTTCTGCGGCCGAAGTACGCCGTCTTCTGGGCGGCGTTCTTCAACTTTGTCGCCTTTCTGTTCTTCGGCCTGCACGTGGCCCAGACCGTGGGCGCGGGGATCATCCATCCGGCGATCGTCTCCGACGCGGTGATCTTCGGCGCGCTCGGCGGCGCGATCACCTGGAACGTGGTGACCTGGCTTGCGGGCATACCCTCATCCTCGTCCCACGCCCTGATCGGCGGCCTGCTGGGCGCCGGCATGGCCAAGGCGGGTTTGGATCCAATCGTGTGGGGCGGGGTGCTCAAGACCGTGGCGGGCATCGTCGTCTCGCCGGCGCTGGGCTTCGCCTTGGCTCTGTTGCTGGTGCTGGTCGTCTCCTGGACGTTCCGGCTCGCCACCCCGCTTCTGGCCGACAGCGTCTTCCGCAAGCTGCAGTTCGTCTCGGCCTCGCTCTATTCGCTTGGCCACGGCGGTAACGACGCGCAGAAGACCATGGGGATCATCGCCGTCCTCCTCTACGCCCACGGCAAGCTGACCGGCGCCTTCCACATCCCGCTCTGGGTGGTGCTGAGCTGCCAGGCCGCGATGGCGCTGGGAACGCTGACCGGCGGTTGGCGTATCGTTAATACCATGGGCTCCAAGATCACCCGGCTCTCGCCGCAGCAGGGGTTCTGCGCCGAGACGGGTGGAGCGATAACCCTGTTCCTCGCGACCCATATCGGTGTTCCTGTCTCCACCACGCACACCATCACCGGCGCGATCGTCGGGGTGGGCGCGGCGCGGCGCGTCTCGGCCGTGCGCTGGAATCTGGCGACCGGCATCGTCTGGGCCTGGGTGATCACCATGCCGATCTCCGCCGTCATGGGCGCCATCTTCTACGGTCTCGCCCGCGTGGCGGACCGGGCGGCAGGCTGATCCCGCCCATGGGCAAGAGCGGTCAACTGCCGGCCGAGCCCGATCGCGAGCCGCGCCTCCAGGCGGCCGCCCTGCCCTGGCGGCTGACGGCGGAGGGGAAGGTCGAGGTGCTGCTGGTCACCTCGCGCGAGACCCGCCGCTGGGTGACGCCCAAGGGGTGGCCGATCAAGGGATTGAAGTCGTTCCAGGCCGCCGCCCGCGAGGCCTTCGAGGAGGCGGGCGTCGAGGGCCAGATCGGCAAGAAGAAGCTTGGCGTCTACGACTACGACAAGCGCCTGCGCAGCGGCCGGCTGCAGATGGTGCGGGTCGCGGTCTATCCGCTCAAGGTGCTGCGGGAGCGCGAGTCCTGGCCCGAGGCCGGGCAGCGCGAGAAGCTGTGGACCGATCCCGCCTCGGCCGCCGAGCTGGTGCAGGAGCCGGCGCTGGCGGCCATCATCCGCACGTTCGCGCCGTAGCGCGGGCGATCGCCGCGGCAACTATAGAGACGTTATTTTTGGCTTCACAACTCATGGGGGAGTTGCTAGGGTCGAATTGCCAAGGCGATGATTTTCCAGGGATTGTCAATTGACCATCCCTGCCGCTGAGGGCCGTGCGAGTAGTCGTCGTACAGAGGGGAAAGGGAATTTCCCCTGGACGCCTAGTAACGCCAACAATATCTCCAACACGATCCGGTATGGTTACCGGAGATGTTGCGCATGAGTCTTGCGGGGTCTCGAAATCGAGACGCGCCTTTCCGGATTTTGCCTGAACCTTTCCTGTGTTCATAACGTTTGATAATTCGGCCACCATCTTCAGTGGTGACCGTGTCGCTCGCGGTTCAGGCGCCACACGCCTCCCGACGGCGATTGCAGTGGGCGGGAGACGGGAATGGCCCATTCGGGAACGACAACCTCAAGGCGCATCGCGCCTGACGGGACGCGGGCGCGTCGCCGGGCGCCGATCCTGGTCGCCCGGGCGCCCTGGCCGGAAACGGCGGAACCCGCGGTTCAGGGGCGCTGGCCGCGCGGGCTGGGCCTCTTCCTGGCGATGGCGGTCTCGGCGGCGCTGTGGGCGCTGCTGATCTGGGGCCTCTGCGTCCTGTTGCGTTGAGGCCGCGGCCTCACGAGCCCGCGGAGGTCTCGCGTTCCGGCCGACTCTGGGCGGCCGGCGCCTCGCCCTCATCCAGCGTGTCGACGACGCGGGCCAGCCTCGGCGGAACGGGCCGGGCCTCGAGCGCGCGGTAGGCGGTCCGCATCCGGTTCTCGGCCTCCGCGGTTCGACGGACATGGGCGGCGGCGCGGACCTTCGACCAGACCACGACCGCCGCGCCGGCCGCCAGCGGCCACAGCAGGGCGTTGCCGACGGTGGCCACCTGCAGGAAGGACGTGGACGCGCCCATCGGAACGCCTTC
Source organism: Phenylobacterium sp. (assembly GCF_035276905.1). GTDB lineage: Bacteria > Pseudomonadota > Alphaproteobacteria > Caulobacterales > Caulobacteraceae > Phenylobacterium. The sequence continues at coordinate 4,642 of NZ_DATELG010000177.1, read as the reverse complement.
TATTGCGGAAGCCCGTCCTCTTCGGACACGGCCAGGCTGTGCTCATAGATCGCCGCGGCCATGCCGCGAAGCGTGCGGCAGGCGGTGCTGAGCGCCGTGCCGCCGATCAGGCTGCCCCCGCGCTTGGCCATGCCGTCGAGCTCTTCGGCCATGGCGGCGAAGCGCTGGTAGATCTCAAGGTCGCTGACGGAATTCATCGGGCCGAGCTTAGCGGATTCGCAGCGTGGGCGCGCCTGCCCGCGACGCCGCAGAGGCTCAAGCTTGGGCCCTATGCGCGTGCGAGGGCGTTGCAATGGCGAAATCAGCTATAAGCGTCCTCCCTGCCACGCGAGGCGCCGCGCCGTATGCCCATCTGGAGAGATCTGAAGCCGGCGCTCTACGCCGCCGCGCCCCTGACTGCGGCGGTCCTGACGCTGGCGGCCGGCGTGATGCTGCTGGCGTCGGGCGTGACGCCCTCCGAGCCCTATCGGTTCATGCGGCTCCTGGCGATCACGCCGGTCTTCCTGATCGAGGTCAGCCACTTCGCCTCCAGCGTCGTCGGGCTCGTGCTGGTGCTGCTGGCGTTCGGGCTGCGCGCCCGGTTGGACGCGGCCTGGGGCGCGACCATGGCGGCGCTCCTGATCGCAGCCCCGCTGGCGTTGCTGAAGGGCTTCAACTGGGAAGAGACCACGGCTCTGATCACGCTGGCGGTGCTGCTGGCGCCCTTCCACGGCGCGTTTCCGCGCACCGCGCGGCTGTCGCGCATGGAGGTCACCCCGGGCTGGCTGTTCTCGGCCGCCTGCGCGGTGCTGGGCGCGGGCCTGCTCGGCGTCTGGTCGTTCCAGCATGCCGACTACGCCGACCAGCCGTGGTGGAAGGTGATGGCCGACGCCGATGCGGCGCGGGCGATTCGCGCCTGGGCGGGCGCGGCGCTGGCGCTCTTCGCCTTCGGGCTCTGGCGGCTCTTCATCTCGGCGGCCACGCCGCCGGTGGTCGGCGAGGCGGACCCGAAGTTCGCCCGCGTGCGCGCCATCCTGGCCAAGGCCGAGGCCGCCGAGCCGGGCTCGAACCTGGCGCTGCTGGGCGACAAGCGTTTCCTGTTCTCGCACTCCGGCGAGAGCTTCCTGATGTTCGGCGTGCGCGGCCGCAGCTGGATCGCCCTGGGCGGACCGGTCGGGCGGCGCGACGAGCGGCTGGAGCTGCTCTGGCGGTTCCGCGAGCTTGCCGACAGCCACGCCGCGCGGCCCGGGATCTATGCGCTGTCGGCCGAGGACCTGCCCGACGTGGTCGAGCTCGGCTTCTCGATCCAGAAGGTCGGCGAATCCGCCGCCGTGCCGCTCGAGACCTTCTCGATCGAGGGCCGCAAGCGGGGCAACCTGCGCAGGGCCTGGCGCAAGGCGGCCGAGGAGGGGGCGTCCTTCGAGATCCTGCAGGGCGAGGCGCTGATCCAGTTGCTGCCGGAGCTGCAGACCATCTCCGACCAGTGGCTGGAGCACCATGCGGGCGGCGAGAAGGCCTTCTCGATGGGCTCGTTCCGGCCGAGCTATGTGACCGAGTTCCCGGTGGCGGTGGTGCGCTGGCGCGGCCGCCCGGTGGCCTTCGCCAACATCTGGACCACCGCGGCGCGCAGCGCCTACTCGATGGACCTGATGCGCTACTCCGACGAGGCGCCGAAGAACATCATGGACTATCTCTTCGTCGAGCTGCTCGCCTGGGGCCGGGCGCAGGGCTACGAGGCCTTCGAGTTCGGCATGGCGCCGCTCGCCGGCCTGGACGACCGGCCGCTGGCCCCGATCATGTCGCGGGTCGGCAAGCTGCTCTTCGAGCGCGGCGAGGAGATCTACAACTTCCAGGGCGTGCGTCGGTACAAGGACAAGTACGACCCGCTCTGGCAGAGCCGCTACGTCGCCGCCCCGCACAAATGGAACATTCCGCTGCTCCTGGCCGACGCGGGGCTCCTGTCCTCCGGCGGCATGGCGGGGCTCGCGAAGCGTCCCAAGCGAGAGGAGCCGAGGGCGATGAAGGCGGCGGCCGAGTAGTTTAGGAGCGGCTCAGGGCCGTGGCGCGGAAGCGCCGATGACTTAACCACCAAGATCACCAAGAGCGCCAAGAAGACCTGTTCCCGAACGCCTGCTGGGCCCGGATCCGGAGGCTTGGCGGTCCTTGTGGTCTTGGTGGTTGAATAGCGAACGCGCCTTCGCGCCTCGCTAGAGTTCACCGCCCCGTGCTCACGCCGAGCAGGTTGACCACGTGGACCGCCAGGATCAGGGCGCCGCAGGCGGCCAGGGTCATCGGGAAGCGCCAGGGCACGAGCCGGGGGCCGCGCCGTGGGTCGGGCGGTCGGGCGCCGCGCCAGCCGGCGAACAGCGCCAGCGCCAGAAAGGCCGCAGCTAGCTCGAGGGTGAGGGTCAGGCCCATCTGCGACCCGCTAGCGCAGGGCGGGGCGCTGGTGAAGCAGGCGCGCCGACGCGGCCGCGGAACATCCACAGGACAGAGGGGCTCCCCCTAGATGTGGTGTTAAGGTTGCGTTTACACCCCAACGGATCGGTGCGTAGCCTGCACGGGCAGGGGGAGATCGATTCGATGACGGCGGGCGCGCCCTGGAGCGTCAAAGGGATAGATCCCAAGGCACGCGAGGTCGCGAAGGACCATGCCCGCCGGTCGGGCATGACGCTTGGCGAGTGGCTGAACCGTGTCATCCTCGAGGACGACGGCGCCGAGCCGGAGCCGGCGGAGGCCCTGGCCTACGCCGCGCCGGAACCGCCGCGCGCCTTCATCGAGGCGCCCCCGCGGCCGCGCCTGGTCGCCGAGGCGCCCGCGCCACGCAGCGACGAGCTGACCCGCGTAGCCCACGCGCTCGATCGGCTCACCGACCGGCTGGAAGCTTCCGAGACCCGCACGGGCCTGGCGATCTCCGGCGTCGAGCACACCGTGCGCCAGGCGGTGGCGCGGATCGACGCCGCCGAACGCGAGAGCCTGGCGGTGGCGACGCGCTTCGAGAGCGTGATGGACCACGTCGGCGGCGAACAAGGTCGGCTGGCCGAGCGCCTGCGCCGGCTCGAGAACGAGGCGGCCGGTCCGCGCTCCACCGAGGCGCTGAGGGCCATCGAGCAGTCCGTCGGCCGAATGGCCGGCCAGTTCTACGAAGCCGAGGGGCGCACCCGCGAGGGCCTGGCGGCGCTGGAAGCGCGGCTCGCCCGCGCCGAGGTCCGCCTGCCCGATCCGGACGCCTTCATGGACGAGGTGGTCCAACGGCTGGGCGAACGGCTCGCCGCCGCCGAGGCCCATACCGGCGAGGCGCTGGAAACCTTGCGCCGCGCCTTCGCCGCCCTCGACAGCCGGCTGGGCGCTCTCGAGGGCGCCCAGGGCCAGGACGGGCGACGCTTCGAGGCCCTGGCCCAGACGCTGGGCGAGCAGGTGGAGGCCGCACGCGTCCAGATGTCGGAGCGGCTGCGCGCCGTGGACGACGGGCGGGTCGACCGCCGCTTCGTCGAGCTCAGCGCGGAGGTGAAGGCCGCCGAGCAGCGCTCGGCCCAGGCCATCCAGCAGATGGGCCGCGAAGTCCTGAGCATGGCCGATGCGCTGAACCGCCGGCTCATGACGTCGGAGAACCGCAACGCCGAGGCGATCATCAACATCGGCGCCGAGATGGCGCGAGTCACCGGCGGCCTGGAGACGCGGCTCGGCCACGTCGAGCAGACCCAGGCCGAGGCGCTGGACCGGCTGAGCGCCGAACTCGGCAAGATCACCGAGCGCCTCAGCGAGCGGCTGCTGGTCTCCGAGCGGCGCTCGGCCGAGGCCATCGACGACGTCGGCCAGCAGGTCGCGCGCGTGTCCGAGCGCATGGCCGAAAGCCAGGAACGCGCCGCCCAGGAGCTCGGCGAGCGGATCCGCGAGAGCGAGACGCGCACGGCGCGGCTGCTCGAGGAGACCGGCGCGCGGCTGGAGCAGCGGCTCGAACAGCGCCTGGACGAGCGGCCGTCGCTCGCATTCGCGCCCGAGGCGGAGACGCTGGCGTCGGCCTTCGCGGCGCAGGCCGCGCCGGCGGAGCAGCAGGTTCCCGCCGCCGCGTCGGAGCCGCCGCCGGCCCCGTCCGCCGCCGCCTTCGGACCGGAACTGTTCTCCCGCGCGGAGGACGCCGACGAGGACGAGCTCGACCTTACCGACACCATGCCGCCGGCGCCGCGGGCCTTCGCGCCGGCGCGGTTCAGCTTCGACGCCGGCGACGCCTTCGCGCCGATCCCGGAGCCGGAGGAGGACCTGTTCGGCCTCGACCAGCCCGAGCCGCCGGCCGACGCCGAGGTCCGGCCGGCGCTGTCGACGCGCGAGGTGATCGAGGAGGCCAGGGCGGCGGCGCGCGCCGCAGCGCCCTCCGACCGGTCCGAGCGGATGTCGGTCAAGGCCAAGGCGAGCTGGAAGGCCGGCAAGCCCGCGCCATTCGGGGCCGGCCTCTTCGGCATGCGCCCGCGCCGCGCGCCGAGCTCGACCCTGCAGACCGCCATCCTGGTGGCCGGCGGCGCGCCCTTCCTTAGCGTCGGTGCGGCCGGGGTGGTGCTGGTGCAGGGGCCGCAGGACCGGCCCGCGGCCGAGGCTCCGGCCGATCCGCAGCCCGCGCGCGCGGCGGTGGCGCTCAGCCCGCAGACGTTCGCACCGCAGGCCCTCA
>NZ_DATELG010000176.1:0-9785 GCF_035276905.1 Phenylobacterium sp. | reverse complement strand
CGCCCAGATCCGCGAGACCGCCCGCATCGAGCCGCAGGAACTGGCCCGCCAGCTGGCCGACGAGGCGGTGGCCATCCCGACCGACGCCGGCGGCATGGAAGCCCACCTCTATAATCTGGAGCGGCAGCGCGACGGCATCGGTCCGGTCAACCTGCGCGCCGAGGAGGAGGCCGCCGAGCATTCGGCGCGGCTGCAGACCATGCACGCCGAACGCGCCGACCTCACCGGCGCCATCGCGCGGCTGCGTCAGGGGATCGACGAACTGAACGGCGAGGGCCGCGACCGGCTGATCGCCGCCTTCGACATCATCAACGAGCATTTCAAGACCCTGTTCGCCACCCTGTTCGAGGGCGGCCAGGCGGAGCTGCGGCTGGTCGAATCGGACGATCCGCTGGAGGCGGGGCTGGAGATCTTCGCCTGTCCGCCGGGCAAGCGTCTGGCGGCGATGAGCCTGATGAGCGGCGGCGAGCAGGCGCTGACCGCCGCGGCGCTGATCTTCGCCGTCTTCCTCGCCCAGCCGGCGCCGATCTGCGTGCTCGACGAGGTCGACGCCCCGCTCGACGACGCCAACGTCGACCGTTTCTGCAACATGCTTGACGAGATGGCGACCCGGACCAAGACCCGCTTCATCGCCATCACCCACAACCCGGTGACCATGGCGCGGATGGACCGGCTGTTCGGCGTGACCATGGCCGAGCGCGGCGTCTCGCAACTGGTGTCGGTCGACCTGCGCCAGGCGGAGGCGATGGCCGCGCAGTAAGAGGACGTTCGGCGCCAGGCGAAGCCAAGGCGCGAGCGGTTCCAGCCCCAGCGCCGCAATTGCGAGCCGCGTATTTCATCGCTGTAGCGCCGCGCGTGCGTCAGATCGTGCATATGGCCATAAACACAAGCAAAAACAGATAGATATCCCGTATCTGCCTAGCCTTGACGCACAGCATCTCGCTCTATAGGTTCCGCGCGACTTTCGAAGACCCGCCGCGGCGACGTCGTGGTCGCCTGGATGACTGAGCGACGCATGCCGCCCCCGGAAGAGACGCGTGAAGAGGCGATCCGTCGCCTCCAGCAGAGGGCCGGCGCCTTGGAAGCGCGCACGACCCAGACGCCGCGCGACCTGGGCGCCCAGGCGCATAGCTACGGCTATCGCCTGCTGGGCCTGCTTCTCGGCGGGGTGTTCGTAGGGTTGGGATTCGGCTGGGCGGTCGATGCGATCGCCAAGACGGGGCCTTGGGGAATGATCATCGGGGTCCTGGTGGGCTTCGGCGTGTCCGTCTGGTTGGCCGTGCGCTCGGCCCAGCGGATGAGCGCCGAGGCCGCCCAGGAATGGGGTCCGCCCAAGGACCCCGGCCCCGAGGACGGCGGCGACGACCTTTAAAGGAGTTCGAGGCGGCATGGCCGACCCGATGCACCAGTTCGAGATCCACAAGATCGTGGATCTGCCCGACTTCACCCTGCCGGGGATCGGGACCATCGACATGGCGTTCACCAACTCGACCCTGGCGATGACCCTGGCCGCGGGCCTGGTGGTCGCGTTCATGGCGCTGGTGACCTCGAGCCCGAAGGTCGTGCCGGGTCGCCTGCAGGTGGTCGGCGAGGGCGTCTTCAGCTACATCGACAATCTGGCGGTGGGGATCATCGGCCACGAGGGGCGCAAGTTCTTCCCCTTCGTCTTCTCGATCTTCCTGTTCGTCCTGGTGATGAACTTCCTGGGCCTGCTGCTGGTGTTCACCGCCACCTCGCAGCTGGCGGTCACCGCGACGCTCGCGGCCATCACCATCCTCCTGGTGCTGATCGTCGGCTTCGCGCGTAACGGCCTCGGCTTCTTCAAGCTGTTCGTGCCCTCGGGCGTGCCCTGGTACATGCTGATCCTGGTCACGCCGATCGAGGTGATCTCGTTCCTGCTCCGCCCGGTCACCCTCGCCCTTCGTCTGTTCGGCAACATGCTGGGCGGCCACGTGGCGATGAAGGTGTTCGCCGGCTTCGTCGTCTCGCTGGGCGCGCTGGCGGCCGGCGGCGGCGTGGCCCTGCTCGGCTACCCGGCCGCGGCGCTGGCGCTCAGCGGCGTGGTGGCCCTCACCGCGCTGGAGTTCCTGGTGGCGTTCCTGCAGGCTTTCGTCTTCGCGGTTCTCGCCTGCGTCTATCTCAACGACGTGGTGAACCTCGGCCATCACCACTGACGGCCGAACTCTAGAACAACCTCAACTCTCATAACCAAACGGGACTAAAAGACATGGATCCGGCTGCGGCTAAGTACATCGGTGCGGGCCTCGCGACCCTCGGCATGATCGGCGCGGGCGTCGGCGTGGGCGTCATCTTCTCGGGCTTCCTGCAAGGCGCGACCCGCAACCCGTCGGCCGCCGGCGGCCAGTTCACCAACCTGATCCTGGGCGCGGCTCTGACCGAAGCCCTGGGCATCCTGGCCTTCGTGCTCGGCCTGCTCATCCTCTTCTCCTGATCGCCGCTCAGCGAGCGCGGGAGAATTCTCCCGCCTCGCCGTCTTAGGATCGACGAAGCCTTATGGCCGCCGAAACCAACACCGAGACGGTTGCTCAGCCGGCGGGCGAAAAGCCCGGAGCCGCCCCCACGACGGCGACCAGCGAGCAACCGCACAAGAGCGGCGGGCTGCCGCAATTCAGGTTCGAATACTGGGGTGGCCAGATCGTCTGGCTGCTGATCACGTTCGCAATCCTGTACGCGCTGATGGCGAAGGTCTTCGTGCCGCGCCTGCGCCGGATCCAGGACACCCGCGCCCAGACCATCGCCGATGCGGTGGAGCAGGCGCGGCGCGTCCAGGCCGAAGCCGACGCCCAGGCCGCGGCCGCCAAGGCTGAGATCGAGGACGCGCGCGCCCAGGCGCGGCGCGTCGCCGCCGACGCCAAGGCCAAGGCCCAGGCCGAGATGGCGGCCAGCCAGGCCGCCGAGGACGAGCGTCTCAAGGCCCAGCTGGACAAGGCCGAGGAGCGGATCCGCGCCACGCGTGACGCGGCCATGGCCAACGTCGGCCAGATCGCCGCGGACACCGCCGAGGCGATCGTCGCCAAGCTCACCGGAGCCGCGCCCTCGCGCGCCGAGGTGGACGCCGCGCTCGCCGCCCGCACGCCGGAAGGAGTGGCCTGATGCCCGAATTCCTGAATCCCGCGGAAGCCGAGTTCTGGGTCTTCATCGGCCTGCTCACCTTCCTGGGCATCGTGATCTTCCTGGCCAAGGCGCCGCAGAAGATCGGGGCGGCGCTCGACGGCCAGGCCGCGGCCATCCAGGCCAACCTGGACGAGGCGGCCCGGATCCGCGAGGAGGCCCAGCGCCTGCTCGACACCTTGAAGGCCGAGCGCGCCGAAGCCGAGGTCCACGCCCGCGAGATGCTGGCGCAGGCCCAGGCCGAGGCCAAGCGGCTCGAGGCCGACGCCAAGGCCAAGCTTGAGGAAAGCCTGGCCCGCCGGCAGCAGGTCGCCGAGCGCAAGATCGCCACCGCTGAGGCCCAGGCCGCCGCCGAGGTCAAGGCCGCGGCCGCGGACATCGCCGCCCAGGCCGCCGAAAGCGTGCTCGTCCAGCGCCTCGCCGGCGCCAAGGCGGACCCGCTGGTCGACGCCGCCATCGGCCAGATCGCGGGCAAGCTGCAGTAGCCGCTTCGCCTCCGCTGACAAGAAAGAAGCCCCGGAGTTCGCCCCCGGGGCTTTTTGCTATGCGGAGCTCAAGCGTTGAAGATCCAACCGTCCGTCAGGGTGTTCAGCTGGACATTGGCCAGCACCATCTGCCCGCCGCCGGAGAGGTTGATCACCGTGTCCGCGCCGACCTGATTGGCCGTGTAGGTTTCGCCGGCGTCGAGCTGGACGCGGTCGCCCTGGGCGAGGCTGAAGTCCGCCACATGGTCGATGCCGCCCCCGGCGTGGAAGGTGTCGGCTCCGCCGCCGCCGGTGAGGGTGTTGTCGCCGAGGTCGCCCGACAGCCAGTCGCCGCTCGCGCCACCCGTGATCGTGTCGTCGCCCTGGCCGCCGCGCAACGTGTCGCCGCCGACGCCCCCGAACAGGGTGTCGGCGCCGAGGTTGCCGTTCAGGATGTTGTGGCCGGTCGACTGGAAGGCGTTGACCACGTCGTTTCCCTGGCCGCCCAGCAGCCAGTCCCCGGTCAGGGAGTGGCCGAGGATGACGTCGTCGCCCTTGTTGCCGTTGACCCGGTCGAAGCCTGTGCCGCCGGTGATCGAGTCGTTCCCGTCGGCGCCGAACAGCACGTTCGTTCCCGAAAGCGCCACGAGGGTGTTGTTCCCGGCGTCGCCGGGCACGGAGATGTCGGAGCCCTGCAGCAGGCCGGAGGTCAAAAGGTTGGTCCCGGACGGGCCCTCGACCTGCAGCTTGAAGCTGCCGGCGGTCACGCCGACCCCGCCGACCTCGATCGTGTAGTTGGTGGTGGCCGAGACGGTGAACTGCAGATGGGTGTTGAGGCCGATCCCGCCGTCGTCCCCTTCGGCGACCACTGCGCCGGACGCGTCGAGCACGCGGACCGTCGGATCGGACAGTGTGCCGCTGGCGGTGCTGACGCCCAGCGCGTCGACGACATAGGTCTGGCCGGCCGCCAGCGAGACGAGGAAGTCCGAGGCGCCGTGCAGGCCGATGGTGGAGGCGGCCTGGGCGCCGATCGCGGGGGCTGCGGTCCAGTCGTGGGCGGCGCCGCCCGGATTGGCCAGCTGGTAAAGGATCTCCGAGGCGATCTGGGCGTGGGCCTGGGCCGTCGGGTGCAGCTTGTCGAAGAACAGATAGCCGCCGCCCGTCCCGTCCGGGTTCACGGGCTGCACGACCTTCAGCGCGTCGGTGACGTTGCTGAAGCCATAGGCCGCCGGATTGGCCACCACCGCGTCGGTATAGGCCTGGAAGTTGTAGTCGAGGATCGTAGAGCCGGCCGGCAGGGCGATGCCGTTCAGGTCCGCCTGCAGGTCGGCGTTGACGGTGTGGACGTACTGCGCCAGCAGGCTTCGCCGGGCCGCCTCGTCGGCGGCGCCGGTGTAGGCCGGGGTCACGCTGACATCGGGCGCATTGGCCACGACCACGTGTTGCACGCCCCGGGAGATGAGCGCCTGGACCTCCTGGGCGATGCCTGAGGCGATGGCCTGGAGCTGTTGGTCCGCCGCCGCGCCCGTCACCGGGGTTCCGCCGGTCGGCACGAGGTGCAGCACGTCGTTGGCGCCGATCGAGACGAGGTAGAGCCCGTTCGTGTGGACGTCGAAGTCCTTGTAGATCTGGACCTGGTCGTGCAGCGACGGCGCGGGGCTGCCGGCCGAGCCGACGGTGGCGCCGCCGTAGGCGAAGCTCAGGTTGTCGCCATCCGGCCGGGCGCCGTTGATCGGGATCCCGAGCAGGGAGCCCGCGACGCCGTAGGGGAAGGTCGCTTGCGTCGCTGTGCCCAGCAGCTTGTTGGCGACCAGGTCGGCGAAGTTGTAGCCGTCCGTGAAGCGTCCGAGGAAATAGCCGTTGGCGGCGGTCGGCGCGCCGTCCGGCACGTTGACGAAGGGGAAGGATCCGAGCTTTTCGGCGGCCTTCAGGTCGTTGCTGGGATCGACGAGGCTGTCGCCGAAGGAGAAGACGCCGGTGTAGCTCAGGGGAGCTGCGGCGGACGCGGGACTTTTAGCCACCATTTCAGGCACCTGCCACTACTGAGGTGCGTTGAGCGCGGAAGTGGCGGTTCGGTTCCCAAGCGCAGAAGCGCCCCCTCAGGCCGGGGTCTCCTTTGCCGCCGCCTTCGCCTGGCGCAGCAGTTCCTCGCGCATCAGCGGCGGCGGCACGGGGCCTAGGCGCATGTAGCGCTCGTGGAACTCCTTGGCCTGGTAGCCCGGGCCGCGGGCGGCCTTGTAGGCCTCGCGCAGCTCGATGATCGCGGCCTTGCCGAGGTTGTAGGTGATCGCCTGGGTCGGCCACTTGGAATAGCGGTAGATCGCCTTCTCGGCCCGGTCGAAGACGGCGCGCGCGGCCGGGTCGGTCGCGGCGCGGGTACGGGCGCCGGGCACGAAGTCGACGTTGGCGTTGAAGTAGTCGACCGCCTCGTCATAGCTCATCCGACCGGTGTGGACGCCCACGTCGACCACCACCCTTACGGCGCGCAGCAACTGTCCCTGCAGCTCGTAGAGGTGCTCGGCGGCGTCGTAGAAGCCGTGCGGCCGGCCAGGCGCGGGCTCGCTCATCAGCTCCTCGGCGTAGAGCGCCCAGCCCTCGGTCGGCAGGCTGTCCTCCCACATCGACGAGGAGTCCTCGACCGCGCCGGGGGTGAACCAGCGGACGTTGCTGATCTCGCGGGCGTGTTCGGTCATGTACTTGTAGTGCCAGTCGTGGCCGGGAAAGCCCTCGTGCACGGCGGTGTCGGCGACCGAGGCGCGGTTGTTCTCGCGCAGCGCCGCCGGATCGTTGCCGGTCGGCGTGAGGTAGAAGCGCCCCACGCCCGAAGCCTTGAAGGTCGGCGCCGGATAGTAGGCCGCGTCCACCGCCGAGCTCAGCACCTTGGGCGTGGGCACGACGTCGAGGCGGTAGGTCTGCGGCACGTCGAAAAGCTTGTGGTCGCGGCCATACTGCACCGCCCGGCGGCCGGTCTCGACGTACCAGGCGAGCAGCTCGTCGTCGGACTTCGGCGAGTCGTGGCCAAGGTGCTCCATCACCTTGCGGACCGAGGCGTTCTTCTCCTCCGCGCCGCCGAAGGGAAGCTCGAGGCCTGCGGCTGCGGCCACTTCCTGGGCGACGGCGTAGACCTTGCCCTGGTAGAGCGCGACCTGCTGATGGCCATAGGCGAAGAGCTCGCCGGTGGTGCGCGTCTGGCGCAGGTTATGACCCAGGCGCCAGGCGTACTCGGCCTCGCCGATCGCGAAGCGATCCTGTTTGTCCGTCGTCGGATAGGTCTGGCGCAGGAAGGCGGCGAAGTCTTCGAACGCCTTGGCCGCCGTCTCGCCGGCGGGCTTCAGCTCGCCCAGCAGGGACGCGTCGAACGCCCGGCCGCCGATGTAGCCCGAGGCCTGGTCGGGCAGGGTCTTGCGGAAATAGGCCGCGGCGCTGATCGCCGCATCGATCCCGTCGCGCTGCACCATCCGCCAGTCGGGGCGGGCGCCGCTGGCGGCGCCGGCGGCGAGGTTGGCCTTGGCGGTCGCAAGGAAGGCGGGGATCGCCCGCACGCGGGTCACGACCAGCGCCCATTCCGCCGGCGTGCCGAGAACGCCGGCGCCCAGCTCGGTCATCTGCTGGATCTGCCAGTCCACGCCGCGGAACGGCTCGGCCATATAGGTGTCGAGGCAGCGCTCCTGATAGCGCCGGTCCAGCTGGTGCAGCATGTAGCCGACCTGGGCGCGCAGCATCTGCTGGTCGATCTGTTCCTGGCCCGAGAGGCCGGCGGGATCGATCGCCTGGTCGGCCGCGAGGATCTGGCGATAGAAGTCGGCCTCGCGGGCCAGCGCCGCGGGGCTGTAGTCGCGCAAGCGGCCGTTGATGTCCGCCAGCTTTGGGCTGTAGCCGTCGCCGCCGAGATAGGTGGCGCTCACCGGATTGAGCTTCAACGCCTGCAGGAAGTAGCGGTCGCGCAAGGCCGCGAAGGCGCTCTTGGGGGCGGTCTCGGCGGACGCCAGTCGCGGCAGCACGGCGAAGGAAATGGCGGCGGAGGCGCTCCGCAGCAGGGCGCGTCGGTTCATCGGTCCTCCCGAAGCCTTATGTGCGGGGAGCAGAATAGCTCGATTTTCAGCACATCGAGCACAGTCTTTCTCCGTATCGGAGATATGCGAGGATTTTCCTCCTCACATCTTCGGTCTTCCGAAGCTCGGAAGAAAAAGGCGGGGCGAATTCCGCCTTAGCCGATCCGCGCCCGCCACTTGAGCTTCAGATGACGCCGCGTCTTGACCGCGAAGCGCACGCGCCTGGGCAGCACCAGGCGCTCGACGCGCAGGTACTGCTGCCAGAACACGAGCACGATCTCCGGCTCGCGGCGCATCAGCCGGCGGATCGGGAACACCATCTTGGGATGTGCGCGCTGGATACGGACGAACTGGCGCTTCGCCGCGAAGGAGTTGCGCAGCACGACCATCAGCCCGATGACCAGCAGCGGCAGGCCGATGTGGCCCGGCAGCGGCGCCAGGATCAGGCCGGCCAGCATCACGATCCCGCCGAGCGTCAGCAGCAGGAAGCGGCTGATCTTCGCCACGAGCTCGCGGGCGAATTCGTCTGAGGCGCGCGCGACGCGCAATGAGGGCATAGCGAAGGACACTGGCGCAACCTGGGATCGCGCGGGCGGCGTGAGGGGAAGATCGCGCCGGAACCGCGCCCTCTCAGATATGTGAGCGGGCAGGGGAGTCGTAAAGACAAGGTCCGGTTAATTTATGTTCGAGCCGAACTATTCCGCAGCACATGGCGCCGGCGCCACAGCGGTGGGTTCCGGACGCCACGCCAGCCGCGGCTTGCGGGCCGCCAGGGTCTCGTCCAGCCGCCTGAGCGGAGCCAATCGGGGCGCGGCCTTGAACCGCTCCACGTCGCCGGACGCCGCGGCCTGGGCCAGCGCCCGCAGCGCCTCGCAGAAACGGTCGAGCTCGCGCTTGGACTCCGTCTCGGTGGGCTCGATCAGCATCGCCCCATGCACCACCAGCGGGAAGTACATGGTCATCGGGTGGAAGCCCTCGTCGATCATCGCCTTGGCGAAGTCGAGGGTGGTGACGCCGGTCCCTTCCAGCCAGGCGTCGTCGAACAGCGCTTCGTGCATGCACGGCCCTTCCGGGAAGGCGGGCGTCATGACGTCCGACAGCCGGGCCTTGACGTAGTTGGCGTTCAGCACCGCATCCTCGGCGACCTGGCGCAGGCCGTCGGCGCCGTGGCTGCGCATATAGGCGTAGGCGCGCACGTACATTCCCATCTGGCCGTGGAAGGCCGACATCCGGCCGAAGGCCTGGGCGGCGTCGCCCGCGGCGTCCTCCGTCAGCGAGAGACCCTCGGGGCCGTGCGTCAGCCAGGGGACCGGCGCGAAGGGCGCCAGCGCGGCCGACAGCACCACCGGGCCCGCGCCCGGCCCGCCGCCGCCATGCGGCGTGGAGAAGGTCTTGTGCAGGTTGATGTGCATGGCGTCGACGCCCAGGTCGCCCGGCCGCACGCGGCCGACGATGGCGTTGAAGTTGGCGCCGTCGCAATAGAAGTAGGCCCCGGCTTCGTGGGTCAGCCGGGCGATCTCGAGGATGTCGCGCTCGAACAGGCCGCAGGTGTTGGGGTTGGTCACCATGATGCAGGCGACGTCAGGCCCCAGCTTGGCGGCGAGATCGGCGAGGTCGACGCGGCCGTCCTCGGTCTGGGCGATCTCCTGCACCGAGTAGCCGACGAAGGCGGCGGTGGCGGGGTTGGTGCCGTGGGCGGAGGAGGGGACCAGCACGCGGCGGCGCTCGCCGTGGCCGGCCGCCTCGTGCGCGGCCTTGATGGCCAAGAGGCCGCAGAGCTCGCCGTGGGCGCCGGCCTTGGGCGACAGCGCCACGGCCGGCATGCCGGTCAGGGTCTTCAGCCAGTGGGCCAGCCGGTCCATCAAGTGCAGCGCCCCTTGGGTCGTCGAGGCCGGCTGTAGCGGATGCAGGTCGGCGAAGCCGGCCAGCCGGGCCATCTTCTCGTTGAGCCGCGGGTTGTGCTTCATGGTGCACGAACCCAGCGGATAGAGCGCCAGGTCGATGGCGTGGTTCTTCTGCGACAGGCGCACGTAGTGGCGCATCGCCTCGGGCTCGGAGAGGCCAGGCAGGCCGATCGGCGCGGCGCGCACCAAGTCGCCGAGGTCGGAAGCGTCGCGCTGGGCGCCCGGCAGGTCGA
>NZ_DATELG010000175.1:0-3119 GCF_035276905.1 Phenylobacterium sp. | reverse complement strand
GAGGTTGCGGCCGATCAGCACCATGCGCGAGTAGCGCCGCTCGCTGTCGCGCCACTCGGCCTGGAAGTCGCCCTCCAGGATCATGTGCACGGCCTGGAACACCAGCCGGCGCTTCTCGCCGGCGATGTCCATGATGCCCTTTGCGCGCAGGATGTCGGGCCCTTGCGTCTGCAGCACGTTGTTCAGCCAGGCGGTGAAGCGATTGGCGTGCAGCGGCTTGTCGCTGGTCAGCGAGACGCCGCGGATGCCGGACTCGGCCACGTGGTCGTGGATGCGCCCGTGGCCATGATCGTGGTGGTGGTCATGGCCGCAGTGCTCGTCGTGCACATGGTCATGGTCATGGTCATGGTCGTGGTGATGGTGGTCGCAGTGCGCGTCGTGCACGTGGCCGGGCTCGCCGTGCGCCGGGTTGAGGAAGTCCGGCTCCAGGCTGGTGATCCGCTCCAGGTCGAACGAGTGGCGGCCGAGGATGGTCTCCAGCGGCACGTTCGACCTCTGGGCGCGGTGGATCGGCGCCAGCGGGTTCAGGGTGCGGATCGCAGACTCCACCTCGCCGAGCTCGTCCTCGGAGACCAGGTCGGTCTTGTTGAGGATGATCTGGTCGGCGAAGGCGATCTGCTCGATCGCTTCCTTGGAGTCCGCCAGCCGCAGCGGCAGGTGTTTGGCGTCGACCACGGCGGTGACGCTGTCCAGCTGGGTCTTGGCCTTGACGTCCTCGTCGACGAAGAAGGTCTGGGCGACCGGGCCAGGGTCGGCCAGGCCGGTGGTCTCGACGATGATGGCGTCGAACTTGCCTTTGCGTTTCATCAGCCCCGAGAGCACCCGGATCAGGTCGCCGCGCACCGTGCAGCAGACGCAACCGTTGTTCATCTCGAAGACCTCTTCGTCGGCGCCGACGATCAGGTCGTTGTCGATGCCGACCTCGCCGAACTCGTTGACGATCACGGCGTAGCGCTTGCCGTGGTCTTCGGAGAGGATGCGATTGAGGAGGGTGGTCTTGCCGGCGCCGAGATAGCCGGTGAGCACGGTGACGGGCGTCTTGTCGGTCATGGCTCCCATCTAAGGGCCGCAGCGGAACTTATGAAGCGGCTTGTTTCCAAGATGTGCTGTTATAAAGTAACGCCCAGATGTTGAGCGCCGTCCGATCCGCCCCCACCGCCCCAGACTCGACCGGCGATGCGCGGCGCGAGCTGGACGCATTCCGCAAGGACCGGACCTATCTGGGCGCCGACCACGCCCGCAACGAGCGGCGGACCTGGATCGTCGCGGGCGTCTGCGCGGTCACGCTCGCCGCCCAGCTCGCCGGCGGCCGGCTGTTCCATTCCATGGCGCTCACCGCCAGCGGCCTGCACATGGCCGCCCACGTGGCGGTGCTGCTGACCGCCGCCGGCGCCTATTGGCTCGCCAGACGGTTGGCTGGAGACGCCCGCTTCGCCTTCGGCGCCGGCAAGGTCGGCTATCTGGCGGGCTTCGCCAACGCCGTGGTGCTGGCGGTGACCGCGGTGACCATCGCGGTCGAGAGCGTGCAGCGGCTGTTCCAGCCGGAAGCGGTCGACTACGGCTCGGCGATCCCGCTGGCCGCCGCGGGCCTTGTGGTGACGCTGGTCTGCGTCTGGCTCCTGAGGCCGGCCCGGGCGGCGGAGGGCCATCACGACCACGACGGCGACCTCAACCTGTCGGCGGCGCACCTGCATCTGTCGGCGGACGCCATCATCTCAGGCCTGACGATCGCGGGCCTCTTCGCCGGCCAGAGGTTCGGCTGGAGCTTCGCCGATCCGCTCATGGGGCTGGTGGGCGCGGGCCTGGTGGCGCAGTTCGCCTACAGCTTGATCCGCCGGACCGGGGCGGCCCTGCTCGACGTCAATCCCGCGCCGGTGCTGGCCGACGAGATCCGCAAGCGGCTGCAGGTGGAAGGCGCGCGGGTGGTCGACCTGCACGTCTGGCGGCTGGGCCCGGGCCACCACGCCGCCATCGCCGTGGTCGCCGACGAGGCGCCGGCGCCGGTGGAAGCCTATCGGGCGCGGCTCGACGGCCTGGCGGGACTGTCGCACCTGACGGTGGAGGTCAGGCGGGCGTAGCCGGCTCAGCGCGCGGCGCTCGCCTCGCCGTTGGCGGCGGTCTGGTACTGCGAGGGCACGCCCTTCATCAGCGAAAGCGTGATCGCGCGGCCGGCGACGTCGCGGCCGGCCCACTGCGCGCCCGGCTGGCTGCTCGCCGGGATCGGCGTGCAGTAGCTGATCGGCAGGGTGGGCGGCGCCGTCTGCCGCATGCACACCTTGTCGCCGCGCAGCGTCCACTTGCCGGCCAGCGGGGCGTTGCGGCGCGAGACGCCGTTCCAGGTGCCATCGGCGTGCAGCCAGATCTTCTGCGAGGTGCCGTCGGGATAGCTGGAGATCACGGTGTTGCCGAAGGCCGCGGAGACCGCGCCGGGCTCTGCGGCCTGGGCGTTCAGGCCGGCGAAGCAGGCGTAGCTCGCCACGGCGGCGCGCGCGAGAAGCCTGAGGGCGGAGATCCGGCTCGACCGCGCATGGCGCTGGGATGGCGTGACCGCTTGCAACACAGACCCTCGCTCTGATCGCCGGGTCCCGTCGCCGGCGCACTGGACTCGTAGGGCGATCCAGATGAACTGCGCCTGACAGCGTGGTTCAGGAGGCCCTGCTATGGACGAGGCGATTTCACCCGAAGCCGAACGCGCCGGCATGCTGGCCGCCCTGCATGCGATCATCGTGGGTGTGCTCTCTACTCTCAAGCGCAAAGGGGTGCTGACGACCGAGGAAATCGATCAGCTGTTCGAAGCGGGCCTGGTCACCTTCGAGCGCGGCGAGCAGGACGCCACCCGCCAGGCGGCCCGGCTGACCCTGGAGATCCTGGCGCGGAGCCTGCGGGACTAGGCGCCCGGGATCCAAGCGTCAGTGGTCGTGGCCGTGGCCGCCGGCCTTGTCGCCGCCACGGTTCCCACCGCCGTGGCCTTGGCCGCCGGGCGCGCCGCCACCTGGAGCGTGGCCGGTTCCGCCACCGCCTCCGTGCGGGCCACCGCCGCCATGCCAGCCGGTGTTGGCGCCATGCGCTTCGGCCGCGTGGGCGAAGGCGGGGCCGCCGCCGCCCGGGTTTCCGCCGGG
>NZ_DATELG010000174.1:0-2818 GCF_035276905.1 Phenylobacterium sp. | reverse complement strand
TCGCGCCCGCGCCCCGGGCGGTCGCGGCGCGGCTCGTCCTTGATGTTCGCCCAGTCGAGGTCGAGGACGACCTCGTCAGGGATCTTGCCGATCAGCTTCAGCACCTTGTCGAGGTTCTTGGCGTCGTTCGGCGTGACGATCATGAAGGCCTCGCCCAGGCGGCCGGCGCGGCCGGTCCGGCCGATCCGGTGCACATAGTCGTCGGCGTGGTGCGGCACGTCGTAGTTGAAGACGTGGCTGACGGCCGGGACGTCGAGCCCGCGGGCGGCGACGTCCGAGGCGACGAGCAGCTTCAACGTGCCCTGCCGGAAGCTCTCGAGAGTCCGCATGCGCGTCTGCTGGTCCAGGTCGCCGTGGATGGCGGCGGCGTCGAAGCCGTGTTTCTGCAAGGACTTGGCGACGATGTCGACCTCGGACTTGCGGTTGCAGAAGACGATGCCGTTGTTGACCTCGCTGCGCTCGATCAGGCTCCTGAGCGCCGTCCGCTTGGCCTTCGGATCGGACGTGGGGATGCGCGCCAGGTGCTGGTGGATGGTCTCGGCGGTGGTGGCGGGCTTGGCCACCTCGATCCGCTGCGGATCGTTCAGGAACTGCTTGGTGAGGCGGGTGATCTCCGGCGGCATGGTCGCCGAGAAGAACAGGGTCTGCTTCTTCGGCGGGGCCAGCTTGAAGATGCGCTCGATGTCCGGGATGAAGCCCATGTCGAGCATGCGGTCGGCCTCGTCGACGACCATGATCTGCACGCCGGTCATCAAGAGCTTGCCGCGCTCGAAGTGGTCGAGCAGGCGCCCCGGGGTGGCGATCAGCACGTCCACGCCGCGGTCGAGCTTCAGCTCCTGGTCGGTGAAGGAGACGCCGCCGATCAGCAGCGCCCAGGAAAGCTTCTGGCCCTTGGCGTACTTCTCGAAGGAGGCGGCCACCTGGTCGGCCAGCTCGCGCGTCGGCGCGATCACCAGCGCGCGCGGCATGCGCGCCTTGGCGCGGCCGGCGGCCAGGCGGTCGATCATCGGCAGGGTGAAGGCGGCGGTCTTGCCGGTGCCGGTCTGGGCGATGCCCAGCACGTCGCGGCCCTGCAGGGCGACGGGGATCGCCTCGGCCTGGATCGGCGTCGCCGTGGTGTAGCCCGTGTCTGCGACGGCCTGAAGGGTCGCCGGCGAAAGGCCCAGTTCGGAAAATTCGGTCATTGGTTACGATAAAAGCGGGGGCCCGCCGGATCCTCGAATGAGGCGGCTGGCGTTCCCGCGGCCGCGCGGACGGAGATCGCCGCGCGCGCCGGAACATACGTTCAGCCGCAAGCAAGTCAACGCTTGCCGCCGAATGAGGTTCTGGGAGGGAGTCAGACGTCCAGATCCGCCGCGGCGAACTCGGCGTTCTCCTGGATGAAGCGGAAGCGCAGTTCGGGCTTCCTGCCCATCAGCGCCTCGACGAGGTCGGCGACCGCTTCTTCGGCGCGGGGCAGGGTGACGCGGGCCAGGGTGCGCAGCGCGGGGTCCATGGTGGTCTCCTTCAGCTGCGCCGGCATCATCTCGCCCAGGCCCTTGAAGCGGCTCATCTCCGGCTTCTTGCCCTTGAAGACGGTGGCCAGCAGCTCGTCGCGGTGGGCGTCGTCGCGGGCGTAGACGGCCTTGCCGCCGTGGCTCAGGCGATAGAGCGGCGGCAGGGCCAGGAACAGCCGCCCTGAGCGGATCAGGTCCGGCATGGTGCGGTAGAAGAAGGTGATCAGGAGGCTGGCGATATGGGCGCCGTCGACGTCGGCGTCGGTCATGATGATCACGCGCTCGTAGCGCAGATCCTCTTCCTTGAACTTCGATCCGCCCTGGACGCCCAGCGCCAGCATCAGGTCGGCCAGTTCCTTGTTGCCGCCGGTCTTGTCGAGCGAGGCGGAGGCGACGTTCAGGATCTTGCCGCGCAGCGGCAGGATCGCCTGGGTCTTGCGGTCGCGCGCCTGCTTGGCCGAGCCGCCGGCGCTGTCGCCCTCGACCAGGAAGATCTCGGCGCCGTCGATGGCGTTGCCGGAGCAATCCGCCAGCTTGCCTGGAAGACGCAGCTTGCGGGTGGCGCTGGCGCGGGCGACCTCCTTGTCCTTGCGGCGCTTCAGCCGCTCCTCGGCGCGCTCGATGACGAACTGCAGGAGCGCGCTGGCGGCCTTCGGCTGGGCGGTCAGCCAGTGGTCGAACGGGTCGGCCAGCGCCTTTTCGACCAGCCGCTGGGCCTCGGCGGTGGAGAGCTTCTCCTTGGTCTGGCCCTGGAACTCGGGGTTGGCGATGAAGACGCTGATCAGGGCGCCGGCCTGGGCCACCACGTCCTCGGCGGTGATCAGCCCGCCGCGCTTCTCGCCGGTCAGTTCCGCGTACTGCTTCAGGCCCCGCGTCAGCGCCGCGCGCAGGCCGGACTCGTGCGTCCCGCCCTCGGGCGTGGGCACGGTGTTGCAGTAGGACTGCATGAAGCCGTCGGCCTCGCCGAAGCCGGCGGGAGTCCAGGTGATGGCCCACTCGACCTTGCCGGTTTCGCCGGGCCGCTCCCAGCGGCCGGCGAAGGGCTCGGGGGTGACGGTCTCGATGTCCTTGACCCGCTCGCCCAGGAAGTCGGCCAGGCCGTTGGGAAAGCGGAAAGTCGCCTCGGGCGGCGTCTGGTCGTGGATGCGGGAGGGATCGCACTTCCAGCGGATCTCCACCCCGCCGAACAGATAGGCCTTGGAGCGGGCCATCCGGTAGAGGCGGGCGGGCTTGAAGGCGCAGCCCTCGCCGAAGATCACCGGGTCGGGCTGGAAGCTGATCGCCGTGCCCTTCTTGCGGGTGGGGCTGAGCTTCTCGATGGC
>NZ_DATELG010000173.1:0-2116 GCF_035276905.1 Phenylobacterium sp. | reverse complement strand
GGCTGCACGCCGGAGGCCTGGATGTTCATCGGCCCGGCGGCGGCCAGCATGGCCTGCGCCGCCTTCAGCAGGTGGGCCTGCTCCTGGGTGTTCAGCGCGTCGGGGGCGCGGACGCTGTTCTCCAGTCGCCCCTGCAGGCTGCGGGCGATGCCGGTCTCGCCGGCCTCGTAGGCCAGGGCGATCACGCCGGCCAGGTCGCGCAGCGGCATCTGGTACCAGTCGCTCTCGTCCTTGTAGCCGAGCGCCGCGACCGCCTGGACGAAGCTGTCGTGGGCGCGCACGCGGTCGCCCATAGCCGCCAGGCCGGCGCCGACCTGGGCGCGCGCCAGCGGCGAGCGCTCGGTCTTGAAGCCGACGTCGTGGAACCAGCGCAGCCGCGGCAGGTCGCCCTGGCCCGCCTTGGCGAGGTCGTAGAGGGCGTAGGCGGCCGCCCGGCTGCGGCGCCGCTCGTTCTCCGCCCGCAGCTGCTTGCCCTCCGGCCCCGACCGGTAGGGGACCTGCATCTGGTAGCCGACTGAGCTGAAGCCGTCGGGCTTGGAGACCAGGCGCATGGCCGAGAGCGCCCGGCCCAGCGCCTCGTCCGGCACGGCGACGCCCTGGGCCCTCGCCTCCAGCAAGAAGTCGACGATGTAGGCGCCGAGCCAGGGATCGGCCTCGCCGTCGCCGACGCGCCACAGGCCGAAGGAGCCGTCCAGCGCCTCGCGGTCGAGCAGCTTGCCGACGGCGGCGGAGAGGTCGGCGGCTGGGCTGCGCAGCCTGGGCGTCCCGCCGAGCTGCGGCGCATAGAGCAGGGGGAAGGCCGCCGAGACTAGCTGCTCGCTGCAGCCATAAGGATAGCGCGACAGGGCCTGGGCGATCGGCGCCGGGTCGAAGCCGCGGAGCGGCGAATAGGAGACCGTCAGGCTCACCCCGCCGGCGGCGAAGCCTGCAAGGGTTCCGGGCGGCGGAGTGTAGGCCTCGCCGGGCTGCTGCAGGGCGGTGATGGCCTTGGTCGACTGGCCCCAGCCCAGCCGGGTCTGCAGCGGATAGCGCTGGTCGCCCGAAAAGCCCGGACCGGTGGTGCGCAGCTCCAGCGCGCCCACGCCGGTGCGGCGCGGAGCCGTGATCTCCAGCGTCTGGGCAAGGCGCTGGCCGCCAGCGAGCGTGTAGGTCCTGGCCGGCGGGACCGCGAAGCCCCCGGCGGCCAGCACTGCGGCGCGATAGCCGCCGGCACGCCCGGCGACGTTGTCGAGCTCCAGCGTCGCCTGGGCGCGGTCGCCTGGCGCCAGGAAGCGGGGCAGGGCGAGCTCGGCCACGACCGGCTCGCGCACCGTCATGTCGGCGACACCGGCGCCCACCGCCTTGTCGGTCCAGGCCACCGCCACGAGCCGAAGCTGACCGTTGAAGGCGCCAGGCGGCAGGCGGACCGTGGCCCGGCCGCGGGCGTCGGTCGTCACCACGCCGGACCACAGCGCCACCGTCTTGATCGGTACGGCGCTCAGGTTCGCCCCGCCCACCTCGTCGCCGCCGAAGTTGACCGCGCCGGCGGGTCCCAGGTTCGGATCGAGCAGCCGGCCGTAGTCGTCGCGGTAGGCCAGGCCGAGCGCGCGCTTGCCGAAGTACCAGGCGGCCGGGTCCGGATCCTTCTGGTGAGTGAGCTGCAGGATCCCTTCGTCCACGGCGGCCAGGGTGACATGGGCGCTCTCGCCCGCGCCCAGGCCCTTGACCGTCAGCGGGATCTGGATCGGCGCCTTGGCGTCGAGCAGCTGCGGGGTCTCCAGGGCGACGCTCAGCTTGCGGCCGCGGGGCTCCAGCGGCACGTAGACCAGGCCCGGCGCCCGCCGCGGCTTGGGGCTGGCCACCGGATCGCGCGGCTGCACGACGGTGGCCAGGACATAGGCGCCGCCGCCCCAGTCGGCGTCGGCCTTGAACCGCACGGTGGCGCCGCCCTTGGGCACAGCGACGGACTTCGAAGTGATCAGCCGGTCGCTGGCCACGACCACCTCGGCTTGGCCGGCGAAGGGCGCCTCGATGCGCACCTCGACGGTGTCACCCGAGTGGTAGCTGGCGCGCACCGCCGAGACCCGTGCGGAATCCGGCGGCTCGACCCCGTCGGCCGGCTCCGACCAGCCGGAGC
>NZ_DATELG010000172.1:0-4088 GCF_035276905.1 Phenylobacterium sp. | reverse complement strand
AGATAGGGACCTCGCCTGCGGAAACCATCATGGCCAGCGGCCGAAGCGCCGCGCGAACAGGTCGAACACAAGACTGCATCCGACCACTACGCCGAACCTCACATCAGCCCTTGCAATGCGGGAGCCATCCACACAGGACCTTCCCAGATCTCCACGCCGTGCCAGTCGAGCAGCCGCGTCCGGGCGATCTCTGTGAGCGCCGTGCGGTCCTGGCCGCGGAGCTGTTCGGAGAAGACCGCCTCGCCGGTCGCATCAAGTCCGTAGAGCAGGAAATCGGTCACACGCACGTCCTTCTGTGCGGTTGGCTTTTCACAACCGCCGGCGCAGGTCTGCCCTGTAGCCGACAGAAGCGCGCCGACGCTCAGTCCGCATCCGCGGGCTGATCGTCGGCGCCCTCCCGCGCCCGTTCCGCGGCGGCCAGCAGCCGCCGGGCGGATTCCTCGGCGGCCTGGGGCGTCAGCGCCGCAGCGATGCCGCTGGGCCCGAGCACGACCACCGCGCCCTCGCTCACCACCATCGTCATCGGCTCGGACAATGCGTCGCTCAACGACGGCCTCGCGCTTTGGTTCATCTGACCGGCGCCCTCCAACCCGGACGCGAGCCGGCCTGTTCCAGGTGTCGCCCGGTAAGCGGCGCGTGTCGGGATTGTTTCGATTTCCGGCCATTCGCGCCGTCTTTTTTGCGTTGACGCAATGTTCTCGCGCCGCGCTAACCTACAGATATGTCGAGTTCCCGACTCGGCCGAGAAGGGCGGGCGTGCGTTGGACCAGTTGGCCGAAGACGATCTTCACGATTTCGCCCGCGAGCTCGTCGTGGTGGCGCGGCGCTGGCGGACGCGGCTCGACGAACAGCTGAAGATGCAGGGGCTCAGCGAGGCGCGCTGGGCGGCGCTTTACTGGCTGTGGCAGGCGCCGGAAGGGCTCAGCCAGACGGTCCTGGCCGAGCGCGCCGGCGTCGAGAGCCCGACGCTCGTGCGCACCCTCGATCTTCTCTGCGAAGCCGGGCTCGTGGAGCGCCGCAGCTGCGCCTACGACCGGCGCGCCAAGGTCGTGGTCCTGACGCCGGCCGCCATGCCCGTCATCCATCAGCTGGACGCCGTCGCCGCCGGGCTGCGCCGCGATCTGATGGCCGAGCTGACGCCGCAGGAGCTGTCGACGGCGCTGACGGTGTTGCGCAAGCTGCGGGTGCGGCTGGACAGCGCCCCTCCGGTCGAGGCGATGCGCGAGAGCGCCTGATCGGGCCGGGTCAGCGCAGCAGCCAGGCGGCGAAGCCCGCGGCGATCACCTCGACGGTGAGGATAAGCCGGAGCCAGCTGGCGAACGGCTCCTTCAGGGTCTTGTGACGGAAGATGCGCTGGGCGGCCGCTGCGCCCGGTGCGCCGCCCGCGGCCGCCAGGCCCAGCAACCGCCGCTCGGGGATCCGCCAGGCGCCGGCCTCGGCGCGGCGTTTGTCCAGGCCGAAGGCGGCGAAGGTCGCGAGGTTGATCGCGACCAGATAGAGGCCGAGCGCGTCGAGCATTGGCCGGAACTGACCGGTCCTAGTTCTTCTGCGCCGTCGCCGCAGCGTCGCCTTCGCCGGCGTTCGCCTGCAGCGAAGCCCCGAGCAGCTTCGAGCGCTTCTCCAGCGCCGTCGCGGCGGTCGGGCAGCGGGCCGGCAGGCTCCAGCTCATCCATTCCTGGGCGATCCGCGACTTGCTGACGTCGGGCGAGATGTTCCACACGCCGCGGCCGCGCGCGACGGCCTTGGAGCCCATGGCGTTGATCGGCTGGACGCTGGCCTTCTCGGCCGCGGTCAAGGCGGCCCGGAACCGCTTGAGGTCCTCGTGGCCCTGGTGCTGCTGCTTGTCGTAGACCTTCAGGTCGTCGGCCAGGTTGCTGC
The DNA here is from genome assembly GCF_035276905.1 of Phenylobacterium sp. GTDB lineage: Bacteria > Pseudomonadota > Alphaproteobacteria > Caulobacterales > Caulobacteraceae > Phenylobacterium. The sequence continues at coordinate 2,210 of NZ_DATELG010000172.1, read as the reverse complement.
CCGGCCGGCGCCAGGTGGACTCGATGCGCGTCACCTCCGGCATCACCTGGTCGTGCAGGTCGAGGTAGCCCGAGAGCACCCCGTAGCACCAGGCCACGAACTGGTAGTCGTCGCTCGGCGCGCCGACTGGGAGCGGCGCTTCGGCCGCCGGCGCATCCGCGGCGGGCGCGGCGGCTTCGGCCGCGGGCGTCAGGAACAGGCTGGCGGCGAGCGCGAACGGGATCATGCGGCGGTGGACCTCGACTGCCATGGCTCAGCTACGGGTCGGCGACCGGACCGAAGCCGCCGCCTCCCGGCGTCTCGATCTCGACCGCATCGCCCGGCCGCACCTCGAGCGAGAAGCAGCCCGGCAATTCTGTAGCCGTCCCGTCGGCCCGGAGCAAACGCTGCCGTCCCGCCAGGCCGGGCCCGCCGCCGGCCAGCCCCTGGGGCGCATGGGTCCGGCGCGAGGCGAGCAGGGCGGCCTCCATCGGCGCCAGGAAGCGGATCCGCCGCACCGCCCCATCGCCGCCGGCGTGCAGGCCCGCGCCGCCGGAACCGCGGCGGATGTGGAAGGTCTCGACCCGCACGGGGAACCGCCGCTCCAGGATCTCCGGGTCCGTCAGCCGCGAATTGGTCATGTGGGTGTGGACGGCCGAGGCTCCGGGCCCCTGGGCGGTCGCGCCGGCCCCGCCGCAGAGGGTCTCGTAGTACTGGCGGGCTTCGTCGCCGAAGGTGAAGTTGTTCATTGTCCCCTGGGAATTGGCTATGACGCCGAGCGCCGAATAGAGCGCGTCGACGACGTGCTGGCTGGTCTCGACGTTGCCGGCGACCACCGCGGCAGGCGGGTGCGGGCTGAGCAGCGAGCCCTCGCGCGTGCGGATCTCCAGCGGCTTCAGGCAGCCGGCGTTCAGCGGGATGTCGTCGTCGACCAGGGTGCGGAAGACGTAGAGGGCGGCGGCGTCGACGATCGCCGAGGGGGCGTTGAAATTGCTGTCGAGCTGGTCCGAGGCGGCGGTGAAGTCGAGCACCGCGCTTCCCCCGGCGGCGTCGACGGTGGTGGCGACGACGATCTCGCCGCCGGCGTCGAGCGGGACGCGGGCCGCTCCGTCGCTCAGGCGGCCCAGCGCCCGGCGCACCGCGGCCTCGGCGTTCTGCTGCACGAAGACCATGTAGCGGGCGACGGTTTCGCGGCCGAAGCTCTCGATCATCCCACGCACGGCGGCGGCGCCCGCCTGGCAGGCCGCGAGCTGCGCCTTGAGGTCGGCGAGGTTGCGCGCCGGCGCCCGGGCTGGCCACCGTCCGCCGGCCAGCGCCGCCAGGGTCTCGGCCTCCAGGAACCGGCCCTTTCGCATGATCGGCAGGGCGTCCAGCATCACGCCCTCGTCCTCGATGGTCTTCGAGAACGGCGGCATGGAGCCGGGCTGCATCCCGCCCACGTCGGCGTGGTGGCCGCGGGCGGCGACGTAGAAGGCGGGGGCGTTGGAGGCCTCCACGAACACCGGCGTCACCACGGTGATGTCCGGCAGGTGGGTGCCGCCGGCGTAGGGGTTGTTGAGCGCGAAGGCCTCGCCGGGCCGCAGCGTCGGGTGGCGGTCGCGGACGGCGCGGACGCTGGCCCCCATCGAGCCCAGGTGCACCGGCATGTGCGGGGCGTTGGCCACCAGCCCGCCGTCGGCGTCGAACAGGGCGCAGGAGAAGTCGAGCCGCTCCTTGATGTTCACCGAGTGGGCGGTCCGCTCCAGCGCCGCCCCCATCGCCTCGGCCACGCCCATGAACCGGCGGTTGAAGAGCTCCAGCGTCACCGGGTCGGGACGGGAAAGGTCGACCGCGGCGGCCTGAGTGCGGCCGGTGCGGAGTAGGCGGATCAGGCCGTTGTCGCCGGCTTCCGCCCGCCAGCCCGGCAGGACGGCGATCTGGGTGTCCGGCCGGATGATCAGCGCCGGGCCGTCGAGAGTCGTGACGTCCTCGGCGGGGACGAGCGGCGCATCGAGCCAGGCGGCGGCGTAAATCCTGGTGCGCCCGAGCGCGCCCTCAGCCGGCTTCGCCGCCAGCTCCCCCGCAGGCGGGGGAGCTGGCTCGCGAAGCGAGACGGAGGGGGCGTTCACCGCCTCGGCCTCCACCGTCGCGATCCGCACTGGCCGCTCAGGCTCGACGAAGCCGAACAGCCGCTGGTGGGCGGCCTCGAAGGCCGCGCGCACCGCTGCAAGCTCGCCGGGCGCGACCGGCAG